>PLFB01000073.1 GCA_003137135.1 Acetobacteraceae bacterium
TGCGGATTGAACGAAACCGCTACGCGGTAAGGGTCTTTGTCTGACGTTGAAGGGGTGGCGATTTTGGTCTTCCCCAGATGGTCTCCTGTCTGAGAAGTTTTGGTTGCTGACCCAACCTCAACAAACAGGAGCCCCCAGATGACCGAGATCAGCCCTCTTCGTCGACGTATGATCGAGGACATGACCGTCCGCAACCTCTCGCCGGCGACCCAGCAGTCCTACGTTTACGCCGTCGCCAAATTTGGCCGCCATTTCAACCGCTCGCCTGATCGGCTGGGTTTGGAGGACGTGCGTGTCTATCAGCTTTACCTGATTGGGCAAAAGCGATCTTGGTCGCACATCAACCAAAACGTCTGTGCCCTACGTTTTTTCTTTGGTGTGACCATGGGCCGGGCTGATGCATTCGAGCGGATTGTGGCCGCCCGTGAGCCGCAGCGGCTGCCGGTGGTGCTGAGCGGCGAGGAGATCGTGCAGTTCCTCGAGGCGGTTCCCGGCCTGCGCAACCGGGTCGCGCTGACCACGGCCTACGGCGCCGGGATGCGGGTTGGCGAGGTCGTGCGTCTGCAGACCACCTCCATCGACAGCAGCCGGATGCTGATCCGCATCGAGCACGGCAAAGGCGGCAAGGACCGCTATGTTGGGCTGTCGGCGCAACTCCTGCAGATCTTGCGCACCTATTGGCGGCTTGCGCGGCCGGGCCGATGGCTGTTTCCAGGGCGCGAGCCAACCGAACCGGTCAGCGTTGCCACTTTGCAGGAAGCCTGCCGGCAAGCCGCNNGCACCGACGTCCGCATTATCCAAGTCTTGTTGGGCCATGCGAGACTGTCGACGACGGCACGCTACACGCAGGTCGCGACCAACCTGATCTCGCGCGTCAGCAATCCGCTGGATCATCTCAACCTCACGGTGACGCCGCCCCACTGAGGCTGCGCCATGAAGCCCATGGTCGAGGTGGCGGATATTTTCCGCAGCCTCGGCGATGCCTATCGCACCAAACATGCGCAGACCCTTTCAAACGGCCAGCGCCGTGTGATGGGCGCGATCGAGGCTTGTCGAACGGCGGTCCCCGGCGGCCATGTCGAGCAGTGTGCCGATTGCGGCAAGACACGCATCGCCTACAACTCTTGCAGAAACAGACACTGCCCAAAATGCCAGGGCCTGGCTCGGGCCCAATGGCTCCTCGACCGGCAGGCGGAATTGCTGCCGGTCCCGTACTTCCACGTTGTGTTCACGATGCCGGCGCAGATCGCCGTCATTGCCCTGCAGAACAAGGCGGTGGTCTACGACATCCTGTTCAAGGCGGCCGCGGAGACGGTGCGCACCATCGGTGCTGATCCGAAGCATCTCGGCGCCGAGACGGGAATGATTGCGGTGCTCCATACCTGGGGGCAAAATCTGTTCCATCATCCGCATGTGCATTGCATCGTGCCAGGCGGGGGCCTCACGCCAGATGGAAGCTGGATCGCCTGCCGGCCCGGGTTCTTCCTGTCGGTGCGCGTGCTCTCTCGGCTTTACCGTCGATTATTTCTAGAGAAGCTGCAAATTGCTTTCAATGCCGGTGAATTACAATTCTTCGGAGAGCTCGGCCAACTCGCCGAACCGGCGGCGTTCGCTGCACGACGGCAGCAACTGCGACAAATCGACTGGGTCGTCTATGCCAAACGACCTTTCGGTGGGCCGCAGCAGGTTCTTGACTATCTTGGCCGCTACACTCACCGGGTCGCCATCGCCAATAGTCGCCTGATCGGGCTTGACGATGGGCAGGTCAGGTTCCGTTGGAAAGACTACCGGCAACCCGAAAAACCAAAGGTGATGACGCTCGACGGTAATGAGTTCATCCGCCGATTCTTACTGCATGTTCTACCGGACGGCTTTCGCAGAATTCGCCACTTTGGCTTCCTGGCTAACGTTCATCGTTCTGCCCGGATTGCCACCATCCGCACATTGCTCGGCGTGCCCGCGCCTGTCGTCGAGCCCGAAGTGACCAATTATCGCGAGCGATACGCCATGCTGACAGGTCAATCTCTGGATCTGTGCCCTTGTTGCGGCGGGCCGATGACGGAAGTTGCGATATTCGGTCGAACTCGTCCGCTGGTATCACCACCATGGTGTGACAGCTCATGACCGCCGGCGTAACTTCGCATCATTATTACTGGTCTGCTGCAGCAATATCGTTGCCAAAGCTATGCTTTTGCTAAAATCGTCAAGACTGAGGTTCCGCAACCAGCATCGGATTAATGTTTCGATGAGCTTGCTGCCGGACACGTCATTCTATCGAATTGTGGCCGCACTTTCAGCACCTGATGCGGCCTCCAAAAACAGCCTTACACAAACGCCAAGTGTCGCAGGCGGAACATCGCCGTCGTCTAAACCCCATAGACGTGCTGGCTGACCGCGGCTTCGTTCAATCCGGCTTCAACGACGTCCCGCATCTGGGAGTTCAGACCTTTGTGCCGCGATGGGACCTCGTTGAACCCTCAGAGATTCAGGACAGTCTGAAGCGCGCGCATGTGGCGGGGCTGACATGGCCGCTGCCGGGTGATCTCACAGACACGGTGCTGGAGACGCGGCTTTTTGCGCATTGTCAGGGTGGTGGTGGGTTCCAGATCTTCCGGCTGGATGCCGATGAGGTGGAAGACGACGGGGGACAGGCCAGATGCCTCGATGTGCTCCGCCAGGCCGGGCATTTCGGTGGCGAGTGTGCGCAGGGTGGTGTCGCCGCCGCCAAGGTCGATAATCGCGGATTGCTGTTCGATGATGCAGTGCTCGATCAAATCCTGGAGCGAGGTGACGACGCCGGCTGGCGTTTCCGTGTCCGGGCGCGCCACATCTGCGAAGTAGCGGGAGAAGGCGGCGTTGCTGGGGTCTACATCGGCCAGGATCGGACTGCCGCCGTTGAGGATCGACATTTCGGTGATCCATCTCAGCAAGGTGGTTTTGCCGGTTTAGCCGAGGCCGGCCGCGAAGACGATCTTTGTCTTGCCGGCTAGGTTGATGCCGGTTTGAATTTCCGGCTCAGGTTCCTGATGCGCCCGCTGCGCGCCAAGCGGTGGGGTGTTTCCGAGGAAACGATGGCTGGTGCCTTTGTAGGGTGTGGCGCCCCCCGTTTTGGTGGTCTTGGGCTCGGGTGGAACGAGTGTCAGCTCTGCCATTTTGGTTGCCCTCCGTGGTTATGACCGGCCGAATGTAAGCCGCCGGTTTTGCTCGATCTCGGCTAATTCCGCCTGCGTTGGCTGGGGCCGCGGTTCAAATGGTTTGATAGAGACCGGCTTGAATCTTGGCGCCGACCTTGCGGGCTCGTTTGTGGACCCGGCTTCGGCCGGCTTTGCAATGTGAGCCGAGGAAACCGGGGCGGGTGCCGATGTCACCACGTGCAACGCGGGTTTGACATCGGCTGGGTTTGGCCCAGATTCTTTTCGCCGGGCGTGCCCGTTGAGGGGGCGTTGCGCGCGAGAGAAAGCCTGTAATAAAGAATCTGCGGTCCAGGGTTTCTTTGTCTCGTACGTGATGCCGGCTTTGGTCATGGCGAGCGCCAGACCGGCCCATGACCGTTCTTCGTGAAGCAACTGACGAAACAGGGGCGCTTGCTTTCTGAGGAACGGCCGGATTTTTTGTCCCCGCATCCAAAGCGCGCGGAGTTGCTTTGCACGGTCCTTAATCTCTTGCTCGGGCGGGAGCGGTTTTTGGTTCATGGCGCACGAGCGTCATTCCCAACGCCGCCGAACGTCAACTAAATTTTCAAAGCATTAGCCAAATCATTGGCCGTCTTGGGCAGAGAGGACATTAGCCAAAACATTAGCCAAAACCTCACCTTTTAATGTGTTGCTTTTTCGATACGGTCTCCAATAGACCAAGGAACCCTAGCGGGTTGGTCTCGCGCCGCGAGACCGTCTTATGGCTGAAAATTGCGTCGAGCCATGAGATGCTTGCATAGGTGTTTCCACGCTTGCGAATGTCGAAATCGGCCGGTGACCGGGCGAGGTCAGAGAAGGAGAGCACCTACGTTTGCCTTTTCACCGCGGGCGACAATTTTGAGCGTGCCGTCTGGAAGCGGCCTTTGATATTTTAGCGCCTCATCGATTGGCGCGGTCATCCAAACATCGATCTCTTCAGTTGAGGTTAAAATCACCGGCATGGCCTTCGGATGAATTTCGGCGACTTCCTTGTTTGGCTCGGTCGTCAGGAAAGCAAAAATATTTGCTGTTACCTCGCCTCCCTTGACCTTTCTCACCGACGTCCATTGGGTCCAAAAGCCGGCAAAGCGGGCGAGGGGACGGGTCTCATCGAGTGCAAACCAAACCGGCGGCTTTTTGCCGTTGGCAAGTGGACGAGGCTCTGGTTCCGCAAAGGATGTGAACGGCACCACGCAGCGATGTGCAACGCCAAGCCAGCGCCGCCAATGCGGGGATGACACATTTCGAATATTGGTCACGCTGGGGTCGTACGTCTTGCCCTGCAGAACGAACAACGGCGATGGCATGCCCCATCGCGCCATCATGAGCTGGCGGCCGCCGGGCTGGTTACGGACGATTGGAGCCGGATAGTCAGGGAATATACCTGGCATGGGCGGTAGATTTCCTGTTTCGTCGCACATCGCCTTGGTCAGATCCCGAATTGCCTGCTGCCCTTTGGAAAGTGAATAGAGGTTACACATTTGCATTGCCCTGCGTTGGCAGATTGCGCGCAAGTGGTGCCGCAACCAATCGGCTGGTCTCACGACGTCAGGCCAAATTAATTATGCCAAAGGGCTTGCAACGTCCAGCATTGCCTCGACCCAGACACGGAAGCTTTTCATGGCCGTTGTCGGGGATTTAGACTTCAGCCAAGTCAGCCAATATCGGCCGGTCGACATCGTAATATCGAACGGCTGTCGGAGCCGGCCGGCTTCGAGGTGACGTTGAAACATCGCGGCTGGTGCAAGCGCTACGCCCAGACCGAGCATCGCGGCTTCGACCATCGTGCCGGACGCATCGAACACTGGCCCGCGGATCGCGGGCGGCGCGAGACCGACGGCGTGGAACCAGGCCGGCCATTCGGTGGCGCGGTACGATCTGAGCAAAACTTCATGGTAGATATCGCGAGGCGTGGTGAGCCGGCGTGCTATTTCAGGCGCGCAGAGCACGGTCAGCGGCGCTTCAAGGAGCGGGACAGCCTCTGTCGAGTGCCACGCGCCGTCGCCGAAGCGAATTGCGTAGTCCAGGCCGTCGGCGGCGATATCCACGCGGTTGTTGTGCGTTGATAAACGCAGATCGATAAATGGATGCGCTTCGCGAAAGAGCGGCAATCTTCGCAACAGCCATCCCACCGCGAAGGTTCCAACCACGCCAACGTTCAGCACTTCGCGTGCATGGCCGCCTTCAAATTGGCCGAGCATATTGGCGATGCGCTCAAAGGACTCGCTCAGGCCCGGCAGCAAAGCAGCGCCTTCGTCGGTGAGGGCCAGGGCGCGTGGCAGACGGCGAAACAGGACGACACCCAAACGCTGTTCGAGGGACTTCACCTGATGGCTGATCGCCGCCTGGGTGACGCATAATTCAGTGGCGGCGCGGGTGAAGCTTAAATGGCGGGCAGATGCCTCGAAGGCCCGCAGCGCGTTCAGGGGAATATCCTGCCAATCCATCATACCCTAATTTTTCTAATGTGACTTGAAAGATATTATCGTTTGTCCGGTCTTGGCAAGCTGGTTATCCCAGCCGTCCATAGGCCGATAGCCAAAGCGGCACGAATATTATTTATGTCAATTGGTGAATGGGAGACAAAACGACTATGAGACTTCATGTTGCCAGCGCGGTAATCGCGTGCTTGGGCCTGTCCATTCTGCCGCCGGTCAAAGCCATTGCGTCTGAGGATACAAAGCCCACGATCGGCGCCATCGTCGCGGCGGCCATCACGCCGTTGATGAAGCAATACGGCATCCCTGGAATGGCGGTTGGGGTCGTCTCCAGCGGGCATGAGTATGTGTTCACATACGGCGTGGTGTCCAAAGTCACCGGCCTTCCCGTTACCCACGATACACTTTTTGAGATCGGTTCGATCAGTAAAATCTTCAATGCGACTCTGGCTTCGTATGCGCAGTTGGATGGTGATCTTTCGTTGTCCGACATGGCGAGCCAGTATCTGCCATCACTGCGCGGCACCGCCTTCGACAAGGTGAGCCTGATCGAGCTCGGCACATACACGCCGGGCGGCATGCCATTGCAAGTTCTCGATGGGATCGACAACAATGCCAAGCTGATCGCCTATTACAAGGACTGGAAGCCGGCCTACGCGCCTGGAACGGTGCGGACCTATTCCAATCTGAGCATCGGGCTGCTGGGCTTTATTGCGGCTAAGACCATGCACGCGGATTACGCGACGCTGCTGCAAAACCAGATGTTCCCGGCCTTGGGGCTGCATCATAGTTTTATGAGCATTCCGGCCAGCGAGGCGGGGAATTATGCGCAAGGGTATGAGGATGACGACACGCCGATCCGGATGACCTTCGATCCATTGACGCCGGAGACAGGGGGCGTGCGAATCACCGCCGGTGACCTGCTGCGGTTTCTAGCGATAAATATGGACGATGTCAGCGTGGATACCGCCTGGCAGCGTGCGGCGACGGCGACGCATATAGGGTATTTTCAGACAAATTCCGGCGGCATGGTACAGGATTTGGTGTGGGAGCAGTATCGCCTGCCGGTGACGCTATCAGCGCTCGAGGCCGGCAATAGTTATGGTGTGATTCTGGACCCGCATCCAGTGACGGCTATCTCGCCGCCATTGCCGCCGCGGATGGATGTTCTGCTCGACAAGACCGGGTCAACGAACGGCTTTGGCGCCTATGTCGCTTTCATTGCGGCGGACGGATTGGCAGTCGTGCTTCTTGCAAACAAGAATTATCCGATTCCCGCGCGTGTTTCGACGGCTTATCAAATACTCACTCAATTGGATGCCAACGTTCCTAAAGGCTGAACGGTGCAGGTTATAGGGGGGAGGCCTCAAGCGCGAGCCGTTCTCCGTAACGCCTGGGGTGGTTGGCCGAATGCTCGCACGAATGCGCAGCGCATTCGTTCTGCATCGCCGAAGCCGGCGCGTGTTGCGATCTGGTCGATCGTGTCGGTGGTGTTTTCAACGAAGTCGCGCGCAACCTCGATGCGGAGTCGTTCGATGGCGCGTGCCGGCGTGATGCCGGTCTCGCTTTGAAACCGCCGGGCAAAATTGCGTGGGCTCATCGCTGCCTGCTCTGCCAATTTCTCTACGGTAAGGTTTTCCGTAAGCCGTTCGCGCGCCCAGCCGAGGAGGGGGCCAAACCTGCCGTCTGGCCGTTCAATATCCAGTAACGCGGAGAATTGTGATTGCCCCCCGGGCCGCTGCCGGTAGACGACAAGTTGCTGGGCGGTCCGGCGGGCGATGGGTTCACCCAAATCCTCGGCAATCAGTGCCAGGCAGAGGTCGATCCCCGCGGTGATTCCGGCCGACGTCCAGATGGAACCGTCCCTGGTAAAAATACGGTCTGGCTCCAGGCGGATTTTGGGGTAGCGTTTCGCGAATTGCGCTGTGCGGCTCCAATGGGTTGTTGCGCGCTTGCCATCCAAAAGTCCGGCTTCGGCCAGGATGAAGGAGCCGGAGCACACGCTCGCCACACGCTGGGCGGAGGCTGCCGCATGACGGACGAACGCCGTTACCAACGGGTCCAGCGCCGCTTGCTGTGTTCCATCTCCGCCGGCCACGATCAGGGTGTCGAAGATTGCGGTGCCGTCGAAGCTTGCGGATCGCATCGGCACGCCCGATGAGCTGGCGATGTCGCCGCCGGTCGCGGAAATGATGGTCAAGGCGTAACCACCATGGGCTAGCCGGCCGGCAATCTCGAACGCCGCGATCGGCCCGGCTGCGTCGAGCAGCTGGAAATCCGGGAATATCAAGAGGCCAAGCGGCTTACTTTTGGCAGAATTCATGGGAAGATTGTCATTTCAGCCACAAGCTATGTCAGGCATGTGTTGACCGTCAATTTATGGAGCCGATCATGGCCAATACTGCCGAAATTCCTTTCGTGATTGTCGAGGCAATCTTTCCGGGATTAACCCAGCTTGATTTTACCGGTCCGCACACGGTGTTCAGCCGGTTGCCTAATGTCAAAACCATCGTCGCTTCGGCCGCCGGCGGCTCCATTGAGTCCGATGGCGGGCTTATCTTCGCTGGCACGCAGCGTCTCTCTGACATTAAGCGGTGCGATCTGCTGTTCACACCCGGAGGCGTTGCCGTCACCGACGCCATGAACGACGCCGCCTTCATGTCGGAAATCCGACGTCTTGCCGCCGGTGCGCGCTATCTGACCTCAGTCTGCACCGGCTCGCTCATTCTGGCTGCCGCGGGGCTGTTGCGGGGACGCAAAGCTGCCTGCCATTGGGCGTGGCGAGAACTTTTGCCGTTATTTGGCGCCGAGATTGACGATGCGCGCGTGGTTCGCGACGGCAACATCATCACCGGCGGTGGTGTGACCGCCGGGATCGATTTCGCCCTTGTGATCGCTGCCGAACTTGCGGGTGACGTCACAGCGCAGGCTATCCAGCTCGGCATCGAATACGCCCCGGCGCCACCTTTCAATGCAGGCCGGCCCGACACGGCGCCGCCGGAAGTTTTAGCGCGGGTGAGGTCGGGCATGGAGGCGATGCTTGCAAAGCGCTTTGCCGCGGCGGAAGCAACGGCCAAGGCAATGGCACTCGGCTAAGGAGGTCTAGGCAGCGTTCGACGCTGGATTCACAATCATGCACGTTGCTATCTGACCGGCAGCTTTGCGCTCATCCCCGCCGTTCCGGAGGCAAATTAGTTTTCCGTAAAGCGGCCGTTCACGGGGCAAAGATTCCGGTAAAGGTTTAGCGAATGCTCGCGCCATTGCGCCGGCCGCGGCTTCACTTTTCGTAATTTTCAAGTTTGAGTTTGGCTTGAATCCCCTATTTCAAATAAATCTCACCACGTTCGGGTTGTTCGCTCCTTTGGCGCTGCCCACAACGGCAACGTACATAGAACACCACCAACCGCACAAAGGGCCACGACCAGCCCCATCGACGACGGCGTGCCATCAGCAAAGGCGCCGACCGAGGCGGAACCAAGAACTCCGCCGCCATATTGGACGCAGCCGACCAACGCCGAGACCACACCGGTTCGTTCCGGAGACTTCGCCAGCGCGCCGGAGATGGCGTTGGCGATGATAAAGCCCATCGCCGAAACATAGACGAACAAAGGTATCGCAAGGCCGGCCAGGCCGCCGCAATCGGTCCAGGCATCGAACGCCAGAATCGTCCCAGCCAGCGCAGCACCGATGAGTCCAAAAATCATCAGCCTGTCGCTGCCAACATGCTGCACGAACTGCCGGTTGATGAGATTTGTGGCCATGATGCCGATGATGCCGGCACCGAACAGCACGCCGTAAAACTGCGGCGGCAAATGATGGTAGGTGATATAAGCGAACGGTGAGCCGGCGACATACGCGAAGGTGCCGGCGTAGTAAAAACCGCCGGTGCCCATGTAAGCGAGAAGCCGGCGGTTTCGGAGCAGAATTTTGTAGCTCACAAAGGCTCGGCCCAGAGGCTCGGTATTACGCCGCGCGGGCGGCAGCGTGTCGGGCAAAGCGAGCAGCGCGGCAAGGGTCAATACGCCGATTCCGACCAGCGTCCAAAAAATCGCGCGCCAGCCTGCATGAATAAAAATCTTCCCGCCCAGTCCCGGACCCACCAAGGGGGCGATGGCCATCACCGTCATCAAGCTCGACATCATTCGCGCCGCTTGGGCGCCGGCATAAAGATCCCGGACGATCGCGCGCGCGAGCACCACACTGGCGCAGGCCCCCAGCGCCTGCACGACGCGCCAGAAAATGATCGCCGGTGCGCTGCAAGACATGGCGCAGCCAGCGGAACCGAGGATGAAGAGCAGCAGGCCGATCGCGATGGGCGCACGGCGGCCGTAGCGGTCCCCCAACGGTCCCCAGAACAACTGGCCAACACTGAAGCCGATCAGGTAGCCCGAGATGGTGAAGGCGGCAGCACCCGGGCTCTCATGAAGCGAAGCTGCCATGGCGGGTAATGCCGGCAGATAGAAATCGGTCGAAATCGACGCGAACGCCATCAGCAGGCCGAGGATCGGCAGCACCAGAAAGCCGCCCATCGTCCGCGCCGCCACCGTTGAAACCGGACGGGTTGGCATCAATGCGCCGTGAAACCGCCATCGACGGCAAGTGCGACGCCGAGCACGAAGTTTGCACCCGGGCTGCACAGCCAGAGCACAGCCGCAGCGATTTCCTCGGCCGTACCCATGCGGCCGATCGGCTGATCGCGTAAAAACTCCCGCATCGCGGCGGGATCGATGGCATCGCCCATCGGCGTATCGATGCAGCCCGGGCAAATCGCGTTGATGCGAATGCCCTTTGCCGCATAGTCCAGGGCAGCACTTTTGGTCAGGCCGATCACGCCGTGCTTGCTAGCATGATAGGCGGCGCGCCCCGCCAGCCCGACCAGGCCGCCGAGCGAGGAGCAGTTGACGATCGCGCCGCTGCGCTGGCGGCGCATGTGCAAAAGCTCGTGTTTCATGCAGGTCCATA
Source organism: Acetobacteraceae bacterium (assembly GCA_003137135.1). GTDB lineage: Bacteria > Pseudomonadota > Alphaproteobacteria > Acetobacterales > Acetobacteraceae > Acidocella. Next base: position 10,574 of record PLFB01000073.1, read on the forward strand.
CGCCGCGCAGATTGACGGCATTCACTTCGTCGAACGCCACCGCGGTCTCATCGGTCACGTCGCCCATCGGGCCCAGAATACCGGCATTGTTGTAGGCCATGTCGAGACGGCCGAATGTCTGCACCGTGCGCTCGACCATGCGCGCAGCTTGTGATTCGTCGGTAACGTCGGTGGTGACGCCAAGAACTTTGTGTCCTTCCCGGGCCAGCGTGGCGGTGACGGCATCGAGTGCGGCTTCATGGCGGTTGGCGAGCACCACCGCGGCGCCTGACTGCGCGAAGGCCCGCGCGGTAGCGAGCCCCATGCCGGAGGCCGCACCGGTGACGAGCGCCACCTGGCCGGTAAAATCGTAAGACGGGCTCATGGTTTTTCCTTTGAGTATAATCGGTTTATGTTGCGGCCGGCATCGAAGAAGCAGTTACTTTTTTGAAAAAAAGTAACCAAAAAACTTTTGATTTCCCGCGGCTGTTGAGCGGCCATACTGTGGCCGCTCAACAGCCACGGGATGTTAAAAGTTTTTTGCAGAACTTTTTTTCAAAAAAGCGACCGCTTTCTTGAACCCACTAGCGCTTTTGTAATTTCCTGCGCGATAAGCGTCTTTTGCGCGGCCGATCGGCCCGACTGAAGTTTGATGATCACGTGCGGCATGGCGCCGTCCTTTCGCTCAGTATTCCTGCCGTGTCGGCCGTACAGGATTTCGTTGATATCGACATTATCGCGCGCCCCCCTCGACGTATTGCTCGTCCGAAACATGTTCCAGCCAATCGACCGGGGAGCCGTTCTGTTTCTCCTGCACCGCGATATGGCTCATGGCTGTGGTGGCGGTGGCGCCGTGCCAGTGTTTCTCGCCCGGCGGAAACCAGATGACGTCGCCCGGGCGGATCTCCTCAACGGGTCCGCCATCGCGCTGCACCCAGCCGCAGCCAGACGTCACGAACAGCGTCTGGCCGAGCGGATGGGTGTGCCAGGCCGTGCGGGCACCTGGCTCGAACGTCACCAGGGCGCCGCCGGCGCGCGCCGGCTCCGGGGGGCTGAAGAGTGGCTCGATGCGCACCGTGCCGGTGAACCAGTCGGCCGGTCCTTTGCCGGAAGGTTGCGCGCCGGCTCGTTTGATCTCCATAATGTGCGTCTCCCATGTATGAGAGTGGCCAGGATAGCCTGGCGCGCCTGATGTAACCCGTGACGGCCCAAAAATTTAGGCGCAAAATCCCGCATGCACCTATAAGCTGGGCTACTGAATGAGACGGGCCGACCTGAACGATATCGTGGCCTTCCTGGCCGTGGCGCGAGAAAAAAATTTTACGCGCGCAGCGGCCGGGCTGGGGGTTTCACAATCCGCGCTAAGCCAGACGGTGCGCGGGCTGGAGGCTCGGCTCGGGCTGCGGCTTTTGACCCGCACCACCCGCAGCGTTGCGCCGACCGAGGCGGGCGAGCGTCTGCTGCGGGCCGCCGGGCCCCGGCTGGATGAAATCGCCGCCGAGATCGCCGCCCTGAGCGAGCTGCGGGATAAGCCAGCCGGGACGATCCGGATCACCACGCATGACCACGCCGTCCGCTCCGTCCTGGTCCCCGCGCTGGAAAAATTCTTGCCCAAATATCCGGACATCAAGGTGGAGGCCGTGATCGATTACGGTCTGACGGACATCGTCGCCGAGCGCTTCGATGCGGGGATACGCGCCGGCGAAATGATCGCGCAGGACATGGTGGCGGTGCGCATCGGGCCGGATTTGCGCTCCGCGGTGGTTGGCGCGCCGTCCTATTTCGCGGCGCGGCCGCCGCCGAAAACGCCGCAGGCGCTGACAGCGCATAACTGCATCAATTTACGCCTGCCGACGCACGGCGGGCTTTACGCCTGGGAATTCGCCAAGGGGCGGCGCGAGCTGCGGGTTCGCGTGGATGGGCTACTGGTTTTCAATGGCAGCGCCGCCATGCTCGAAGCCGCGCTCGCCGGCGCCGGTTTGGCCTATCTGCCCGAGGACGATGTGCTGCCATATCTTACCGATGGAAGGTTGGTCCGTGTCCTCTCCGATTGGTGTCCGCCCTACCCAGGGTATCATTTATACTACCCTAGCCGACGGCAACCAACGTCCGCCTTCACCCTGCTGGTGAACGCGCTGAGATTTGGAGCATAACCGGTCAAAGGCAGCATAAGCGGATCGACAACTTTGCGCTCATCCTCGCCTTTCCCGAGCCATCTCCGCCTGCCCGATAGGAGCCGTTCGCCGCAGGATCGATCTATGTCTTTCTACCTCACCATTTCTAGGAGTTTTACGACGACGGGCGGCGCATTTTGGAGTTGGAGTCCGTCCTATTCTTGTTAGCGCAACGTCACCATAACGAAGTCGAATTCGATGGGTCCTAGCAGTCTTGATTCCAGCCACCCAAAGTCCGGCAGCGATACGCTGGCGATGGCGCGGATGGGCGACGCGGTGGCGCCAGGCGCGCCGCGCAGGGCCGGCAGACAAGTCCCGGAGAGGGTGACGGTGGCGGACGGCGTCAGAATGGTCATTTGCGCCGGGTGATCGAGCGTGAGCGGCGCAACGGCCGAGGATTTGGAGGTTTCAGTCAGGGTCAGACCCTTTGACAACTTGAAATTATCCTCCCCTACATAGGCGCCGGCGATGTCGAGGTGATAGGCTTCACCGCCCGCCACGATGGTCACGATTCCAGCGGACCCGACGGTGACCCGGTCATGCGGGCTATACGAAATACCGGTGAGCTTGATGGAATCACCGGGCGAAAAACCCTCGATCTCGTTGGCGAGAGAGGTGCCGCTGATGATCAGCGCGGCCTGCGCGCCGTGGGCGAACGCAACGGGCCCGCCGCCCGCCGCACCCGCTTCGGCCAGCTGCAGCGTCCCAGATTGAATGGTGATGCCGCCCACGAAACTGTTTTTGGCATCCAGTTTAACCTCGCCGGGGCCATCGATGACAATGGAACCGGTGCCGGCCGAGGCGCCGTGGCTGGCGTCGTGCATGTCCTCGATGACGCCCTTTGCGGTGAGCATTTTGCCTGCGGCGGCGGCGAGGGTGATGGTTTCATCGCCTTGCAGAAAAATACCTTTGGCAAGCCCGGCGCCCTTATGCCCGCCCGAGCCGCCGGCCACATGGCCGTTGTTATTCAAAAGTCCGCCATCGACGGTCAGGACCCCGCCGGAGGCGACGAAAATATCGCCGCCGGCGCCTAGGCCGCCGCCGCCTCGGTCCTTGCCGCCTGCGCCTGCGCCAAAGCCCGCGCCGCCGGCTTGGCCGGCTTGCCCCGCGGATCCGGCATTGCCGCTCTGCCCGGTTTTGCCGAACATGTTGTCGTCATAGCCCGCCACACCGCCGCTGCCGCCAGCACCCGCCTGGCCGGCGGCGCCACCCGCCCCGCCGCCGCCGCCGAAGCCGCCGCTGCCGCCATTGCCGCCATCGCCACCATTCCCGCCATCGCCACCGTCGCCGCCATTGCCCGGCGGTAGGTAGGTCACGTTCGTGGTTGAAAATATCACGCCGCCTGGCGCGCCCATGCCGCCTTCGCCGCCATCGCCGCCATTGCCGCCCGCGCCGCCGCCGCCGCCGCCCGCGCCGAACCCGCCCGCCCCGGCATTGCCGCCCTTGCCGCCATCCGCGCCAATCGCACCGGCGCCGCCGTCATGGCCCGTCGTCGGGTTGATATTCGGATCATAATAATCGCCGCCGTCGCCGCCCTCGCCGCCCTGGCCGCCATCTCCGCCATCGCCGCCCTGCCCGCCGCCGCCGCCACCGGCGCCATATCCGCCGCTGCCACCAGTGCCACCCATGCCCGCCGTACCGGCCTGCCCACCCGTGCCGCCGTTTTGAGACGCCGTGCCGTCAACCTGGTGACCGCCTGTGTTACCTGGGCCGCCCGGAACGAAAACCGTGCCGGTATAGCCAGTCGCGCCGCCGCCGCCATTGCCGCCGTCCCCGCCATCGCCGCCCGCGCCATAGGTCCCGCCAGCGGCGCCTTTGCCGCCATCGCCGCCCGCGCCGCCGGTGCCCTGCGGCACATTCTTCTCAAACACCTCGGTGTAATAATCCGAAGCCCCGTCGCCGCCCTTGCCGCCATCGCCGCCCTTGCCGTTATACAGCCCCTGCCTGCCCGCGGTGCCGGCGGTGCCGGACCCGCCATGGTGAACCGTGTAATGGTTGAACTCGGTTGAGCCGAGCGAATGGCCGGGCACCACCGTCATCGCCAGCGTGCCGGCCTGGCCGGCCGCACCCGCCGCCCCGTCCGAACCCACCGGCGCCACCAGAAGGCTGGACTCCCCGCCCCCGCCGCCGCTGCCCACCCCGCCGTCGCCGCCCTTCGCGGAATCTTTGGAGAACTTTACGTTCGCCACCGCGACGCTGGCGCTGGCCCCGACAAACAGCCCGCCGCCCACACCCGCGCCACCGCCGCCGCCATTGTCGCCCGCTTTGCCTTGCGCCAGCGTGTCCTCGATGGTCAGGTTGGTGATCGTCACTTTGCCCCCCAGCACCGCAAGCCCGCCGCTCTGGCCCGCGCCGTTCAGATCATGGCCGTGCCCAGCGATGGTCACATCCACCCCGTTGCCCACATCCAGCGCATAGATCCCGCCCGGCCCGCTCTTGGTGCTTTCGGTGATGTCGCCGCTCAGCGCGATGGTGTAATGTCCGGCTACCGTGGTCTGATCGAGCGCCTCGATCGCGGTATTCAGAGCGGCTTGCGATGAGACCGAAACGACATTGCCACCGGACATGAAACCCCCGTACTGAATTCAGCAAAAAACTCTTTCAAAAGGAGAAGTTTTTTGCTTTCTCCTTCTTCCCAGCGGCGTTAGTTTGCCAGAGTTATCTCCGGCGCTGCAAATTAACTTTACGCGTCGCCGCCGGCACGCCCGATTTCGCATGGAGCCCGACCATGACCGCGACGGAGAATTCCTTTGCCGCTGGCGTGGTGCTGTACGAGAGGGCTGATTATGCCGCAGCGGCGTCATGCTTCGCGCGCCTCGCGGACCGGGACCCGCGGAACCCGGACGTGGTGCGGCTGCATGGGCTGTCCCTGCTGCGCGCCGGCCACCCGGCCGAGGCACTGCCGCGCCTGGCGCGCGCCGTCAACCTGGCGCCGGAAAATCCGCTAGCGCATCTGCATCACGGCGTGGGATTGCTGGAAATCGGGCGGTACGCGCGTGCGGCGGCGCGCCTGCGGCGCGCGGTCACGCTGGACCCGGCATCGCCGGCCGGATGGATCAATTTCTCCTCGGCACTCCTGGCTGTGGGACAGGCGCCAGCGGCGAGGGCGGCGGCCAGACGGGCGCTGAGCCTTTCGCCGGACCTGCCGGATGCGCTGCACGCGCTGGCGCGTGGCCACGCCGCTGCCGGCGATATGCAAGCCGCGCGCGCTGGCTTCGAAACGCTGCTGGCGCGCCAGCCGGCGCGGCTGGAAGCCTGGATCGATCTGGGTGAGATTTTGTTTCGTACAGGCAATATGCGGTTGGGGCGCGAGGCCATGCACCGGGCCTTGGCCCTCAACCCGCAGGACAGCCGCGCCGCCGCCAATCTGGCCGCCCTCAGCGTGGTGACCGGCGACATCGAGGCGGGCCTTTCCTCCCTCAAGGACATTGTCGCGGCCGATCCGCTTTGCGCGCCGGCGCGGCTCAACCTTGCCAACGCCCTGCTGCTGGAGCGTGAAGCCGGCGCGGCGCTGGCGGCGCTCTCGGGCCAGGCGCCGCCCGGCCGTGAAGGGCGCCACTGGCTGGCGCATCGCGCGCTGGCGCTCATGCTGGTGGGAAGGCCGGATGCGGCGCGGGACGCGCTCGATGCGATTGCACAACCTTATGGCGACGCCGCGATCCTGGTGGCCAGCCGCAGAATGCACCTTGCCCGGCTGACCGGCGATTGGCCATCCTGCGAATATTTTGCGGCGCAACTCGAAACGTTCATCGCCGATGAAGCCGCCTTTCTGTTTGAACATCGCGTGATGGCCGCCTTCGATCTGGCGCGTATGCGCGGCGAACAGGGCCAGCGCGAAGCAGCCTTCGCGCTGTGGCAACTCGGACACCGGCTGATGCGAAGGGTTCAGCCATTCTCACGCGAGAATTTTACCGCGTTCGTGAATGCGTCGATTGGCATGTTCGCACGGGTTGCGCCGCATCCGGAGCAATCCGCCGGCGCCGAAAATCCTGTATTCATCGTCGGGTTGCCACGCTCGGGCACGACGCTGACGGAACATGTGCTGGCCGCGCACGCGCAGGTGCACGGTGCTGGCGAAAGAAAGGCGGTGCATGAGCTAATCACTGCCCTCGCCGGCCCGCCGCTGCAGGCGCGCAGTGTGCGCACGTTGGCCGCGCTGAGCGCCGCGGCGCTGGACGCGGCGCGGCGCGGCTTCCTGGCGGCACTGGCGGCGGAGGCGCCAGGCGCGCGCTACGTGATCGATAAAATGCCCGCCAACGCATTGCATCTAGGTTTCCTTGCCGGCCTGTTGCCGGATGCGAAATTCATCCTGACTCGGCGGGATTTGCGCGACACTGGACTTTCGATTTTCCAGCATCGGTTTTTTGGCTACCACCCCTATGCGCATGACCTAGGTGATCTTGGCTTTTACATGCGCGAACATGAGCGGCTGATAACGCATTGGCGTCACGTTTTGGCGGGGCGACTGATCGAGGTCGCGCTTGATGACTGGGTCAGCGATTTTCCGGGCACGCTGGCGCGACTTGAGCGGTTTTTGGGATTGCCGCATGACCCGGCTTGCGAAAGCTTTCATCAGAGCCGCCGGCATGTGCGCACGGCCAGCGCCGCGCAGGTGCGCCAGCCAATCAACGCCAGCGGCATCGGCCGCTGGCGCGCTTATCGGGAGAACTTGGCGCCCATGATCGCAGCACTCGAAGACACGCAAGCCGCCACGCCGCCAAACTTTTGACAGCATGTTTTGCTTCGCACGCCGTGCGTTGCGATCTGACGGGGGAGAGCAGCGAGACGCCTTTGGCCAGTTCTGCCGGCGTCGAATGAGCTAACGCTCGCTGATCGCCCCTGACATCTCTGATCCATGACCCGGGTGAAACCAGATCTGATGAAGCACGAGACTTGCGGAACGGCGTCCTTTTCACGGCAATTTTTTAAAACGGCGGCGCGGCAGTTATCATGCATCCGGACTTCGCAAATTCGTTGCGCCTCGCCCCGAGCTGCGCCCCCTTGGTGGAGGATGCGCGCGTCGTCGAGGCGGTCCGTGCGGGCATCCTGCAACGTGCAGCCATTCCCACCACGGATGATCCTGCATTGTCGATTGGCTACGACAGAGCCGATCATGGTCAATAGTGCCGAAATCCCTTTCGTGATTGTCAAGGCGATCTTTCCGGGACTAACCCAGCTTGATTTTACCGGTCCAAACACGGTGTTCAGCCGGTTGCCGAATGTCAAAACCATCGTCGCTTCGGCCGCCGGCGGTGCCATCGAGTCCGATGGCGGGCTTATCGTCGCCGGCACTCAGCGTCTAACCGATATCGAGCGGTGCGATCTGCTGTTCGTACCCGGTGGCGTCGCCGTAACTAATGCGATGAACGACGCCGCCTTCAAGTCGGAAATCCGGCGACTTGCCGCCGATGCCCGCTATCTTACGTCGGTCTGCACCGGCTCGCTCATTCTGGCTGCCGCTGGGCTTTTGCGAGGACGCAAAGCTGCCTGCCATTGGGCCTGGCGCGAGATTTTGCCGTTATTCGGCGCAGTGATTGACGATGCGCGAGTGGTTCGCGACGGCAATATCATCACTGGTGGTGGTGTTACTGCCGGGATCGATTTTGTCCTGGTAATCGCGGCCGAGCTTTCGGGTGACGGCACAGCGCAGGCTATCCAGCTCGGCATCGAATACGCCCCGGCTCCGCCATTCAACGCAGGCCGGCCCGACACGGCGCCGCCAGACGTTTTGGCGCGGGTGAAGTCGGGCATTGAGGCGATGCTTGCAAAGCGCTTTGCCGCTGCAGAAGCGGCGGCCAAGGCAACGGCATCGGGCTAACGAGGTCTAGGCAGCGTTCGACTCTGGATTCACATCATGCACATTGCTATATGACCGTCAGCGTTGCGCCTCAACCCGGACATCGGTGTTGAGCGCGTGAAAAAGCGGGCACGCTACGCGATTGTCCGAACGACACCGCCGTCGACACGCAGGGAAGTGCCGGTTGTCGCCGATGCCTGCTCCGAGCAGACATAAACGACCAGGTTTGCGACTTCTTCGGTTGTTGCAAAGCGATTGAGGAGCGATGTCGGGCGCATCGTCTGCAAGAATTGCTGCTCGGCTTCCTGTTGCGTAATCCCTTGCTCTTTTGCGGTCGCCTTCATCCAACCGCCCATGATCTCCGAATTCGTAGGGCCTGGGAGGACTGAATTGACGGTGACGCCCGTGCCGCCGACTTCCTCGGCCAAACCCCTCGCAATAGCGAGTTGAGCGGTCTTGGTCATGGCGTAGTCGATCATGTCCTTGGGGATTGCGAGTGCGGACTCGCTGCTGATGAAGACGACACGCCCCCAACCCCGCTTCGTCATGTTCGGCACATAGTGGCGGGAGGCGCGAATGCCGCTCATGACGTTGAGCTCGAAGAGATCGATCCACTCGCTGTCGACAATTTCGAAGAAGGGCTTCGGGCGCCCCGTGCCCACATTGTTGACGAGAATGTCCGCATTCTGCACCTGCGCGAACAACGCCGCAGCACCGTCCGGGGTTGCGAGGTCGGCGGCGACGCCGGTGAACTCACCCTTTGGGAAGAGCCCGCGTTGGGAAGAGCCCGCGCAATTCGCGAAGCGCGGTATCGACCCTTGCTTGGCCGCGGCCGCTAATGACAACGGCGGCGCCAGCACGCGCCAATCCTTCTGCAATGGCGCGACCGATACCTGCGGTGGACCCTGTTACGATTGCCTGTCGGCCTTTGAGATCGATGATCATTTTGCAACTCCTTTTGATCAACGGAACCTGGGCACGAACGAATTCTTTTATAATCGCATAAAGTGCCCGACCTGGCCGTAAGCGGATAGTCCGCTCCGGAGGCGATGCGCGCATTAAGCGGACATGAAATGTAGCAGTATCTCAACGATGGCCAGTCACCGCAAATACTCTACGTGAGATGGCAAGCCACGCCGGCTTGAACTTCGGTATTGATGAAGAATCAGTGCTCTCATGGCACCGTATTAATATTCCGAGGCTAGGTAACGGCGACCGAGGTAACCATGTCAGAGTTTCGACGGCTTCTACCACGACGGTCGGATTTTCGGACGCTGAGCGCCGGTCAGAGGCCTGCTTGGTCCGGTGTGTCCTCGGTTAGGTTAAAGGCGACTATCCCGCACAAAACCAGTTCAGGATGTTGTTTGCATCTAAAGTCCTGTGTTGCCGAGCCGACGATTCATCAAGAAAGGCGCGCATGACAAATACGTTCATCATCACCGGAGGTAACACCGGGCTCGGTTTTCAGTGCGCATCCGCACTGAGTGCGGACCACAGCAACGTCGTGGTCCTGGCCTGCCGCGATGTTACTTCGGCCGAAGCTGCCGCCGAAAAGTTGCGGCAGACAGGGAGACAGGTTGAGGCGCTGCCGCTTGATCTCGCGGATCAATCTTTAATTCACAGCTTCGTTGACAAGTTTCGCGCGCGGGCTTTCCCACCGCTTGCCGGGCTGGTCTGCAACGCGGGGGGCCAGAGCGTGGCTAAGCCCACGCGCACCGTCGAAGGCTATGAGACGACTTTCGCGGTCAATCACCTGGGACATTATTTATTGGCCAGGCTCCTGCTGCCTGATCTTGCGCCGGGTGCACGCATCACCTTCGTGACCAGCAACGTGCATGATCCGAAGCAAAAAACCGGAATGCCAGCACCGGGCTATGAGAATGCCGGGGCTCTCTCGCATGATTTTGACCCCGGAGCTGAAGCCGGCAAACGCCGCTACACGACCTCGAAGCTTTGCAATCTCTACACGACCTATGAACTCGCCAGACACCTCGACGCATCAACCGACCAACGCCTGCAATCTATCCGTGTAAACGCGTTCGATCCGGGTATGATGCCAGGCACAGGCCTGGCTCAGACCTATCCACCGGTTGTCCGTTTTGCATGGCACTATGTGCTTCCGGCCCTGGCGTTGTTTAAGCGCAACGTCAACACACCCGCCAAATCTGGAAAACGGTTGGCGCACCTCGCCGCCGGATCGGAAGGGCTTGCTACCGGGAAATACGTCTCTGACGGTCGCGAAACCCTGTCGTCGGATGCGTCATACGACCAGGCGAAAGCGCTTGAGCTGTGGAACGGCAGTGCCGACATGACTGATCTGCCGCATGATTTGGCATGTGAGACATCGGCGCCGCGCGCGCCAGCCTATCCGGCGAGCTGGAACGTCGTGTTTACGCCCGCCGCGCCGGTGCCTGCCGATTACTTTTTCGGAGCACAAACCACAATTTTTAAAAAAGGTTCGGTCTTTTCGCCCGCCGCCAAGCCGTTGACCTGCGACATACAGTGGGACCGCGATGTGCCGGTCACATTGCGCGACGGGGTCACCATCTACACCGACATTCTGCGCCCCGTCGGCGGTGGCAAGGTGCCAGCCATTGTCGCCTGGAGCCCGTACGGCAAAACCATTCCCCAGAAGGACGTCCAGTCGGGCGTGGACCCTATCGATGTTACCGGCCTGTCCAAGAGTGAGGGGCCTGACGCTGGGTTCTGGGTCGCACAAGGCTACGCGATAATAAACCCCGACCCCCGCGGCGCCGGCAAATCGCAAGGCAATATCCATGCCTGGGGCAGCGTCGATGGCCAGGACGGTTACGACGTTATCGAATGGATCGCTCACCAGACATGGAGTACGGGCAAGGTCGCTCTACACGGGACATCTTGGCTGGCCATGGCGCAATGGTTCATCGCCCAAACCAGGCCGCCGCATTTGTCCGCCATCGCGCCATGGAACGCTACCAGCGACGTGTACCGGCAGCATATGATGTTTGGCGGCATTCCCAATGTATCCTTCCTGGCCGGTGTTTTCATGCACCTCGCCGGCCCGGCCCGGGTGGAGCGGCCTGATCTGATGGTGGAGGATCATCCTCTGATGGATGCGTATTGGCAGGATAAAGCGGCCAGGCTCGAGGCGATCATTGTTCCAACCTACGCGGTCACGGACGTGGTTACCGATCTGCACCGGATGGGTACGTTTGAAGGTTTTAGGCGCCTGGGATCCAAGGACAAATGGCTGCGCGTGAACAACCGGCAGGAATGGACAGACCAATACGACGAGACCAACGAAGCGGATCTCCTCAAATTCTTTGACCATTTTTTGCGCGGCGCCGATAATGGCTGGCAGACGACGCCCAAGGTCCGTATGGCCGTTCTGGACCCCGGCGGTGAAGACAGCCTGAACGTCCCCTATACGGACTGGCCGCTGCCCCAGACGCAGTACAAGCGCCTCTATCTGGGTGCTGATCAGCAACTCCAGATGACGCCGGCAGCCGCGGAATTTCAGGCAAGCTATCCCGCCGCCACAGGTCAAAGCGTGTTCACCTTCCGCTTCGCAAACGACACCCAGTTGACGGGTTATTTGAAGGCCCATCTCTGGGTCGAGGCGAAGAATGCCGATGAAACGGATTTATTCGTGCTGGTGGAGAAGTTGGACAGAGACGGCAAGCTTTTGGTGCCGAACGAGACAAGTGCGCGCCAATATTTTCCGATACCGCCGGCCGGGACGCATGGCCGCCTAAGGGCATCGCTGCGAAAACTCGATCCCGCGCTCGCTACGGATTTCATCCCGATCCAAGCGTTCGACCAACCCCAGATGCTGCATCCTGGCGAGATCGTCCTGCTCGATATCGCCATCATGCCGGCGTCAGAAGTCTTTCATGCCGGTCAGCAACTGCGGCTGACAATCGCGGGGCATGAGTTCACCGCACCGCCGGGGCCGGCCCCCTCGGGCATGCTGGCATTCATGCCCAAGCTGCCGCCGCTGCCGACCATGAACGCTGGTATCCATGTGATTCACGGGGGCGGCGATCACCAGTCCTTCCTGCAAATCCCAGTAATTCCTGTCACGCAATGAATACGCGCTCGTCAAGGTATTTGATAGGCCTGGTTTCTGCAGTTCTTCTGATCATCATCTCAGGCTGTGGTAAGAAGGCCGCGCCGCCTGCACCGGCACCGCCGCAGGTCGGCTTCATCACCATCACGCCGCAACCCGTCAGTTGGACAACGCAGTTGCCGGGCCGTACCGATGCCGAGATGACCGCAGATGTGCGGCCGCAGGTCAGTGGCATAATTTTGAAGCGACTGTTCACCGAGGGGAGCGACGTCACCGCCGGGCAGCAGCTTTATCAAATCGATCCAGCAACATACCAAGCCAGTTATGATACGGCGCTGGCGACCCTGGCCTATGACCAGGCCGCGCTGATCACGGCACGCATCAAGGCGGAGCGCTACAAACCATTGGCCGCCGCGCAGGCCATCAGCAAGCAGGATTACGACGATGCCGTCGCCGGCGCCGGGGAAGCCGTCGCCAACGTCGCCTCCGCCCGTGCCAGTGTCGAGCAAGCGCAGATCAATCTCAACTATACAAAGGTCATCTCACCGATTTCTGGGCATATCGGCGCCTCCAGCGTAACACCGGGCGCGTTGGTGACAGCAAGCCAAACCACTGTGCTGGCAACCGTCACGCAACTCGACCCCATCTATGTCGATGTTGAAGAACCATCGACTTTGCGGCTGCAACTGCAGGTGGGTTTTGCAAACGGCAATATGGCGAAAGATGCCAATGGGGACGTTCCGGTTGCACTCCAATTGGAAGACGGCAGCATGTATAACCTTAAAGGTGCCCTGCAGTTCACCGAGGTGACCGAAGATGAGAGCACCGGCACGGTTTTGCTGCGCGCGACGTTCCCAAACCCCGATCATTTCCTGCTGCCTGGCATGTATGTCCATGCCGTCCTCAGCCAGGGTGTGCGCCAAAACGGCATTGTCGTACCGCAACAGGCTGTCTCGCATAACACCCATGGCGATGCCACCGTTATACTGCTTGGCAGCGGCAATAAGGCCGTGCTGCAGATCATCCAGACCGGCGCGGTCGTCGATAACCAATGGGTCGTGACGAGCGGCTTAAAGGCCGGTGACCGTGTTATTATCGACGGCCTGACGGGTCTTCACCCAGGTGCCACCGTCACGCCGGTTGCAGAAGCCGCACCTTCCATCACGCCGTCGAACGAATAAATGTCACGATTTTTTATCGATCACCCCGTCTTTGCCTGGGTGCTCGCCATCATTGTGGTCCTGGTCGGCGGTATCTCGATTCTCAGCCTCCCGATCGCGCAATACCCAGAAATTGCGCCGCCGGAAGTCACGATCGGCGTGACCTATCCCGGCGCCTCGGCGCAGACGGTGAACGACACCGTGGTGCGGCCGATCCTGCAGCAGATGTCGGGCTTGGATGGTCTGGAATATATCTCCTCCAGCTCCCAATCGACCGGCGCCATGGAAATCGATCTGACCTTCCTGCAGGGGACCGATCCCAATGTCGCGCAGGTGCAGGTGCAGAACAAGCTTTCGATCGCGGATTCCAACCTGCCGGCGGAGGTCACGCAACAAGGTGTTGAGGTCAAAAAAGCATCCAGGGATTTCATGGAGATTGTCGGCTTCGTCTCAACTGACCACAGCATGGATAGCCATGACATCTCCGACTACATTGCGTCGAACATAGCAGATCAGCTCACGCGCATCACCGGTGTCGGCGACTACACTCTGTTCGGCTCCGAATACGCCATGCGCATCTCGCTTAACCCCGGCGAATTATTCAAATATTCCCTAACGATCGCGGATGTTATCGCCGCGATTCAAGCACAGAATGTGCAGATATCGTCGGGCGAACTCGGCGGCCTCCCGGCGGCGCCCGGCCAGGTACTGGACGCAACAATTATCGGGCCCAGCGAGTTCCAGACACCGGGGCAGTTCGAGAACATCCTTCTCAAGGTGAACACTGACGGCAGCCAGGTGCGGCTGCGCGACGTTTCCACCGTCGCCCTTGGCCCAGCCAATGATTCGATTTCGTCAACCTACAATAACGAACCCACGAGCGGCTTGGCGCTCAAGCTTGCCCCCGGTGCCAACCAGCTCACGACGCAAAAAGCGGTTTTGACCGAGCTTACGACTCTACAAAAATCTTTGCCGCCAGGATTGAAAATGGTGTTTCCCTACGACACCGAGCCCGTGATCATCAATTCTCTCTCGGAGGTCGTGGAGACTCTATTCATCGCCATTGCCTTAGTGTTTTTTGTGATGTTCCTGTTTCTCCAGGATATCCGGGCCACCCTCATCCCGACAATCGCGGTGCCGATCGTGCTGCTGGGCACGTTCGGAATCCTCTCGACCCTGGGTTACGCCATCAATACTTTGACCATGCTGGCGATGGTGCTCGCCGTCGGCCTGCTGATCGATGATGCGATTGTCGTGGTCGAGAATGTTGAGCGCGTCATGCGAGACACAGGGCAGTCGGCCCGCGACGCCACCAGGCAATCCATGGACGAGATTTCCGGCGCACTGATCGGCATCGCGATGGTTCTGGCCGCCGTGTTTCTGCCGATGGCTTTTTTCTCCGGCGCCACCGGGGTCATCTATCGGCAGTTTTCCGTGACACTTGTCTCGGCCATGGGGCTCTCCGTGATGGTGGCGCTGATCCTGACCCCAGCGCTCTGCGCCACCATGCTCAAACCGCCCGATAAGAAGCCTGGCAATGGTATGGCGGCGCGTTTCGGCGCCTGGTTCAATCGGAAATTCGACGCGGGCAACCGCGGCTACGGCGTTGGCGTCACCGGCATGATCCGGCGCTCGGGCTGGTCGATGGCAGGGTTCGCCCTGATTATCATCGCGGTGTTGTTTATGTTCGTCCGGATGCCGACCGGGTTCCTCCCGGATGAAGACCAGGGCCTTATCTTTGGCCAGGTCTCGACGCCGCCTGGGTCGAGTGCGGACATCACCGCGGCGGCGAGCAAGCAGGCAGTGAGCTATATCCTGAAAACTTATCCATCGAGTGTGGTATCGGTGTTTGCCGTGACCGGCTTTAATTTCGCCGGCCAGTCGCAGAATGCCGGTGTGGTTTTTCTCAGACTGAAAGATTGGTCAAAGCGTCGGCTGGTGTCGCAATCGGCAAGCGGAATCGCGGCGGCGCTGACGAAACACTTCAGCAACAGCCGCGCTGGTCAATATTTATTCATCCTGCCGCCAGCGGTGCTGGCCCTCGGCAATGCCGGCGGATTCGACATCGAGCTGGAGGACCGCGGCAATCTGGGCCATGACGGCCTGCTCGCCGCGCGTAATCAACTGCTGGCCATGGCCGCAAAAGATCCCCTCCTGGCCGGCGTGCGGCCGAACGGGCTTGAAGATTCGCCGCAATTCGAGCTGCATATCGATCGCGAGAAAGCTGATGCGTTCGGCGTCACCAACGCTGATATCAACACAACCATTGAAGGCGCACTGGCTTCGGAATATGTCGACCAGTTCACGCGCGAAGGCAGGGTAAAGGATGTTTATGTGCAAGGCGATGCCGATGCGCGCATGCAACCCGATGACCTCGGCAAATGGTATATCCGTAACGCCAGCGGGACGATGGTACCGTTCGATTCCTTCATGACCGGCAGTTGGACGATTGGGCCGCAAAAGGTTGAAAACTACAACGAATATACATCCTTCGAGATACTCGGAAGCCCCGCACCAGGTGTCAGTTCCGGCCAGGCGATCACTGAAATCACCAAGCTGGTGAGCAAGTTGCCGCCCAGCGTCGGCTATGAATTCACAGGTCTTTCATACGAACAACTCAAAGCCGGCTCACAGACATATGAGCTCTACGCGCTTTCCTTGATCGTGATCCTGCTCTGCCTCGCCGCATTATATGAAAGCTGGGCAATCCCCTTCGCGGTGATGATGGTCACGCCACTCGGCGTCTTCGGCGCGGTCATGTTCACAAGTTTTCGCGGCCTGGACAATGACGTCTATTTCCAGGTGGGATTGCTAACGACGTTGGGCCTGTCAGTCAAAAACGCCATTTTGATCGTCGAATTCGCAAAGGCCAATTATGATAGCGGCCTGACTCTCGCCCGCGCCGCGGAAAAAGCGGCGCATGAACGGCTACGCCCGATCCTGATGACCTCACTGGCATTTGTCTGCGGCACAATCCCGCTGGCCATCGCGACCGGCGCCGGGGCAGGGGCGCGCATCGCCATCGGCACCTCGGTCGTCGGCGGGATGATCAGCGGGACGTTCCTGGTGATTCTGTTTGTGCCGCTATTCTTCGTTCTGGTTCTCGGCGCGTTCAAGGTCCAGCCTTTGCCGAAAGCTGTACAGGCGCCACCCAACGCTGACGCCGCACCGACCGATGCGAAGGACGTTTAAATCATGCGCAATTTATTTGTTTCCCTCGCCATGATTTCAACAACCCTGATTGGATGTTCGCTGGAGCCTGATTATCACCGGCCGGCATTGCCGGTGACGGGGACTTATCCAACCGGGCCGGCGAGCGAAGCCGTCTCCGGTAAACCGGCGCAAGCGGCGGCGGCGGATCTCGGCTGGCGCGATTTTTTCAACGATCCCGTGTCCGCGCAACTGATCGCGTTCAGCCTGGCGAATAATCGCGACCTGCGCGTTGCGGCATTGAACATTGAGGTGGCGAGCGCGCAATATGGGGTCGATCGGGCGTCATTATTTCCCGCGATCAACGGCACGGCCGGGCTGGAGCGCTCTNNCCGGGTACGACGCTTTTCTGAGCGATGAGCAAACCCGGGAGAGCACGCAGATCATGCTGATCTCATCTGTGGATTCGGAATATCTGACCTGGCTGGCGGACCGGGATTCTCTGACGATTGCGCAAAATACCGTTTCCGCACAGCAGGATTCCGTACAGCTGACCGAGCTTGAAGCCTCCACCGGCACCGGCACGGCATTGGATGTGGCGCAGGCGCAAACCACGTTGTTCAGTGCCGAGGCAAGCGAGGCGCAATACACCAGGCAGATCGCGCAGGATATGGATGAGATCGTGCTGCTGGCCGGCGCACCGATACCGGACCCGTTGCTGGCGCAGATGCAAAACGTTCCCGGGCTTGAAGCGGTGCCGGCGTTTCCGGTTCTGCCGGCGGGCTTGCCGTCTGACCTGCTGGAGCGCAGGCCGGATATTCGTGCGGCGGAATACACGCTGCTAGGCGCCAATGCGAATATCGGCGCGGCACGGGCGGCATTTTTTCCTTCGATCAGCCTGACCGCGAATGACGGGACGGCCAGTGATCGGCTGGGTGGATTATTCGGCGCGATGTCAGGATCGTGGCTGTTCGAGCCGGAAATCAGCGTGCCGATTTTTGCCGGTGGCGAGAACCGCGCTAATCTCGATATCGCCAATGCGCAGAAGAAAATCGATATCGCCGATTATGAAAAAACCATTCAATCGGCGTTTCATGATGTGGCCGATGCGCTCGCGGGGCGGAGCACCTACCAAGCGCAGGTTGGCGCTGAGACTGCCCTAGTCGAGGCAGACCAAAAATATTATGATCTGGCCGATATGCGCTTCAAGGCTGGAGTGGATTCATATTTAAANNGCAATGCAGAATGATGAGACCTTATATAAGGCGCTGGGCGGGGGCTGGGAAGAAAACTCTCAAACGAATCAATAGGTCGATAAAAAAATGATTAAAATAATGTATTGATAGAAAAGGTTTGGAGAACCAAAATTTTATAGAAAAGTTTCGAATAATTTGTCTCGCGAAAGATCCCCCGACATCTCTGAGATATCTAACGGACCGCGAATGGTTAAAGGTAAGTTGACACTCCGCGGTGAGGTGGCGCTATATTTGTTGACAGGCTAGCAGTACTGCCACCCGAACAATATCTCCCAGTGCCGCCGCGGTCTCCGCGAGAGATGGCATCAAATGCTGGGATGATACCTCCACAAAATGGGTGGAAACGTTTCCCTCCAGCGGCGATGTCAATTTTCTACAAATCTGCTCTCGCCGCACAAAGTTAGGCGTTTCAACAATTAAGTGTAACATCTGCTTTTGGAGCGGGGCCTGTTGATTTTCACTGAGACCTGACCCGGGATTTTCATCGAGATTTGACCCGGGTTGAGGATATGTCCCGCCTCGCGTGGGACGGTCAAGCGGTTGGTGAACTCTTGCCGGTTCCGGGGCCGCCGATCAGCACGACATTGTCGGCGCCATCCATGAAGTCGCCGCGGTGCAGCTGCCGGATCAGCGCCTCATTGATCTCGCTGGCGGCAAAGTCGAAGCCGGCTAGGTCCTTGTAGGCCGGGAACCGNNCCGCCTTGATCTGGTAGGAGATGGACCTGACCTCGCGCTCGGCCATCTCCGCCTTGAGCAACTGGGAGAGCATCGGCACGGCTGCACCGAAGGCGGGGGCACCCTGTTCGATCAGGTCACCGACCGCCGGCGCCATGCCGTGCATCTTGAGGCCGCGCAGCATCACCACGACGGCCGCACTGGCGGGATCATGACGCATGGCGCTGCCCCCTGCTCAATGCAACCTTCCTCGAGCCAGGCGTTCAGCGCAGCCAGGTCGGGGAAGCTTGGCAGAGGTTGCCATAACCGGCGCCGGGCATCCTGCACGTTCTTCTCAACTTGTCCCTTTTCCCAGCCTGATGCAGGGTTACAGAAATCCGTCTCGAACAGATAATGGCTGGCCATGGCGGCAAAACGCGCATTGACCTGCCGGGCCTTGCCCGAGCCGATGCGGTCCACCGCGGTCTTCATGTTGTCAAAAATCCCGCGCTGGGGAACGCCGCCAAGAAGGCAAATGGCTGTTCGTCCGTGCACTTGATGATGCCAGATACCGAGTTTGCCGCCTCATTGCTGCACAATTTGGTCGCCCATCTGGACCGCCGTTTTGCTTTCAACCGCTGGGTCGATGTAACCTTCTCAACAAATGACCTTCCATCGAGGCTTCCATACGAAATCCTCCATTAGAAGGCTCAATGCGAATCAACGATTTGCATGCACGCCGGATGGTTTAGTGCTCGGCACGATGAACTGGGCGGACCCAGGCCTTAAAATGTTCTGACAACTCCAGATCTGGAACCTTCATCAGGTCCTTGGCCAGCGTGCCGATGACCCGGATTTCCGTATCCACATTCAGTTTATCGCGAATCGCTGCCAAGCTATGCGGCGGCGCCGCGATCACCAGATCATCGAACGCGTCCTGCGCGGCAAGATCGTTCACCCTGTGCGCGACCAGATGCGCAAATCTGACCGTCTCCAGATCATGCAGATCGTCGCCACGATTTCGCTCATGCGCGGTCTCAGCGTCCATATGGGCTTCGCTATGCAAGGCGTGATTCTCGCTTGGCCGGACAAAGCGCGCATGCTCGCCATCGGCAATAACGATCAATAGTCTCAAATGCTTTCGCATGGCGACATTCCTTAGGTAAGCCGCGTCAACCGAGCGGCAACAAAAAGCATGGTTGAATGCCCGGCGCTTTGACATGGATCAACGCCCTTTAGGCCAATTCCTCGCAGGTCATGTGCGCGATTGCGGTAAATCAATGCGCGGCCGACGCAATGGCCAATAATGGGCACATAAATGCCGAGAGGAGACTTGAACATGACATTATCCGCAAAGGACATTATGACGCGAGCAGTCGTGACGGTCGGCCCGAGCGATACGGTCAGCACGGTCGCAAAGCTATTGGCTGATCACGCGATCAGCGCCGTGCCCGTCTGCGATCCAACCGGCGCGATTGTCGGGATCTTGAGCGAAGGCGACCTGATGCGGCCGTTTGGCCAGGCGAACGCGATGCGGCGTGCTTGGTGGCTGGAGCTGCTCGCCGAAGGAACGCAGCTTGCACCGGCCTTTCTGGACTATATCAAGCTCGACAGACGCCGCGCGCAGGACCTCATGGTCGCTCCGGTCGTCACGGTGCCAGAAACAGCTACTCTGCCGGAAATCGCAGATTTGCTGGCCCAGCGCCATATCAAGCGCGTGCCGGTTCTACGTGGGGATCGACTGGTCGGCATCGTCAGCCGCGCCGACGTTGTCGGCGCGCTAGCGCGGATGCCGGTGCCAACATTGGCCGACCTTTAGCCAGCCGGAAAGGTGGCAGGGCTGTTGAGTGCCACCGAGAATTGACCCTGTAGGGGCGGAAATTTTCATTGAGAAGTGACCCATGTTTTGACCTCCCCCTGGCTTTGTCTAGGGGATCCAGGAGTGATCGACATGGCGTTATTGAGCGTCATTCGTCGTTGGCATTTTCGGCAGCAAATCCCGATCCGTGAGATTGAGCGGCGGACCGGATTGTCGCGGAACACGATCCGCAAATATCTGCGGGCGGAGGTCGTGTCCCCCCGAGTGGTGTATGAGCTGTGGGTAAGTAGCCCGCCGAAGCGATCGCCACGAATCTGGCGTAGGGCGGGCTACTTACCCACAGCTCCTACCCCACGCTGTGGGACACGACCCCAATCATTCCCGTGGCCCCAAAAATGATATCTTTCATGCCATAACAATGAGATGCCTGCCGGGCAGCGAGAAATAGCTCGCTTTAACCGACGAAAAATGTAAATCTTTTACAAAGGGCGAAAATCTGAAGGACTAAATTCTTAATTAGCCCACTATATAGCCCACATTTTGCGCCAAGCCTGAATTAGTTAATTAAATCAGATACTTACTTCGCCGCTCGTCAGGCTCATATCCTGAAGGTCGTTGGTTCAAATCCAACTCCCGCAACCAACAGGATCACTAACTTAAGTCCGATTTAGTCACTCGAAAATGTGCCACAAAACCGTGGCACAAAGCTGGCACAAAACGCTTGCGGACTGGCACATAACCTGATTTTCATATTTCAGGTGTAATAATGTGCAGCAGGTAAGCCCATGACCAATGAAAACCACACGATTCTCGGCGGAAAAGTGCATCTTTTCCGGCGGAATGGCGGCGAGAAATGGCACTGCTATACCTTTCTAAAGGGCAAAAAACGCCGCAAAACGACCAAACCCGATAGCCTTTCACTGGCCAAGGAGATCGCCGAGCAGGTCCACGACTACGTATTGGTTCTGGCCAATACGGGCCTGCGGCCGGATGCGGCAAAAAATCTCCAACACCGCGACGTGGCTGTCGTTCGCGATGAAGGTAGCGGAGAAAAAATCCTCGAAATCCTGGCGTGGTCTTGATATGTGCCGCATAGATGCCGCCGCGATCAATGCGCGCCGGTCAAAGGCGGTCCCCCCGCCCCTCAACCACACAAACGCTGATCGTGGATCAGCGCATCCGCTCCGGAAAGGCGGGCGTAGGCCCGGACATCCCCTCCGCCAGCGCGACCTTCTTCGGGAGCTTTATTCGGAGACAGGCTGATGGGCGGGCAGCGGGGTTTTACGCTGCTGGAGATTCTGGTGGCGCTGGCGATTCTGGGGTTGTCGGCGGGCGTTATGCTGGGCGCGCTGAATACGGCGGCGAATGGCAGCCGGGCGGCGGCGGATCGGGCGGTGGCACTTTCGGTGGCGCAATCGCTGCTGGCGGCGCAGCGTTTTGGGCCGGGGGCATTTGGCGAACGCTCGGGCGAAACGGCGCAGGGTTTTGCGTGGGATGTGACGATCAAGCCGTGGGCGGCGGGTGGCGCGGCGATCGGGGTTTATTGGGTGCGGGTGGCGGTGGCGCGTGCTGGCGCGCCGGTGGTGCTGACGACGCTGGAAACGGGGCCGGCTTATGCGGCGCGCTGAGCCGGGCGGGTTTACGCTGGTGGAGCTGCTGGTGGCGCTGGTTTTGTTTGGGATGCTCTCGGTGGCGCTGTTCGCGGCGCTGCGCGGCGGGGCGGGGACGCTGGACCGGGTGGCGGCGAACAGTGCCGGCACCAACGGCCTGGCGGCGGCCGATGCGGTGCTGCGCCGGAATTTTTTGGCGGCTTATCCGCTTTATGAGTCTGGTGAGCGGGCGGTGGCGTTTGCGGGGGATTCTGACGGCGTCGCGTTTTTGGCGCCGGCGCCGGCGGCGCTGGCGCCGGGGGGTTTTTCCCGCGTGGCGGTCGGGGTGGTGGGCAAGAATTTGGTGATCGCGGCGCGGCCGGAGCTGGCTTGGGCGGCTGCGAGCGGGGAGTCTCGCGAAGTGCTGGCGGCGGATGTCCTCGGGGTGCGGTTTGGGTATTTTGGCGCGGATGCGGCGGGCGGGGCGGCTTATTGGCATGGCAGCTGGCGCAACCGGGCGGTGCTGCCGCTGCTGGTGCGGGTGAGTGTGGCGTTTCCGGCCGGGGATTTTCGGCGATGGCCGGAGCTGATTTTTGCGACCGCCGTGCGGGCGGATCAGGGCTGTCAGTTTGTGCAGCTGACGCAGTCGTGCCTAGGGCGATGATGGTTTCCCGCCGGCAAAGCGGGTTTGCGCTGGTGCTGGTGCTGGTGGGCGTGGCGCTGCTGGGGCTGATGGTTGAGAGCGTGCTGCTGCTGTCGAATCGGGCGGTGGAGAGTGGATCGTCGGCGGTTTTAAGGGCGCGGTTGGGGTGCGCGGCGCAGGCGGGGATGGCTTTGGGGATTGCGAGTTTGCTGGATACCCATCGCGACCCCGCATGGCGGCTGGATGGGGCGCCTTTTGCGGTGGTGTTTGAGGGGGTGCCGGTGGCGGTGAGCATTTCGGACGAGGCGGGGAAGGTGGATTTGAATGGCGGCAATTTGGCGCTGATCACCGGGTTGTTCGCGGCGGCGGGACTGGATGGGACGGCTGCGCAGACGATGGCGGCAAGGGTTCTGGACTGGCGGGAGCCGGGGCCGCTGAAGCGGCTGAATGGGGCGAAGGCGGCGGATTATCGGGCGGCGGGGCTGGATTATGGGCCGCGGGGCGGGCCGTTTCAGAGTGTTTCGGAGCTTGCGCTGGTGCTGGGGATGACGCCGGAGCTTTTTGCCCGCGTGGCGCCGGCGGTTACGGTTTACAGTGTGTTTCCGGCGCCGGAATTGCAGAGCGCGCCGGCATTGGCGCTGCGCGCGGCGGGATTGGATGCGGCGACGGTGGAGGGGATTATGGCGGCGCGGGCGCGCGGGCAGGTCAGCCCAAGTTTGGGGCTGGCGCCGGCGGGTCCGGCGGGGGTGGCGGGGACGGTTTTTACCGTGTCGGCGACGGTGAGTGCGGCTGGGGAGATTGTGCGGCGGAGCGAGATCGTGCGGTTCACGGGGGCGGCGGGGGATCCGGTTTGGGTAGTTTCAATAACGGGGAGTTAGATAGGTCAGGAGGGTGGACGTTTGTGCGTCGACGCACAATTGGCAGCGGTGCTGACGTATTTCCATGAAGCAAGGATATTGGGGTCTGGATTTGCAACAGCACGGCAGCCTTGCCGCCGAACAGCGCCCGCCGGCGTGGCCGGCCAGGTGAAATCGCGCGCTCCGGCCGCGCCAGGCCACGCGGTGCATTTTAGTAAGTATTTTGACTATTTGTCGGACTTATCGTAATCTATCTAACTAAAACGTCAGGCTATTGGCGGCAAATGACGTAAAATAACAATGCAGCCTAGCATCAGTCACAGGAATGAATGAAATGTCAGAGCAACAGAGCGTCGGCGTGATGAAGGAATTGGCGGGGCCGATCGCGCACCTGGTGCTCAACAGGCCCGAACAGCGCAATGCGATGGATACCCAATCCTTAGAGATTCTGTTGCGCCATCTGCGGGAAATCGAACACGATCCGGCGATTCGCTGCGTTATTTTGCGCGGCGCCGGAAAGCATTTCATGGCCGGCGCCGATATGAAAGCCTTCAAGGAGAGTATCGATCATTCGAAAGTCGCGCTTCGCGGCCTGTTCGAAGACCATGTCTTGCGCGACGGTAACCGCTTTCCGCAGCTTATGGAACGGATGCCGCAGCCGATCATCGCGAGCGTTCGCGGCGGCGTCATCGGCGGCGGATTGGCGATGGCCTTGTCCGCGGACATGATCATCGCCTCGGATACGGCGTTCTTTTCAGCATCACAAGTCAACCTCGGTTTGGTGCCGGACGGCGGCGTGACGTGGAACCTCACGCGCCTCGTCGGTCCGCGTCATGCCAAGAAGCTGATGTTCCTTGGTGAGCCGATGAGCGCGGTGGAGGCGGAGCGCATCGGGCTGATCAATCAGGTCGTCCCGGATGCCGACCTCGAATCGGCCACTTTGGAACTTGCTAACAAGCTTGCCGCAAAACCGCGCACATCGCTGAGCAGTATCAAGCAATTGGTCAATGATGCCGCCCGCATGACGATTGCCGAAGCGTTGCAGCGCGAAGCGAAGCTGGTCGGCGATTGTGTTTCTCATAAAGATTTCAACGAGGGGCTTGCCGCGTTTCTGGAGAAGCGAAAGCCCGACTTCGGTTAGCACGCGCGGGATGCGCGAGCGCGGCGCTCAGTGGCGGCGGTTTTTCATTGTCTTAAAATAATGAATTGCGGCGTTTAAGGCAACGCGGAATGCGATGGGTTGCGCTTCGCTCGCCAGGCCTTCGTTGGGGCAGCGTCATGGGTCAGGCAAAGTCGCTGGCGCGCAAAACTTCGTCCAGGGTGGTTTGGCCGGATGCCACCAGGTCCAGGCCGTGACGGCGGAGGGTGCGCATGCCAGTTTTTTCAGCGGCGGCGCGGATGGCGTCGGCGTCACTTCGGCGCAGGATCAGGCGCTTGATTTCGGGCGCGATGGGCAGGACTTCGACCAACGCCGTGCGGCCTTGGTAGCCGGTGTGGGCACAGGCGGGGCAGCCGATGGCGATAAAAATGGTGGCGGCGGTGAGGGCGAGGGTTTCGGCCAGTTCGGGGAGCAGAGGCTCGGGCTGTTTGCAGTGCGGGCAGAGCAGGCGGACCAGGCGCTGCGCGGCCACGGCGTTGATGGTGGAGGTGAGGAGAAAAGTTTCGATGCCGAGATCCAGCAGGCGGGTGAGGGCTGAAGCGGCGTCGTTGGTGTGCAGGGTGGACAGGATCAGGTGGCCGGTGAGGGCGGCCTGCACGGCGATGCGGGCGGTCTCGAAATCGCGGATCTCGCCGATCATCATCACGTCGAGGTCGTGGCGCAGGGACCAGCGCAGGGCGTTGGCAAATGTCATGTCCACCGCCGGGCGGATCTGCGTCTGGTTGATGCCGGGGAGACGGTATTCGACCGGGTCCTCGATGGTGAGGAACTTGCGGCCGGTGTCGGCGATGGCGAGCATGGAGGCGTACAGCGTGGTGGTCTTGCCGCTGCCGGTGGGGCCGGTGATGAGCACGATGCCCTTGGTGCGGCCGATGGCTGTTTGCCAGTTTGTCAGGGCCCCGCCCTCGAAGCCGAGGGCGGGGAGTTCCAGGGTGAGGCCCAGGCGGTCCAAAATGCGCAAGACCACGCTTTCGCCATGGAGGACGGGCATTGTAGAAATCCGAAAATCGATGTCGCGGCCGCGGATGGCGAGCGACATGCGGCCGTCCTGCGCGATGCGGCGCTCCGCGATGTCGAGCTGGCCCATGATTTTGAGGCGGGAGGTGATGGCGGCGCGCAACGGCGCGGGCGGGGATTCGATGTCGCGCAGGACGCCGTCGATGCGCAGGCGGATTTTCAGGCCGTCGGCGGTGGGTTCGAAATGGATGTCGGAGGCGCGGGCTTCGACGGCGCGGGCGATGACCTGGTTGACCAGGCGGATGACCGGGGCCTCGCTGGCGGAATCGCGCAGACGGTCGAGGTCGGTTTCCAAAAGTTCGTCGAGGGGGGAGTCGGGGTTGGGCATTTGCGTGGGGGTTTGGGCGTAGAGGCGGTCGAGGGCGTCGTCGATGTCCGAAAAAGTGGCGGCCAGGCGGCGGACCGGGCGGCCCAGGGCGAAACGGAAGGCGGCCAGTGTTTCGGTGTCCAGCGGGGCGGCCATGGCGATCGCGACGCCAGCGGAATCCTCGGCGACGGGCAAGGCGCGGTATTCGCGCAGGAAGGCGGGGTTGAGGATTTTTGGGAAGAGCGGGACGGCGGGGAGGTTTTCGCGCGGCAGCACGGGGATGTTGAGGAACGCGGCGTAGGCGGCGGCCAGGTCACGCTCGCCGGTCAGGCCGAGGCTGACGAGGGTTTTGCCGAGGGATTGGGCTTCCTCGGCGGCGAGGCGGGTGGCACGCTCCAGCGCCGGCGGGGTGAGGCGGGCGGTGGCGGCGAGATAGGCGGCGAACGAGGCCTCGTCCTCGGCGGCCGGCGCGGGGATGGTGGCGATGAAATTCATGGGCGGAGCTTAGGGCAAGGTGGCGGATATCAAAACATATTTTTGAAAGGGGAAAGTAAGCAGCGCTTTTTGAA
>PLFB01000285.1 GCA_003137135.1 Acetobacteraceae bacterium
CAGCCCCAAAGTTTTTTGCTTCTTTTTTGCAAAAAAGAAGTTCTTGCTTTCTTGTCTAACGTCACGTTCTCGGCCGACGATTTTGGCCTGACCGTTGGCGTGAATGAGGCGGTGGAGCGGGCGTTTAGGGAGGGGGTGCTGACGCAGGCGAGTTTGATGGTGGCGGGGCCGGCGGCGGCGGATGCGGTGCGGCGGGCGAAGGGGATGCCGGGGCTGAAGGTGGGGCTGCATGTGGTGGTGGTGGATGGGGATTCTTTGTTAGGGCATGAGAGGTTGCCTTTGATTACCTCCGCGGATGGGAGGTTTGGGCGGGACCAGGTGGGGCTGGGGGTAAGGTACTTCTTTTCGCCGGCGGCGCGGCGGGAGTTGCGGGCGGAGATTTGGGCACAGTTTGAGGCGTTTGGGCGGACGGGGTTGGTGCTGCATCATGCGGATGCGCATAAGCATATGCATGTGCATCCGACCGTGGGGAATTATTTGATTGAGGTGGGCAAGGCATTTGGGCTGCGGCGGGTGCGGGTGCCGGCGGAGCCGCCTTGGGTGATGGCGGCGTGTGGGGAGCGGGTGGGTTGGGGGGAGCGGGCTTTGTATTGGTGGACGCGGGTGCTGCGAGGGCAGGTGAAGCGGGCGGGAATGGAGGCGGGAGATTTTGTGTTTGGGATAAAATGGTCGGGGCATATGACGGGGGAGCGGGTGAGGCGGCTGCTGGAGCGGTTACCGGAGGGGGAAGTGGAAATTTATTTTCATCCGGCGACGGTGCGGGATGAGGCGTTGGTACGGCTGATGCCGGATTATGAGCATGAGGCGGAGTTTAGGGCGCTGCTGGAATTGGGTTGAGAGCGGGTGCCGCGGCGTGGTAGTGGGCGGATGGTAAGGAGTTTGCCATGCCTCTTTATATTGAAAGTGAGCGCGCGGCGTTGCTGGTCGATGAACTGGCGAAGCGCCGGGGTGTGAGTACGGTCGAGGCCGTCGAGCAGGCGGTGGCTGCCGAACTGGAACGGGAACAGCCGAAGCTGACGGTGATGCAGAAGCTGGAGAAGTTATGGGCTAAATACCCTATGCCGGAGCCAACCGGCGAGGTGGCCGATAAAACTTTTTTTGACGAATTATCGGGCGATTTGTGATCTTTGTTGACGCTTCAGCCTTTGTTGCGATCATCGCGCGTGAACCTGGTTACGGCAGCTTAGCTTTGGCTTTGGAGGCGGAGGAGAGTCTTGTGTGCTCCGCAGTTTCCATTTGGGAAACCGTGGCGGCGCTGGTTAGAAGCCACCGTTATAGCGTGGCGTCCGCCACCGCCGTTGTCGGCGGATATATTCACGATTTAGGCATGCGGTATGTGCCGATTGAAGCACGTGAGAATGAATTGGCAATTGCCGCCTTTGAACGATTTGGCAAAGGGCGGCATCAGGCGGCGTTGAATATGGGGGATTGTTTTGCTTCTGCTTGCGCCAAGGCGAATGGGGTGAAGCTGCTTTTCAAGGGTGGGGATTTTGCGTTGACGGATGTCGATGCGGCGTGAGGTGGGTTATTTGCCGACGATGACGTCGGAGGATTTGATGATGGCGGTGACGGTGTCGCCGGCGGCGAGAGCCAGGTCGTCAACGGCTTCGTTGGTGATGGAGCTGGTGATGATGTTGCCGCCGCCGATGTCGATGCGGATGTGGGCGGTGGTTTGGCCTTTGGTGACTTCAAGGATTTTGCCGGCGAGTTGGTTGCGCGCGCTGAGTTTCATGATCGGTGTTCCTGCTGTGATGGCCTGCTCTCTAGCCTAAAGGGCGCTTGCGGGCCAGACTAGGAGGGGCGGCGCTGCACCGCGCGTTGCTGTTCGTGGCGGGAAAGTTCGGCGAGCAGCATCCAGACGCGGTCCGGTTCCAGTTTGACGTCGGGGTCGTTGAGAAGGTGGTCGAGTTCGTCGAGTTTTAGAGTGTATTCGGAGAGATCCATGGGGGAAATCCTCTGGTCGGATGAGGGTGCTATTAGGCCAAGGGATTTTGTCAGCATTATCGCAATGCTGTGACAGAATTATTTTGGCTCGATTGAAAGCGCATGACATGACATGGCAAGGCCGGTAGGTCGTGGATGCGGGCCTTCGCCTCCATGACGGGAATTGGGGTCGGCGGTGCCTTTAATCGCCTCCGATAAAGGCGATTAAAGACATTGTCGGTAGCAGCGCCCGCAGTTCATAAAAGTTTTTGCGCGCTTTTTNNCTAGGTCGGCGGCGACGCGTTCTATGACGCCGGACCAGTCGTAGGGTTTTTGCTGGCGGTAGAGTTTTAGGGAGTTGTACCAGGGGGTGTCGTCGCGGTTGAGGAGCCAGCGCCAGTCGGGGGCGTAGGGGATGACTAGGGAAGTCGGGGCGCCGATGGCGCCGGCGACGTGGGCGACCGAGGTGTCGATCGTGACCAGACGCTCGATGTTGCGAAGGATGGCCATGGTGTCGGCGAAGTCGGTGATGTCGGGGCCGAGGTTGATGATCGGGGTTTTGCCCCAGTAGCCGCCGACCTGAGAAATCTGGTCGCCTTTTTGGACGGTGATGATGGCGACGTCGTCGCGGGCGAAGAGGGGGGCGAAGGCGGAGAGTTTGAGGGTGCGTTTTTTGTCGTTTTTGTGGGTGGGGCGGCCGGCCCAGACGAGGCCGATGCGGCGTTTGCCTTTCGGGACCAGCATGTCGAGTTTTTCGGCCCATTCGAGAACCAGGTTGTCGTTGGTTTTGAGATAGGAATCCGCCATCGGGATGTTGTCGGTGCGGATGCCGGCGAGGCGGGGCAGGCCGGAGAGGGGGATGTAGGCGTCGAACTCGCCGGTGGCTTCCCAGCGGGTGACCATGCGGCCGATGCCGGGGATTTGGCGGAGAATGGGCGTGAGGTCGCCGCTGCAGGCGAGGACGGGGGCGGGGGCGCGCTCGGCGGCCCAGGGGATGAGGCGGCCGAACTGGATGCAGTCGCCAAACCCCTGGTCGGCGACCAGGAGGAGTTTTCCGGGGGGGAGCGGGTTGCCGTCCCATTGCGGTTTGTCGGTTTTGGGGAGCATCCCTTCGGCTTGTTTTAGCTGGAAACGCCATTCGTAGCTCTCCCAGCCTTCGGCGAGGTTGCCGCCGAGCAGGAGGGCTTCGGCTTTTTCGAAATGAGCTTCGGCGAAATTGGGGTCGAGGGCGAGGGACTGATTGCAAATCTCGACGGATTCGGTGAGTTCCAGGCGTTCGTAGTGGATGAGGGCGAGGTTGAAGTAGGCGCGGGAGTCCTGGGGGGCGAGTTCGATGGCGCGGCGGCCGACGGCGACGGCGTCGTCCAGGCGGCCGGCGCCGCGATAGATTTCGCACATGTTGCGGGGGTAGAGGGCGACGTTGGGGGCGAGGGACATGGACTTTTCCATGTACTCGATGGCCTGGCCGATGCGGCCTTTGCGGTAGGCGACGATGCCGGCCATGTGCAGGATGTGCGGGTGCTCAGGTGCGGCGCGCAAAGCGCGGGTGGCGAGATCGTCGGCTTCGTCGAGTTTGTTGTCCTGCTCGAATTTGGAGATTTGGGCGACGACGTCGGCGAGGGCGACGCGCTGCTGGCCAGGCTGCAGCGGCGCTTCCGGCGGTGGGGGTGCGGCGGCGGGCGCGGCGGTGGTTTCCGGGGGGGTCACGTCGTTCATGGTGTGGCGGCCTTATAGCCGAGTTCTTCGATCCAGGGCTCGATGAGCGGGCGGATTTCGGAGAACAAATTGGGCATCAGCGCTTCATAGGCGCGATATTTGGCGCGGTCGCGGGTGTGCAGGGGTTTTTGTAGAATGGCGTGCGCGGGAGTGCGGGGGGTCGGAAAAACCTCGTTGGCGCGCAGCGAAAATTCGTCGGGCAGGGCGGCGTTGGGCTCGCCGATGAAGGCCAAAATGTCGCGCAAGGTCGCCGTCGGGTTTTCCACCATGTCCTCGTAGCGGACCGGCAGGTAGCGCAAGGTGAGCTGGCCGCGAAAATGTTTGATCAGGTTCATGGTAAAATCGTAGTGCCTGGCCAGGCTCGCGAGGGAGACGCCGGCGTTGGCTTCCAGCTTGCGGTCGTAAGCGAAGTTGCCGAGCAGCACGTCAAACGGGTGGCGCAGGACGTGGATGATGGGGGCTTCGGGAAATAAAAGTTTTATCAGGCCGATATGCCAATGGTTGTCGGGGCCGCGATCGGTGACGAAGGGCTGGCCGGTTTCGATGCCGCGTTCGCGCAGGCGCGAGAGGTAGCGGCGGCGGAGTTCGCGGGGGATGGATTGGCCGTCGCCGATCAGGGATTCGGTCAGGCCGTCGGGGTAGGTCAGGCCGGCGAGCTCGGGCAGGTCGGCGGCGAGCGCGGCGATGGGGGAGAACGCGTCCGCGGGGGCGAAGATTTGGGTGCGGGCGAGAAGTTGTTCGAGCAGGGCGGTGCCGGAATGGGGGAAGCCGATGAGGAAGACCGGCGTGGGGCCGTCGGCGCGGGCGGCGCGGGGCAGCGGCAGGATCTTGTCGGCGGTGAAGAAGGCTTTGAATTTTTCGGCTTTTTTAAAAGTTTCTTCGGGCTCGTAGCGCTGGCCGTAGCGTTCGCGCTGCATGCGCTTACCCAGGGCGAACAAGGCGGTGGCCTCGGCCGGCTGGTTTTTCAGTGCAAAGGCCTGGCCCTTGGCGGAAAGCTCGGCGGGGAGAAGGTTTTCGGGCGGATCGGTGAGGCGGGCGATGACGGCGTCCGGGTTGCCGGCCTGTAAATCCATCAGAGCGCGCAGCAGGCGCAAGGTGCGGTCCGCGGGATGACCGGCGAGGGCTTCCTCCAGCAGGGCGATGGCGGCGGGGAGGCGGCCGCGGTTGGCCTCCACCTGCGCGAAACCGCCGGCGCCGCGAATGTTGTCGGGTTTGATGAGCAACGCGCGTTCATAGATTTTGGCGGCTTCATCCAGCCGGCCTTGCAGTTTCAGGTTCCAGGCGAGGTTGGCCAGGACCATGCCGTCCTCGCGCTCCAGCAGCGCCAGGGCCTTGCGATAGTGGGTCTCCCCGCCGTGCACGCGGCCGGTCTCGGTGAGGATGACGCCCATGACGTGATGCGCCGTCGCGTCCCGCGGCGAGATTTTCAGGGCCTCGCGGGCGGAGGGTTCAGCGTCGCGATGGCGGCCCTGGCCGACCAGAAGCTGGGCGAGCTGCAGAAAGGCGGCGGTGGATTGGGCGGCGTTTTCGAACGGCGTGGCGGCGAGGCGGCGGGCCAGAGCCTCGGCGGCCTTCGGTTTTTGCTCGGCCTTGCGGATTTCGAACAGCACGCGCAGGGCGGCGCGGTTGTTGGGGGCGAGGTCGAGAATTTTGAGCGCCAAAACTTCCGCGTCTTTGTGCTTTTTTTCGTTGAACAGCTTTGTGGCTTCGGCACCCTGGGCGGAGAGCAGGTCCTGGGAGGCGGAATCGGGCAGGGCGCCGGGGTCGTAGTCGCAGCAGCGCAGACGGCGCAGGCCGCTACCGCATGAGCATAAAACCGTGTCGAGCATTTTTATTCGTGACTATCTCATGCAAGAGGGCGAATTCTTGGGTGATTATGGACGGGAATGGGCCGGCGTACAAACCGGCGGAAAGCAAGGGCGGCGGAGATGCGAGTCGTTCGCATTTGGTTATGAACGGGTTGACGAATTGGAAGACCAAAGCCAGTTAAGACGAAGAAAGAAGTTACTTTTTTGAAAAAAAGTAACCAAAAAACTTTTGCTCCTGGGGGCTTTGGCGGCGACACGCCGCTAATTGCCTCGAGCGGAGGCAATTAGCGGCGCGGTGCCGCGAAGGCCCCCGGGAGCAAAAATTTTTGCGCGCTTTTTTTAAAAAGCGCTTCTTGCTGGCTTAACTGGAGACGCAGATGCGGGATTTTTCGGAGCTTTCGGAGCGTGAGGTGCTGGCGCTGGCCATTGGGTCCGAGGAGGAGGATGGGCGGATTTATAATGATATCGCCGAGCGGCTGCGGGAGGATTTTCCGGCTTCGGCGCATGTGTTTACCGAAATGGCGAGTGAGGAGAGCGAGCATCGGCGCGCGTTGATTGACCTTTATCGGGAAAAGTTCGGGGAGCATATTCCGTTGGTGCGGCGGCAGGATGTGCGGGGGTTTTTGACGAGAAAACCGGTTTGGCAGTTGCCGAAGCCGAGCATCGATGCGGTGCGAAAGATGGCGGAGAGCATGGAGGCGGAGACGCAGCGGTTTTACCGGCTGGCGGCGTCGCGCTCCACGGATGCGTCGGTGCGCAAGCTGTTGGGGGATCTGGCGGAGGCGGAGCAGGCGCATGAGCATCGGGCGGATGAGCTGAGCGCGAAGGTGAGCGACAAGCAGATCAGGGCGGAGGACCAGACGGCGGAGCGGCGGTTTGTGCTGCAATATGTGCAGCCGGGGCTGGTGGGGCTGATGGATGGGTCGGTGTCCACGCTGGCGCCGATTTTCGCGGCGGCGTTTTCGACCGGGCATCCGCACCAGGCGTTTGTGGTGGGGCTGGCGGCGTCGCTGGGGGCGGGGATTTCGATGGGGTTTGCGGAGGCGCTTTCCGATGACGGGAGCCTGACGGGGCGCGGGACGCCGATTTTCAGGGGGGTGATTACCGGGGCGATGACGACGCTGGGGGGGCTGGGGCATACGCTGCCGTTTTTGATTCCGACGCTGTGGACGGCGCTGAGCGTGGCGTTTGCCGTGGTGGTGGTGGAGTTGGGGGTGATTTCCTGGATACGGACGAAGTACATGGATACTTCACCCATTCGGGCGACATTGCAGGTGGCGCTGGGGGGCGCGTTGGTGTTTGCCACCGGCGTCTTAATCGGTAATGGTTGACGTATAGGGAACTTTTCCAAGGAATTTGCGATGTCACTGCCGGATGTTTTGAAGGGGCTGAGCGTGCCCGTGATTGGGTCGCCGCTGTTTATTGTGTCCAATCCGAAGCTGGTGATCGCGCAGTGCACGGCCGGGGTGGTGGGGAGTTTTCCGTCGCTGAACGCGCGGCCGAAGGAGGCGCTGGAGAGGTGGTTTGTTGAAATTACCGAGGCGCTGAAGGCTTGGGATGCGGCGCATCCGGGGCAGCAGGCGGCGCCCTATGCGGTGAATCAGATTGTGCATCGTTCGAACGAGCGGCTGATGCATGATCTGGAGCTATGCGTGAAATACAAGGCGCCGATTGTGATTACGTCGCTGGGGGCGCGCGAGGAGGTTAATCAGGCGGTGCATTCCTATGGCGGGATCGTGCTGCATGACATTATCAATGACCGGTTTGCGCGCAAGGCGATCGAGAAGGGGGC
>PLFB01000200.1 GCA_003137135.1 Acetobacteraceae bacterium
CACGAAGAAAGATCGTTGTCTGTCAGGACCTTACGACACAAAATCTCTAAGGAGGCGTGACCCAGACCCCCCTATGGTGGGCAGCACAAATTTCACACTGGCATTGCAGACCCGCAAAATGCCGTATTCCAACGGCTTTTTGAGCATATCTATCGACGCGTCTAAAAACGGCTCGAAACAAGTCTGTTTCTCCATTTTCCACGTATCTCCGCAATGCGTAGCTGCAAAGGTCAGCCATTTGAACCATTCTTGTAAGGCTGCTGTCTACGTATAATGGCGTTTCAATTATGTGATTTATCTGCGTCCACAAAGTTCCTGAATTATGAAACTTCCTCATCAAATCGGTGTGTTTCTTTGCCACCGTTTGATTATTGTCATGAACCAAAATACCGTAGTTGCTACTAGGCGCGTTACCTGGTTGTCGAGCCAAATATTGTTGAAAACGAGAGATGACTTGTTCAAACGCCTGTTCATCCACCGAACGATGCGTCCTAGCTGGATCAAAATGAATTTTGTTTATACACTCGGCGAATATTGTGCATTCGCTCCATCCGCCAATCGCTTCGGCAACTGCCAAAGCGGCGTCACGACGCTCAATTTGCGTTAAATGAATATAAGGAGCGGTGTGCTTGTAAGTTTTTTTCGCATTTGAATGACGCTTTCCGCCAGTTTTTTGCAACTTGAGAAGTTCGGTGGTGCGATAACGTCTTACCTCTCTGACACGCTCTACCGTAGACAAATTAGAAAAATTTGGTATCCGGCTTTGCTCAAAGTATGGGCGTAGAAGCCACGCTGTGTGGAACTCAGCGTTTTCCAGCCCAAAACGAGTTAATACTTGTGTTACTTGAGCGTCCGCTTCTTTCCAAAAGCCAATAGGCATTGAAAGGCCAACCAAAACAAAATGGTCAGTTGTCCCTGGTACCTCCGGAGTACCGGACTCATCTATGTAACATATACGCATATACGTTATATAAATTGAAATCCGAGAAAAAGCGACTGAGCTTTTGGAGAATTCTCCAAGTTGAGTCGCTTAGCGACTCATCCCAGACGCACGAATAAATTAGCGACTCGGTTGACGTTTGTCAACAAGAAACACACATTTGAACAGACCTTTCTGTATGGTTTCTTAAACTATAATTTTTTTGTAAAAACTTCTCGGGTCAAATCCCGCCAAGCCGCCCGGCTAAGCCCCTTAGGCCGCTTGCCCAACAGATAATTTATACGTCAACCGCTTGCCTTCGGCACCCTTAAGCGCGCGGATCGTCCGGGTGACATCGTCCACCCCGACGGCCGCGCGATTGCTGTAGCGAAAATTAAACTCAGTAGCATAGCGGTGCAGCAAGCCGTAGGATGGGGTGCTATTCCGCACCCCATCACTTTGATCCGACTTCATCCAAGTGGACTTTTTTTCCCAAAAGCGCGGATGAGTCCCAAGCCATAAACTACGTAGTATCATCCCGATTAACCCACGCTCTATTGCTCAATTTCGGCGCCATAAGGCTCGAATATAAACGCCTAATCCTATACTCCTCTTCTCTGCGGCCATCTGCGTCATCTGCGGATGATCCTTAATAAAACCCGGACCAGCACATTCGTATCAAGGCAAATCACTCCCCAAAATCAGCCTTTTGATCTGGCATCGCCGGCTGCGCGGGCCGTCCCTCCTCCAAAAACACCCCGCCCCCCATCCCATCTATCTGCGCAAACACCGCCCGAAAATCCGCCACATCCCGTTCCATCGGCTCCAGCAGCACNNGCACCCGCACCTCCGTCCCCGGCATCCGAAATGCCTTCGGCAATCTAACCGCTTGGCTGCGCCCGTGTTTGAACAATTTCGCGGTGTCATTCATGCGCGGCATCTCCAGAGATGATAGACACCTCAAATATCTACCCCCTCGCCAAAAACGCAACCATTTCCACCCGAGCCACCCATGCCCGTCCCACCCCACCGCGCCCACCACCTCGCCCTTACCCTCCCCAACACCACCGCCGTGCCGCATTTCCACCGCCTCGCCTTTCGCACCCCCCGCAAAATTTTTGCCACCCTCGATGCCGCCATCCCCGACCTCAACCTCATGTTCACCCCCGACCTGCGGGATTTTTTCTGCGAGCAAGCCCCGGAATCCTTCACTTCCGTCCCCGGCGGCTGGGGGAAAAAAGGCGCCACGCGCTGCGACCTCACCACCGTCGATGAACCCACCCTGCTCTCCGCCCTGCAAGCCGCCCACGCCCTCGCCGCCCCCCACCCCAAACCCCCAAAAATCATATCGTTCCAAAACCGTTCTGAATAAATAAAAAGAAAAACTTTACATCCAACCCTCTAAACACGTCAGGACAACTTACCTGTCCTTTGAGTCATATGACTCAATTGACAGCATCGCTGTCCTATAGTTATTATATTTAACGCCCCGCAACCCCAATCACTCCACCCCAATCACCACCTCCACCAAATTCACCACCCCCGAAGCAATCCCCGCCGCCACCGCTCCCGCGATCTCACCGGCCTTCGTCACCCGCACCGCCGGCACTCCCATCGACGCCGCCAATGCCAAAAAATCAATCGCCGGATCAACCAGATCCATCGCAATGAAATGGTTCCGCCTGGCGGATAAATACCCAACCTGCCCCTTTAAAAAATTCTTCAAAATATTGTATTCCCTGTTGTTCAGCACAACAAAAGTCACCGGCAGCTTCTCATGCGCCGCCGTCCACAGCGCCTGCGGCGAGTACATCGCCGCCCCATCCCCCACCAGACTCACCACCGGCGCCCGTCCCAGCCCGAGCGAAAAACCCACCGCCGCCGGCATCCCCCATCCCAGCGCGCCGCCGCGCGAAAACGAAAACTGCGCCACCAGATCGCTATGCAAAAACCCGCGCAAATGAAACGTCGTCGCCACCGCCTCATCCACAATATGCACGTCCGGCCCAATCCCGCGCGAAAGCTCCCTGGCCGCCACCAGAGGTGTGATCACCGCCGCCTCCCACTGCGCCTCCGCCGCCGCCCAAAGTGCCGTACGCCGTGCTTCCCGCGCCTTCCCCGCCGCCGCCGCCAGCCCCGCATAAACCTCCCGCATCCCCGCCGCCTTCGCCGCAAGAATCGGCTGCATCGCCCGCAGCGACGCAAATATATCCCCCACCACCGAAAGCTGCGTCGTATAGGTCCGCCCCAAATCCTTCACATCCGAAGACATCTGATAAACCGCGCAGGACGCCGGAATAATCGGCCCGGCGGTGTAAAGGATCGTGATGAGAGATTTACCCCCAAGCGCGAACACCGCATCATACCCGGCCAAAACCTCATAAATCTGCCGCCCCTTATTCGGCATCGGCCCCATCCACAGCGGATGCGACGTCGGAAACGGCAGCCGCGCCGGCCAGGACGACCCATAAACCGGCGCCCCCAACGTCTCCGCCAGCAAAGCCACCTCCGCCGCCGCCCCGCTATCGTAAACCTCATCCCCCGCGATAATCAGCAGTTTGCCCGGCGCCACCTTCGCCAGCCGCTCCGCCAGTTCCTCCAGTGAGCCCGCCACATTCCGCCGATCGATCCGCGAAACCCCGGCGATCCCCACCGCGCTCATCTCCTCCATCACGTCCATCGGCAAGGAGAGAAACACCGGCCCCGCCGGCGCGGCACTCGCATCATGAAACGCGCGGCGCACCAGCACCGGCAACTGGTCCGCATGCGCCACCTCCTGCGCCCACTTCACCGCCGGCCGCGCGATCTGCACAAGGTCCCCAAACAGCAGCGGGTCCGTTATCGTATGCCGCGAATCCTGCTGCCCGGCGGTCACCACCAGCGGCGTCTGGCTCACGCTCGCATTCAGCAAATTCCCCATCCCATGCCCCAGCCCGCCGGCGGTATGCAGGTTCAAAAACCCGGGTTTCCGCGCCGCCTGCGCGTAGCCGTCCGCCATCGCCACCGCGCTCGCCTCCTGCAGCGCCCAGATGTAGGAAATCTCCGGCGTTTCCGTCAGCGCATCCATCAGCGGCAATTCGGTCGTTCCCGGATTGCCGAATATGTATTCCACGCCCTCGCTGCGCAGGATCTCCAGCAGCACCGCCGCCCCGCGCCGCGGCTGGATCGACTCGGTGGTGGTGAATGCGCTCATGGCAACTCTCCAAGAAAGCAAGGCAAGCACTTCTTTTTTTGCAAAAAAAGCAGCAAAAAAACTCTTATTCCGCTTCGCGCCGTGTGGGCCCGCAACGGGCCAACGCGGCGCGAAGCGGAGCAAAAGTTTTTTGCGCGCCCCAGGCGGGAAGCCTTTTTTTCAAAAAAGCGCTGCTTTCCGCCTTTTACCTATTCGCCACCAGCCGATCTTCAAGCAGCGTCAGCACCGCATGCCCCAGCGTAATATGGCACTCCTGCACCCGCGCCGTTTCGGTATCCGGCACGATCAGCGCATGGTCGCAAAACGCCCGCGCCGGCCCGCCATCGCCGCCCAGAAAGCCCACCGTCGCAATCCCCATGTCCCGCGCCGCCTCCAGCGCCTTCACCACGTTAATCGACCGCCCGGACGTGGTAATCCCAAACAGCACGTCCCCTTCGCGGCCCAAGCCCCGTAACGGCCGGGCAAACATCTCCTCCACGCCAAAATCATTCACCGCCGCCGTCACCGCGGAGGTATCCAGCGCCAGCGTGATCGCCGGCCAGCTGTCCCGCGCCACCGCCCCGCGCAGCCGGATCACCAGCTCGGTCGCCAGATGCTGCGCATCGGCCGCCGACCCGCCATTGCCGCAAAATATCAACTTATTCCCCGCCCGTATCGCCCGCTCCGCTACGCCCACCACCGCCAGCACCGGCGCCGCGTTCAGCGCCAGCTCCATTTTCAGCGCGGCGGACCGGCGCAGCATGGCGGCGAATTTCTCGGCTTCGGTTTCGTCACTCAGCATCCCGCCTCCACAAAACTTGGCCCCTCCGCCTTACATCCTCCTTCCCTAACCGTCCAATAATCCATGCTGCACCGCAAAACCACTTTCAAACCGCCGAAATTCCGGCCATACAACGCCACACGCAGCCCGCGAGGTTACCTTGCCCAAAGCCTTCATCACCGGCGTCACCGGCCAGGACGGCGCCTATCTCTCCAAATTTCTGCTAGCCAAAGGCTATCACGTCATCGGCATGATCCGCCGCTCCGCCTCCTCGGACGTGATCGGCGAGCGCCTGCGCTGGCTCGGCATTCTGGGCCAGATCGAGCTGGTGGACGGC
The DNA here is from genome assembly GCA_003137135.1 of Acetobacteraceae bacterium. Classification (GTDB taxonomy): domain Bacteria; phylum Pseudomonadota; class Alphaproteobacteria; order Acetobacterales; family Acetobacteraceae; genus Acidocella. The sequence goes on from PLFB01000200.1 coordinate 5,210, forward strand.
GATTTGCTGGACCTCTCCAGCCTGGTCCGCCTGATGCACCAGCACCAGCCGGACGAAGTCTATAATTTGGCCGCGCAGAGCTTCGTCGCCACCAGTTGGCACCAGCCTTTGCTCACCGGCCAGGTCACCGGCATCGGCGCCGTCAACGTGATGGAGGCGCTGCGCATCGCCCACCCGCAAGCCCGCTTCTACCAGGCTTCCTCGTCCGAAATGTACGGCAAGATCCAGCAGGACAAACAGTCCGAAACCACACCCTTCTATCCCCGCTCGCCCTACGCCGCCGCGAAACTCTACGCGCACTGGATGACGGTGAACTACCGCGAGAGTTTTGGCCTGCACGCCTCCGCCGGCATCCTGTTCAACCATGAAAGCCCTTTGCGGGGCGTCGAATTCGTAACCCGCCACATCACCGACGGCGTCGCGCGCATCAAACTCGGCCTGGCGGACCACCTGCCGCTCGGCAACATGGACGCGATGCGCGATTGGGGCCACGCCGCCGACTACGTGCAGGCGATGTGGCTGATGCTGCAACAGGATTTTCCTGACGACTACGTCATCGCCACCGGCATCACCAATAGCGTGCGCACATTTTGCGACCTCGCCTTCGGCCATGTCGGCCTGAACACCGAGGATTACGTCCGCGTCGACAAATCCCGCCTGCGCCCCGCGGAGGTTGACGTGCTGCTCGGCAACCCGGCCAAGGCCGAGCAAAAACTCGGCTGGACCTCAACCGTCACGCTGGCGGAACTGGCCGCGGAAATGGTGGAAGCGGACCTCGCCCGACTGTCCAAAAGCCGGTAAATGTCCGAACCTAGTATTTTGCTCACCGGCGCCGGCGGTTTCGTCGGCCAGCATCTCTTGCCGGCGCTAAAATCAGCGTTTCCCGCCGCCCGCCTCATCCCCACCGGCCTGGACGGCCATGACCGCCTGGACGTTACGGACAAGGCAGCGCTCGCCGCCGCCTTCGCCGCCCAAAAGCCGGATTTTTGCATCCACCTCGCCGCCCTCTCCGCCATCGGCGCCTCCCGCGCGGATCCCGAAAACGCCTGGGCCATCAACTGCCACGGCACCATCAACCTCGGCCGCGCCATCCTGGCCCAATCGCCGGCGACGCGGCTGATTTTCATCTCCACCGCGGAGGTCTATGGCGCCAGCTTCAAGCCTGGTCTGCCGCTCCCGGAATCCGCCCCGCTCGAGCCGCAAAACACCTACGCCGCCACCAAGGCCGCCGCCGAAATGGCGCTCTGCGCGCTCGCCGCCGAGGGCCTGCGCGTGCAGCGCCTGCGCCCCTTCAACCACACCGGCCCCGGCCAGCGCGAGGATTTCGTCGTCCCCGCCTTCGCCGCCCAGATCGCCCGCATCGAAGCCGGTTTTTCGGGCCACGAAATGCTGGTGGGAAACCTGGAGTCAGAGCGGGACTTTCTCGACATCACGGATGTCTGCGCCGCCTACATCGCTACCATCAAAAAATTCGATGAACTGCCCAACAACCTGGCCCTCAACATTTGCACCGGCCACGCCACCCGCATCGCCGCCATCCTCGACAAGCTCCTGGCCCTCACGTCAGAGACAATAACCATCCGCCAGGACCCGGCCCGCCTGCGCCCGTCAGACATTCCCCGCGCCGCCGGCAACCCCGACGCCGCCGCCAAACTTTTGCACTGGCGCCCGAAAAAATCGCTCGACGAAACCCTCGCCTCGGTTCTGTCCCACGCCCGCCAGAGCACGCCAAAGCCCTGAGCCGATCATCCGCCAAAAATGCGGCGATCACCCTACCATTGCGTCGCCCCGCCATCCACCCGCATGTCGGACCCCGTCACCCAGCACGATTCATCCGAAGCCAGATAAAGCACCGCCCACGCCACATCCATCGGCGCGCCGAGGCGCGCGATCATGAGGCCTTGGCGTATCTGCTCCGCCCGTTCCGGGTCAGAAATAACCTCCCGCGTCCCCGCGCTGACGATCAATCCCGGCGCCATCGAATTGGCGCGAATCCCGTGCGGCGCACCTTCCATGGCCAGTTGCCGCGTCATCGAAGTGACCGCGCCTTTGCCCGCGACGTAAGACAATGCCGGCGAACCCCGCAGCGCCTGCAGCGCGTTGGCGGAAGATATGTTGATGATGGAGCCGCCGCCGCGCCGCTTCATCTCCGGCCACACCGCGTGACACGCGACAAAAATAATATCCGCCACCATCTGCACCGTATAACGGAAATCCGCCAGCGTGGTGTCCTCGATCCAGCCCCACCGCACGCCGGCGGCGACATTGACCAGGATGTCGATCCCGCCGCCGCGCGCACCCGACTCTGCGACCCACCGCCTGAGTTCCGCTTCCTGGCCGATATCGACTTTTGTCACCCCCGCCAACGGAAAACCCGCGGCCTCGGCCTCCGCGGCGGTCGCCCGCGCGCCCTGCTCATCGATGTCGCAGCCGAAAACCTGCGCGCCCTGCCGGGCGAACAGCAATGCGCTGGCCTTGCCGATTCCGGACGCGACCCCGGTCACCAGCGCCACCTTGCCTTTGATCCGCTGCGACGTATCCGTCTGCCATGCCGGCGTGTTGGATTTATCCCGTTCGCTGTCATACGCCATTTTTTGTTTCCTCCACCATGACCGCCTTCGCGAGACGAGTTTTCCCCCGCAGCCCCGATCAGGCATGCCGCAAAGTCGGTAGGCGTGCAGCCGTAGTAACAACATTACTGTAAAAGTCAAGGGCAAAGTGATTGCGGGCAATCGCGTTAAGCAAGGAAGTAAGGAAGCACTTCTTTTTTGAAAAAAAGAAGCAAAAAACTTTTTATTAATCTTAGCCAGAGGTGTTGGAACGACCACGGATCAAAATAAATCAAAAGTTTTTTGCGCGCTTTTTTTCAAAAAAGCGCTACTTTCTTTCCCCAAACGCCGCCAGAAAAACCCGCGTCGCCTCCCGCGCCGCCGCCGCAATCTCGGCGTCGCTCGCCCTGCGCTGCAAGCCCATCATCACGCGCTGATACAGCCCGCCGCCCAGCAGGTGCATGAACCATTCCGCCGCCGCCAGAAAATCCTGCTCCGGAAACAGCCCCATCCCCGCCCAGCGCTGCAATTGCAGGCTGAGACTACCGGCCAGTTTTGCCGGGCCCCTCGCATAATAGGTCTTGGCCAGGTCAGGCAGCATCGAAACGTCGCTGTACAGATGCCGGGCCGCCATCACGACCCGCGGCTCAAGCAGCAGCCGCAGCACGGCGGCGCCCCATATTTGCAGCCCTTGTTCCGGCAGTTCCGCGAAATCAATCGCGGCCGCGCCGATCATACGCGCGGTCACCCCGCCCACCAAAGCAACAAACAATTCCGGTTTGCCGCCGAAATATTTCACGATCGTCGCATTCGAAACCTTTGACGCGGCGGCGATCTCCCGGATCGTGGTCGCCTTGTAGCCCTTTTTGAGAAACAGCCTTTCGGCCACTTTCAAAACCCGGCCGGCGGCAGCCGATTCCGCCGGCTCCGCGCCTGTCATCCCGCCCTCACTTTTTTGGCGCGTCGTCTGGTCAGCGTTCATTCGTGAATCGCCTATGGCACCAATTTTCCCAGCACGTAAGCCGCCAGTGGGCCGCCGTGGACCGCGAAACTCACCAGCAGCGCCACCACCAGCGCAAAACCACCCAGAATCAGCACCAGCGCCAGATGCGCCGCCCGCGTCATCGCCATCGCCCGGCCGGCATTGGCGCTCAGCCGGCCCAGCGTGCCCGGCGCCGTAGTCACTGCCTCCAGCGGCACCGCCGGCCGCGCCTGACGCCGCCGTTCGAGCAGATAATCCGCCAGCGCCTTCGGCGCCACGCCGTAAACCGGCATCCACGAAATCCGGAAATCCGGCCCGATGACGATTGTCTGCGTCTGCGTCTTCCCGCCCCGCCCCATGGTGATTTCGCGCAAGCGGATCTCCCGTATCTCCTCCCACCCCAGCCGCCGCAGACTTGTCTTGCCGCGTGCGAGAATCCCGTCCGCATCGATCGTCAGGCTCGCCGGCAGCAACAGCTTCAGCACCAGCCAGGGCAGCGCCGGCCAGGCCAGCAGGCTGACGATCCCAAAAACCCGGCTGCGAATATCGGAGATCGGCGGCACGATGTGCAGCGCCAAAACCTTGTACCAGAACAGCACGTTGTACAGCGCGACGCAGCCCGCCCCGAACGCGCTGATCGCCGTTTTCACAATCGTGGCTTTGGTCTCCGCCAGCACCAGCCTGCCATCGGCATCGGCCGGCGGCAGCGGGCCGGCCGGGTCAACGTTGCGCGGCATCGCGGACAATCCTCACAAATACCACTCACCCCCGCGCAAATACCCCGCGACATATTGTTCCACCCCCGCCTCCAAACTCGTGAACGCCTCATTAAACCCGGCCCGCCGCAACCGCCCCATCGGCGCCTCCGTAAACGACTGATACTGCCCGCGCAGCACCGCCGGCATGTCCACAAACTCGATCCGCTCCGCCATGCCATTTGACGCGCACACCGCCCGCGCCAGGTCCGCATAGGTCCGCGCCACGCCCGTACCCAAATTAAAAATCCCCTGCACGGCAGGGGCGTCGATCAAAAACCGCAGCGCCGCCACCACGTCCCCCACCCAGATAAAATCGCGCGCCTGCGCGCCATCGGCCAGCCCCGGCTCGGTGCTCTTGAACAGCCGCGCCGGGCCGCCCGCCGCCACCTCGTCGTGCTTTACTTTCACAACCGAAATCATCTTGCCCTTATGGTACTCATTCGGCCCATAGACGTTGAAAAATTTCACCCCCGCCCAGCCCGGCGGCGCCGGCGCCCCGCGTTCCACCTCGCGCGCCACCCACAGATCAAACGCGTGCTTGCTCCACCCATAAAGGTTCAACGGCCGCAACCGGCGCAGCGCCGCGGTCGAAAACTCGTCATCAAACCCCTGCGACCCATCGCCATAGGTCGCCGCGGAAGACGCATACACCAGCCGCACCTCATGCGCCGCGCACCAGCGCCACAAAAACTGCGACAGCTCCACGTTCGAGCGCCAGGTCAGGTCCCCGTCCACCGCCGTGGTCTCGGAAATCGCCCCCAGGTGCACCACCGCCGTCAGCGCCGGCCGCTCCGCCAGCCAGGCCCGCAGCGCCTCCGGCGCCACAATCTCCAGCGGCGGATGGTGGCGCAAATTGCGCCACTTCCCCTCGCTCCCCAGCCAGTCCGCCACCACCGTCTCCCGCCCCAGCGCAAACAGTGCCGCCTGCAAGTTAGACCCAATAAACCCCGCGCCGCCCGTAATGAGAATCATGCAAACCCTTATAAGCAAGAAGTTACTTTTTTTGAAAAAAAAGTAACCAAAAAAACTTTTGCGAGCTGGGGG
>PLFB01000192.1 GCA_003137135.1 Acetobacteraceae bacterium
CAAAAAAAGTAACTTCTTCCTTGGCTCTTTCTCATGAGCAACGTCGTTCCCAAAAGCGTGCGCACCGGCTTGGCGGTGATTTCGTGGCCGGTTTACGTTTTGCTGTACACGCCGCTGGCGATGGTGGCGTATTACTCGCTGGCGCCGGCGCCGCTGCAGACCGGGCATTCGCTGCATGCCTATGGCGTGTTGTTCGGCGACGGCGAGGTGGGTGCGGCGCTGCAGCGGTCGTTGATTCTGGCGCTGGGCTCGGCGGCGATTTCGACCTGCCTTGGGACCTTGCTGGGCTATGGGCTGTGCCGGTTTCGCAACGCCAATGCGAAGGGCGTGCTGGCGGCGGTGCCGAGCCTGATCATCTACACGCCGATCATCATGCCGGCGATCGTTTTTGGCATCGCCGAGCTGACGTTTTTCAATCTGATCCATAGCGCGACCGGGCTGCTGGCCGCGGGGCTGGGGACGATGCTGATCGCGCACATCACGTTCCAGGTGCCGTATGTGGCGCTGACGGTGTATGCGCGGCTGGCCGGGCTGGACCCGAATTTGTTCGAGGCTTCGCATGATCTTTATGCGAACGGCATCAAGAGCTTTTTGTTCCTGACCGTGCCGATCGTGCAGCCGGCGATCGTGGGCGGGTTTTTGCTGGGGATCACGCTGTCGATCGACGATTACACGATCAGTTTTTTCACCTCCGGGCCAGGCAGCGTGACACTGCCGCTGTATATTTATGGCGCGATCGCGAAGAAGGGCATTTCACCCGAGATCAACGCCTTGGGAACGCTGATGATCGTCACCATCATCGTGCTGGCGCTGGTGTATTTTTTCTTCTCGCGGAGCCGGGACCGCCGCGCGAGGATGTTGCCAACCTAAAGCGTCCCAGGGACAGGTTGAAAGAGGAGTTTTTTATGCGTTTGATACTTGGGGCGGCCGCCGGGCTGCTCGTTGCCGGATTCGCCGTGACGGCGGCCACGCCGGCGCGCGCGGATGAACCGACGCTGAATCTGTTCATCTGGTCGGACTATATTTCGGAATCCATCATCGACGGGTTCGAACTGGAATGCGGCTGCAAGGTGGTGGAGACCGATTACGAGAGTAATGCGGAAATGGAAGCCAAGCTGAAGACCGGCGGGGATTCGCAGTTCGACGTGGTGGTGCCGTCCAGCTATTATATCCCGGAGATGGCGGATGAAGGGCTGATCCAGCCGCTGGATCATTCGCAGATTCCGAATTTTACAAATCTGGAGCCAAAATTTCAGAATCCGGATTACGATCCGGGCGATAAGTATTCGATCCCGTATCAGTGGGGCACCACCGGCATCGAATATGACCCGAAAAAAATTCCCAATCCCGGCGGCGGGTGGGGCGTGCTGTTCGACCCGACTGTGAACCCGAATTATCCGTTCACGATCGCCAAGGGCGAAGGGCGCGACCAGATCGCCGCGGCGTGCGCGTATCTGGGCTACGGCTTCAACTGTAGCCAGGAAAGCCAGTGGCTGGCGGCGGCCAAGCTGATCGAGCAGACCAAGAAGCGGCCGAATTTTGCCGGCTTCGTGGATGAGACGCCGGCCGAGCAGGAGGAAAAGAACGGGCTGATCGCGGTGACGATGGCTTATAACGGCGACGTGGGCGAGTGCTACGCCGACGGGTCCTGCGCGAATTTGAAATACTATCTGCCGAAGGAGGGCACGGAAATCTGGGTCGATACGATGGCGATTCCGGCGCACGCGCCGAATCCGCAATTGGCGCTGGAGTTCATCAACTTCATCCTGGCACCGCATAACGGCGCCGATCTTTCGAACTTCAACCAGTATGCCAGCCCGAATGCGGCGTCCCAGCAATATCTGACCGGCATCATCAACACGCAGCTGATCACGCCGACGCCGGATGACTACAAAAAGCTGCAATTTTTGCAGCCGCTGCGCGGCGCGCAGTACAAATTGTTCAACGATATCTGGACCAGCGTTTTACAATAAATCTTACGCCGGCGCCCCTTTCCGGGGCGCCGGTTTTTTGCGCTTCTCAATTTGAGGGTGATATGAGTACGATCGATTTGCAGGAATGGTTCGATGAACATCGGATCACCGAAGTGGAATGTCTCGTGCCGGATATTACCGGCATCCCGCGCGGCAAGATCATGCCGGCGCAGAAATTTTTTCAGGGCGGCGCGCCAAGGCTGCCGGAGGCGATTTTTATCCAGTCGGTGACTGGCGAATATCCGGATGACCCGCATGACGTGCTGACGGACCCGGCGATCATCGACATAAGGCTGGTGCCGGACGCGGATACGGTGCGGCTGGTGCCGTGGGCGCATGAGCCGACGGCGCAGATTATTCATGACTGCCAATACGCGAACGGCACGCCGGTGCCGATGGCGCCGCGGCAAGTTTTGCAGCGCGTGCTGAAGCTTTACGAAGAGAAAGGCTGGAAGCCGGTGCTGGCGCCGGAGCTGGAATTTTATCTGGTGGGGCGCAACACGGACCCGGATTATCCGCTGGTGCCGCCGGTGGGACGGTCCGGGCGGCAGGAGACGGGGCGGCAGGCCTATTCGATCGACGCGGTGAATGAGTTTGACCCGCTGTTTGAGGAAATGTACGATTTCTGCGATTTGCAGGACCTCGACCTCGACACGCTGATCCACGAGGAGGGCGCGGCGCAGGTGGAAATCAATTTTCTGCACGGCGATCCGCTGAATTTGGCCGACCAGGTGTTTCTGTTCAAGCGCACGGTGCGCGAAGTGGCCTTGCGGCACAACATCTATGCGACATTCATGAGCAAGCCGATGGGCACCGAGCCCGGCAGCGCTATGCATGTGCATCAGAGCGTGGTGGACCCGGTGACGGGGAGGAATTTGTTTGCCGGACCGGACGGGAAGGCGTCGCCGCTGTTTCTGTCCTACATCGCGGGACTGCAAAAATACATTCCGGCGGCCATGCCGATTTACGCGCCGAACGTGAATTCCTATCGGCGGCTGACGCGATTTTCCAACGCGCCGATCAATCTGCAGTGGGGCTATGATAACCGCACCTGCGGGCTGCGCGTGCCGTTCGGCGACCCGTCCGCGATGCGGGTGGAAAACCGCGTGCCGGGGGCCGATGCGAATCCGTATCTGGCGTTCGCGGCGACACTGGCGTGCGGCTATATGGGCATGGTGGAGGGGCTGACGGCGACGCCGGAACAAATCGGCTCGGCTTATTCCGGCGAATACACGCTGCCAAGGGAATTGTCGCACGCGCTGGATATCATGGACGCGTCGCAGCCGATCCGGGAGGTGCTGGGCGGCAAACTGGTGGACGTGCTGGTGGCGGTGAAGCGGCTTGAGTACGAGACGTATTTGCGGGTGATTTCCTCCTGGGAGCGAGAGCACTTGCTTTTGAATGTCTAGAAACAAAGAACTTCTTTTTTTGAAAAAAAGAAGTTCTTTGTTTGTCCCCGGCCTTTGAGCGGCCATACTGTGGCCGCTCAAAGGCCGGGGGTCATAAAAGTTTTTTGGTTACTTTTTTTCAAAAAAGTAACTGCTTTCTCTCTTCTTTTCTTAGATAAGGCGTGGATGCCCGCATGCGCGGGCATGACGGGGTTTTGATGGTTGCATTGGGAAATTACTACGAGGCGACGCGGCGCGTGGCGTTGGAGACGCCGGCGCTGGATGGCGACATCAGCGCGGACGTCGCGGTAATTGGCGGCGGCATCACGGGGGTTTCGGCGGCGCTGCATTTGGCCGAGCGCGGGTTTGGCGTCGCGCTGCTGGAGGCGGAGCATATCGGGTGGGGTGCTTCCGGGCGGAATGGCGGGCAGGTGCTGCCGGGATTTGGCGCGAGCGAGAGCAAGGTGAAGACGCTGGTGGGGGCCGAGCGCGCGAAAAAATTGTGGGATATGTCGGTGGAGGCGGTCGATCTGCTGCATTCGCAAATCCAGCGGTTTGGGATTCCTTGTGATCCGGTGATCGGTTATTTGCACGCGGCGGTGAAACCGCGACATGTGCGGGAGTTGCGGGAGAGCCAAGAGGAGTTGGCGGCGCTGGGTTCGCCGGTGGGGCGGATTCTGGAGGGCGAGGCGTTGCGCGCGCGGCTGGCGAGCCCGAAATACCTGGCGGCGCTGGAGGATTCCGTCTCCGGCCATATTCATCCGCTCAACTACACGCTGGGGCTGGCGAAGGCGGCGCAGGCGGCCGGGGCCAAGCTGTATTCACAAACACGCGTGGCGCGCGTGGAGCCCGGCAAAAAAATCATCGTTCATACCGGGCGTGGCAAAGTGTCGGCGGATTTCCTGCTCGTTTCCGGCGGGGCGTATCTGGGGGACCTGATGCGGCCGATTGCCGGCTACATCATGCCGGTCGGCACCTACATCATCGCGACCGAACAGCGCGCGGATGTAAAAGACCTGATTCCGGGCAACGAGGCGGTGGCGGATTTGAATTTTGTTTTGGATTATTTCCGGCGCTCCGCGGATGACCGCCTGTTGTTCGGCGGGCGCGTTTCGTATTCAACGCTGCCGCCGCCTAGCCTGCCGGCCGCCATGCTGGCGCGTGCGCAAAGGGTGTTTCCGCAGCTTAAAGATGCGCGGGTGGAATATTGCTGGGGCGGGAATGTGGACATCACGGTCAACCGCGCGCCGCATTTTGGCAGGCTGGCGGACAATATCCTGTTCACGCACGGGTTTTCCGGGCACGGCGTCGCGCTCACCGGCCTCGCGGGCAAGGTGGCGGCGGAGGCGATCGCGGGGCAGGCGGAGCGGTTTGATGTTTTTGCGAGCATTCCGCACGCGCGGTTTCCGGGCGGGCGGGCGTTCCGGGTGCCGGCGCTGCTGGTGGCGACGACGTATTTCCGGCTGCGGGATCTGCTTTAGCAGTTCGGGGCGGTTTTGGTGGGTTTCGCAAGCGCGAAACCCACCCTACGATAGGGGGCATGAAACAGACTGTTCTTATCACTGGGGGGGCGAGGCGGCTGGGGGCGGCGATGGCGCGCGCGCTGGCCGGCGCCGGCTACGGCGTGGTGATCCACGCCAACAACTCCTCCGGCGAGGCCGCCGCGCTCGCCGCGGAGCTTGGCGGCCATGTCGTGCTGGGCGACCTCGCCGACCCGGCCACGCCGGACCGGCTGATCAGCGAGGCGATGCAAAAGGCCGGGCCGCTGTTTGGATTGATCAACAACGCCTCAAAATTCGAGTTTGACAAAGCCGGCACGATCACCGCGGAGTCCGTTGCCGCCCACCTGGCGCCCAACCTCATCGCGCCGGTTCTGCTCACCCAAAAATTCGCCGCGACGCTGGCCGGGGAACGCGGCGTCGTCATCAACATTCTGGACCAAAAGCTCTCCAACCTGAACCCGGATTTCTTCTCCTACACCCTCACCAAAGCCGCGCTGGCGGCGGCGACGGAGATGTTCGCGATGGCGCTGGCGCCCAAAATCCGGGTGTGCGGGATCGCGCCGGGCATCACCATGAAGGCGCCCAAGCAGACCGACGAAAAATTCGAAAAGGCCTGGCGCGCCAACCCGCTGCGGCGCGGCTCGGCGCCCGAGGATATCGCGGCGGCGGCGCTATTCATCCTGAACACCCCCTCGGTCACCGGCACCACGCTCACCGTCGATGGCGGTGAACACCTGCTGCGGCGCTCGCGCGATGTATCCCATGAAGCGGGAATTTTGTCTGGCGAATAAAGTGACTATGTTATGAACCGGTGATGACCGTGGGAGGCTCGCATGTCGGTTCGTAAATTTTTGCTGCCGCTCAGCTCCTCCGCCTCCGGCGAGGTGGCGCTGCATACTGGCCTGATGCTGGCGAAAATGTGGAACGCGCATCTGCTGGTGCTGCATATACGGGTCGATTCGCGGGACGTGGCGCCGCTGGCCGGCGAAGGCCTGTCCGGCGCGATGATCGAGGAGATGATGACCGCCACGGAGCGCGAGAGCGGCAGCCGGGCGCTGGGGTTGCGGGATCTGTTCGCGATCGCCACCGAGGAGCACGACGTGCTGGTGGGCGACGCGCATCTGGGCCGCAACGAAGCGAGTGCGAGCTTTGCGACGGTGGTGGGGCGCGAGGAGGAGATGATCGCCTTTCAGGCGCGGCTGGCGGACCTGACCATTGTGCCGCACCCGCAGGCCGGGGAGGACGTGGCCTCCGCCGATGCGCTGCACGCGGTGCTGTTCGATAGCGGCCGGCCGGTGCTGATGGCGCCACTGGGGAGGCCCGAGACAATCGGCAAACGGGTCGCCATCGCGTGGAACGGTTCGCACCAGGCGGCCTCCGCGCTCACCTCGGTCATGCCGTTCGTGCGCCAGGCGGAGGCGGTGCGGGTGCTGGTCTCCGACGAATATCACCGGCGCGGCCCCAGCGGGGCAGAGGTGGTGGAATATATCGCGCATCACGGGGTGACCGCGGACTGCGTGCAATTCAAGTCCATCGACCGCGTCGTGGGCGCCGGCCTGTTGGCGGCGGCGACGGAGTTTCGCGCGGACCTGATGTCGATGGGCGCCTACTCCACATCGCGGCTGCGGCAGCTTATCTTGGGGGGGACGACGACGCATGTGCTGGAAAATGCCAAGCTGCCGGTGCTGATGAATAGATAGAAAGGAAGAAAGCAGCGCTTTTAAAAAAGCGTTCTTGTTAATTGCGGGCGGTTGGTCCGGGAGTGCCTATAATCGCCACCGCCGGGGGCGATTATAGGCACTCCCGGCGGCCAAGCCCGCAGCTCGTAAAAGTTTTTTGCTTCTTTTTTTCAAAAAAGAAGTTCTGTCTTTTCTTGCTTTGAGGATTTTCCGATGATCGACATCCGCCCCTTCTCCTCTCTCGGCGCCTTCCGCAACGACTGGCTGAACGCCAAACACCATTTCAGCTTTGGGCACTACCGCGACCCCAAGCGGATGGGGTTCGGCGCGCTGCGGGTGTGGAATGACGATGAGGTGCAGCCCGGCACCGGGTTCGACCCGCATCCGCACCAGAACATGGAGATCATCACGTTCGTGCGGCAGGGCGCCATTACGCATAAGGACAGTCTGGGCAACGAGGGTGCCACGCGCGCCGGGGACGTGCAGGTGATGCATGCGGGCACCGGCATTACGCATGCCGAGTATAATTTCGAGGACAAGGCGACGCGGCTGTTCCAGATCTGGATCGTGCCGGATGAGATGGGCGTGAAGCCGGGTTGGGGTGCGAAGGAATTTCCGAGGGCGACGGGCGACGGGCTGCAGGTGCTGGCGAGCGGCCGGCCGGATGACAAGGAGAGCGGGGCGCTGCCGCTCTACGCCAACGCCGCGGTGCTGGCGGCCAAGCTGCGGCCGGGCGAGGCGGCCACCTATACGCTGAAACCGGGCCGCGCGGCGTACCTGGTACCGGCGGTGGGCGATATCAAAGTCAACGGCAAGCTGGCGCATGAGCGCGACGGCGTGGCGCTGCACGAGGAGCCGGAGGTGACCATTGAGGCGGTCGGCGACGCCGAAATCGTGCTGGTTGACGTGAGCGACCATAGTTGATGGGCGGCGCGATTATTGGGCGCGCCTGGCGGCGCGACGCTTGACGGACGCGGGTAACAACCTAAAATATCGTTAAGGCGGCAAATAATTGTTTGCCTGTGGCTTTATGGTAACAAGCTGCCCGAATTGCGGAACACCATTCGCTGCAAAATGTGGCTGAATCAGTTGCACTATGTAGCGAGGCGGTAACGAAGTTCGTGCCAATCTACACGTCACGTCATCATGATAGGAAAGAGGAATATGCGTTACACTCGGCATCGTCGGATTGCTCTCGGCGCGTTGCTGCTCGGCGCGACGGCGCTCGGCGCCACATCGTTCGGCGGCGCGTTCGCCGCCAGGGCGCTCGCCGCCGGCACCGCGGACCCGGCGCTGGACGCCACCACCGCCGTACAGCAGAATTTCACCCCGGTCGGGGACTTCACGAATCTGGTGAAAAAGGTCACGCCCGCGGTGGTCTCGATCGATGTGCATCTGAAACTCGACCAGACCTCCGATAATGTCGCCGGCGGCGACGACCAGGGCGGCGACGATTCCGGCGGGGACCAGTCCAGCGGCCTGCCGCCCGGCTTCCCCAACATCCCCGGCTTCCCGCCCGGGTTCCCGTTTGGCATGCAGGGCGGCCAGCAGCAGGACCAGGCGGTGGAAGCCAAAGGCTCCGGCTTCATCATCGCGCCCAACGGCATCATCGTCACCAACAACCACGTCGTGAAGGACGCCAAAACCGTCAGCGTCACGCTCTCCGACGGCGAAACCTACCCGGCGAAGGTGATCGGCACCGACCCGCGGACCGACCTCGCGGTGGTGAAAATCGACGCCGGGCGGATGCTGCCCTATGTCGAACTCGGCAGTTCGGCCAATGTCGAACCCGGTGAGTGGGTGGTGGCGCTGGGCAATCCGTTCGGCCTTGGCGGCACCGTCACCGCCGGCATCGTCTCAGCGCTGGGGCGCGATATCGGCGACGGCCCGTATGACAAATTCATCCAGATCGACGCGCCGATCAACGAAGGCAATTCCGGCGGCCCGCTATTCGACCAGCACGGCGACGTGATCGGCGTGAACACCGCCATCCTCTCGCCCACCGGCGGTTCGGTCGGCATCGGCTTTGCGATCCCGTCGGACATGGTCAAGCGCGTGGTCGATCAACTGGTCGCCAGCGGCAAGGTCGTGCGCGGCTATCTCGGCGTTTCGGCGCAGGAAATCTCGCCGCAAATGGCGGTGGCCATGGGCCTGCCGACCGATAATCCCACCAGCGATGGCGCCCTGGTCGCGGCCGTCTCGCCCGGCAGCCCGGCCTTCCGCGCCGGCCTGCAGCCCGGCGACGTGATCACCAAGGTCAACGGCATCCCCGTCACCAACCCCGGCGACCTGGCGGCCGATATCGCCAACGTGGATCCCGGCCAGGACACCAGCATCGGCTATATCCGCAACGGCAAAGCAAGTTCCTTGTCCGTCGCCGTCGCCACCATGCCGGCGAACCCGGAAGCCAGCTTCCAGGAAGGCAGCGCGCAGCCCGCGGCACCCGTGCCCGGCCATGCCAGCCTCGGACTGACCCTGGCGCCGCTCACGCCGGACGCGCGCAGCCAGCTCAACCTGCCCGATAACGCGAACGGCGCCGTCATCGCCGGCGTCAAACCCAACTCCCCCGCCGACCAGGCCGGCATCCAGGCCGGCGACCTGCTGGTCGGCGTCGGACCCAAAGACGTCACCAGCCCGGACGACGCCGCCGCCGCGATCGACGCCGCCAAACGCTCCGGCGCCCCCGCCGTCGCGCTGCGCATCGTCCGCCAAGGCCAGGCCCTGTTCGTCGGCGTCTCGCTCGGCAAGCCGGTGCCGGGTCAGGGATAGGGCGCGAACCGATCGGCGATCAGACCAATTCAATCGCGCCCTTCTGTCCGACGGGCGCTTCACCAGGATGACTGGAATAAGCCACGAAAAACTCGTTCGCTTATAACCCCAGCGCCGTCAGCCCGGGATGGTCGTCGGGCCGGCGGCCGGCGGGCCAGTGGAATTTGCGGTCGGCTTCGGCGATGGGATGTTCGTTGATGCTGGCGATGCGGCGTTCCATGAGTCCGGCCGCGTCGAACTGCCAGTTCTCGTTGCCATAGGCGCGGAACCACTGGCCGCTATCGTCATGAAACTCATAGGCGAAGCGCACGGCGATACGGTTCCCGGCGTGAATCCAGACCTCCTTGATCAGGCGATAATTCAGCTCGCGCGTCCATTTTCGTTTGAGGAACGCCTCGATGGCTTCGCGGCCGGAGAAAAACTCGGCGCGGTTGCGCCATTGGCTGTCGGCGGTATAGGCCAGCGCGACGCGCGCGGGGTCGCGGCTGTTCCAGGCGTCTTCGGCGAGCCGCGCCTTTTGCGAGGCGGTATGGTCATCGAACGGCGGCAAAGGCGGGCGGCTCATGCGGGGTTCCTTTCGGCTGAAACTTGCTGTTGCAGACGGCTATTTTCGGCTTCGAGCGTGGCGATGCGCTGTTCAAGCCGGGTGATCGCGACGGCGACGTCGGCGGCGTCGAATTTCTGCGGGATGTGCTGCGGGCAATTGGCGTCCCAGGCATCGACTTCGAACAGAATGGCCTGCTCGGGCCGGGCGGCATAGTCCGGCATCAACCTTGCCAGCAAAGCGGCGTCGCCTTCGACGATTCGCGCCCGGCCCCATAATTTGATGCGACGCCGGTTCGCGTAATCCATCAGAAACAAAAACGCCTTGCTGTTCTCGGCGAGATTGCCGGTCGAGATGTATTGCCGGTTGCCGGCGAAGTCCGCGAATCCGATCGTACGCTCATCGATGACCCGAATGAAACCTTTCGGGCCGCCGCGATGCTGCGCATAGGGCTGACCGCCGGCGCTGGCGGTGGCGAGGTAGGCGGTGTCGATGGCGGCGAGGAACCCGGCCAGATCTTCGGTGATCGCGGTACGGAAACCGCCGCGCGCCTCGACCTTCTCATAAATCCCGCGCGACCCGCGGCGGCTCTGCACATCCTTGACCGCCGGCGTGAAGGCAATATCGCTGGAAAAATGGTCCATCTTCCCCTCCGTTGGATGACGGGCGCCGGTGACCGCCGGCGCCCGCAAAACGTAAACCGCCAAAACCTGGTTGAAGTCATTGGTCCAGGTCTTCAGCGCGACGTGCTGGACGAACTCGAGCACCTGCGCGCCGGATGCGGTGACGGCTTGATCGGCCGGTGCGGCAGATTTAGAGGGTTCCATCTTATTGGTGTATCCGTTATTTTTAGGAATGTACCTTCCATTTTTTGGGAGATTAGATGGACCGGCTTGATGCGATGGCGACCCTGGTGGCCGCGGTGGATGGCGGCAGCCTGTCGGCGGCCTCGCGCGCGCTCGGCATGCCGCTCGCCACGGTCAGCCGCAAGGTCGCCGATCTGGAAGCGCATCTGCGCACGCAGCTCGTGGTTCGGACCAGCCGCAGGCTGGGCCTGACGGAGGCAGGGCGCGCTTATGTCGCGGCCAGCCGGCGCATCCTCGACGAGATCGACGAGGCCGAGCGCGCCGCATCCGGCGAGTACCGGGTGCCGAGGGGCCATCTGACGATCACCGCACCGGTGATGTTCGGCCGGCTGCATGTCGAGCCGGTGGTGCTGGATTTTTTGCGCGCCTATCCGGATGTCACCGTCAGGCTGGTGCTGGCTGATTACGTCGTCAATCTCGTCGAGGATCGCATCGATGCCGCGATCCGCATCGGCGAACTGCCCGATAGCAGCATGGTGGCGGCCAGGCTGGGCGCGGTGGGCTGGGTGGCCTGTGCCAGCCCGACATACCTGGAGCAGCGCGGCACGCCGGAAACGCCGGCGGCGCTGGACGGCCACGCCTGCATCATGTTCGAGGGGCTGTATTCCAACAATCTGTGGCGCTTTGGGCGCGGCGGGCAGAGCGTCACGGTGCCGATCCGCAGCCATTTCGCGGTGAACACGGCGGATGCCGCCATCGCCGCGGCCATCGGCGGTGGCGGGATTACCCGCGTGCTGTCGTACCAGGTGCGCGACGCCGTCGCGGCGGGTGCGCTGCGCCTGATTCTGCGCCCGTTCGAAACGGACCCGTTGCCCGTGCACCTGGTCTATGCCGCGCCATCCCAACTCCCCCTGAAGCTGCGGGCATTTCTTGACTTTGCCGCGCCGCGGCTGAAGGCGTCGCTGCCGGATCGCCTTGCGGAAATGCTGCCCTACTGAATGGTGACGACGACGACGTGGTCGGCATCGACTTCCGCGAGGCTTTGGTGCAGGGCGGTGATGGCGTCGAGCATCATGTCGCCGGCTTCGTCGTCTTCCTCTTCCGCGAAGTCTTCGTAGGCTTCGCGCAATTCGTCTTTGGAAAAATTATCGGGGCTGAGTTTGTCGAGGTATTTTTGCCGGTCGTCGGCGGTCAGGATGAAGACGGTGGACTGCACGTATTCGGCGATTTCGGCGACGATTTCGTTTTCGCTGGTTTCCAGGTCGATGTCGTATTCTTCCGAGAGCACCGGCAGGAGCACGCCATAAACGTCGCCGTCCCAGTCGTAATCGGCGACGGATGTGCCGTTGGCGGCGAGGAAGGCGAGGAAGGCCTGCGGGTCGTCATCGGTGGCGGCTTCGACGAGCTCCGCGAGATCGGCGCGCGCCAGGCGCGTGAAATTTGCGGTGGCCGGCATTCAGCTCTCCTGTTGTGGACCCTTGCTCGCTCATTACCAGTGTGCTGCGACACTGCCAACGTGCAAATAAAGGAAAGTCAAGCTGGGAAAAAGTAGTTACTTTTTTGAAAAAAAGTAACCAAAAAACTTCTNNATACTGTGGCCACTCAAAAACCGAGGGGAATAAAATTTTTTTGGTTACTTTTTTTCAAAAAAGTAACTGCTTCCTTCCTCAATCCACCGGCTCGAACATGGCAAACAGGTTCTGCGCCTCCGGCAGCGCGTGCAGGGGCGTATAGTCGCAGACGGCGGCGTATTTTTCCCACAGCGCGTGAATTTCGGGCATCGCGTGCGCGCGCTCGACGGCGCCGTCCCGCCATTCGAACATTTCGAGGATGGTGCCGTCCTGCGCCCGCATGACGATGGCCGGCCGGTCCGTCACCAGGTCCAAGCTGCGCAGGTAGGGCACGTGTTCGCGGGTCAGCGCCAGCATTTCGGCGTCCTTGCCTGGCTTCGGCCTGTAGGCCGCGATGACCATGGTGCCCAAGATGAGTCTCCCGCGCGGCAAAAAATCAGTAGAACAGCGCGTTCAGCCCGTCCACCACAATATTGGCGGCTTCTTCCGGCGTCTTGTCAGAGGTTTCCACCCAGAATTCCGGGTTTGCCGGCGGCTCGTAGGGGCTGGAGATGCCGGTGAAGTTGGCGATCTTGCCGGCATCGGCTTTCTTGTAGAGGCCCTTCGGGTCGCGCTGCCGGCAGAGCTCGATGGGCGTGTCCACGAAAACTTCATAAAACTGGCCGGCTTCCACCAGTTCGCGCGCCATTTGCCGCTCCGCCCGGAACGGCGAGATGAAGGAGACCAGCACGATCAGCCCGGCATCGGCGAACAGCTTCGCCACCTCGGCGACGCGGCGGATATTTTCCACCCGGTCGGCGTCGGTAAAGCCCAGGTCGCGGTTCAGGCCGTGGCGGATGTTGTCGCCGTCCAGCATGTAGGTATGCGCGCCGCGGCCGGCGAGCCTGGCTTCCACGATATTGGCGATGGTGGACTTGCCGGAGCCGGACAGCCCGGTGAACCACAGGATCGCGGGTTTGTGGCCGTTGATTTTCTGCCGCGCCGCGCGGTCCACCGTGAGGATTTGCCGGTGCACGTTGGTGGCGCGCCGCAGCCCATGGCGGATCATGCCGGCCGCCAGCGTGGCGTTGCTCACCCGGTCGATGATGATGAATGACCCGGTGCGGCGGTTGTCGTCATAGGCGTCGAACGCGACCGCGGCCGAGAGCGAAATATTGGCATGGCCGATTTCGTTCAGGCCCAGGTCGTCCGCGGCGATGTGGTCGAAATTATTGATATCGACCTTGTATTTCAGCTTGGTGACGCTGCCGGAGACCGTGCGCGTGCCGACGCGGAACAGATAGGCGCGGCCGGGCAGCAGCGGCGTGTCGGACATCCACACCAGATCGGCGGTGAACTGCTCGCCGACATCCGGCAGGTCCGTCGGTGCCGCGAATACGTCGCCGCGCGAGGCGTCGATTTCGTCCGCCAGCACCAGGGTGACGGCGTCGCCGGCGATCGCCTCCGGCCGGTCGCCATCCATGGTGACGATGCGGGTCACCGTGCTCCCGGCGCCAGAGGCGGCGACGGTCAGCCGGTCGCCCGGCCGCACGATGCCCGACGCGATGGTGCCCGAAAATCCGCGGAAATCGAGATTCGGCCGGTTGACCCATTGCACCGCCATGCGGAACGGGGCGGCGATCAGGTCCACGCCGGTTTCGATGTTTTCCAGATGCCCGAGCAATGTGGTGCCGTGATACCACGGCATGTGCGCGCTGTGCGCCGCGACATTATCGCCGTAGCGGGCGGAGAGCGGGATCGCGGTGATCGAGTGGAAATTGAAATGGCCGGAGAACGCGGCGAATTCGGATTTGATGGTCTCGAACACCGTCTGGCTGTAGCTCAGCAGGTCGATCTTGTTGACCGCCAGCACGACGTGGCGGATGCCGAGCATCGCACAGATGAAGGCGTGGCGCCTGGTCTGCACCTGGATGCCGCGGCGCGCGTCCACCAGCAGGATCGCCAGCTCCGCGCCGGAGGCGCCGGTGACCATGTTGCGGGTGTATTGCTCGTGCCCCGGNNACGTCGATCGTGATGCCCTGCTGGCGCTCCGCCTCCAGCCCATCGACCAGCAGCGCGAAGTCGATATCCTCGCCGGTCGTGCCGAATTTCTGGGAATCTTTTTCCAGCGTCACCAGCTGGTCGTCCGGGATCGAGTGCGTGTCGTACAGCAGCCGCCCGATCAGGGTGGATTTGCCGTCATCGACGCTGCCGCAGGTCAGCACGCGCAGCAGCGAGCGCTCGATGATCGCGAGTTCGGTTTTTGCCAGCGCCGACATCAGAAATATCCCTCGCGCTTCTTCTTCTCCATGGCGCCGGATTCGTCGTGGTCGATCAGCCGGCCGCTGCGCTCCGAGGTGCGGGCCGCCAGCATTTCATCGACGATCTTGCCCAGCGTGTCCGCGTCGCTCTCCACCGCCGCGGTCAGGGGATAGCAGCCGAGCGTGCGGAAGCGAACCATTTTCTGCTGCACCACCTCGCCCGGCAAGAACTTGAAGCGGTCGTCATCGACCATGATCAGTTGCCCGTTGCGCTCCACCACCGGCCGCACCGCGGCGTAGTACAAGGGCACGATGGGAATATTTTCCTGTTCGATATACTGCCAGATATCCGCCTCGGTCCAGTTCGACAGCGGAAACACCCGGATGGATTCGCCGGGCGCGATGCGGGTGTTGAACAGCCGCCACAGTTCCGGGCGCTGCGCTTTCGGGTCCCAGCCGTGATTGGCGGTGCGGAAGGAAAAAATGCGTTCCTTGGCGCGGGATTTTTCTTCATCCCGGCGGGCGCCGCCGAACGCCGCGTCAAAGCCGTATTTGTTCAGCGCCGCCTTCAGCGCGTCGGTCTTCATGATGCCGGTATAGGTGCTGGCGCCGTAGTCGAACGGGTTGATGCCGGCCGCGACCCCCTCTTCATTGGTATAGGTCAGCAGTTTCAGCCCCAGCCGCTTCGCGGTCGCGTCCCGGAAGGCGATCATCTCCCGGAATTTCCAGGTGGTGTCGATATGCATCAGCGGAAACGGCGGAATCGAAGGGTAGAACGCCTTCATCGCCAGGTGCAGCATCACCGCGGAATCCTTGCCGATGGAATACAGCATCACCGGATTGCGGAATTCGGCGGCGACTTCGCGGATGATCTCGATGCTTTCGTCTTCGAGCTGGCGAAGATGCGTGCGGCGGTATGATGAATGATGTAGAATATGCTTCACGGGGTCCGGTTTGAACCATTCGCGAGGCCTAGGCAAATCCAGCATAAATTTTTCATTTCCCAGTAATAGACAGGATTATTATGCTGCATAAGCTAACAATGCGAGTCAAATTTCACTCCGCGCCGTCTTATTAAATGGCTTTCGCGCGCGAAAATGGCCGTCAGGCCGAAGACAGCGCCTGTGCCAGGTCTTCGATCAGGTCTAAAGAATCCTCCAGGCCGACGGACAGCCGCACGATCCCGTCGGTGATGCCCAATTTCGCCCGCTCCTCCGGCCCGATGCGCATATGGGTGGTGGTGGCCGGATGGGTCGCGAGCGATTTCGTGTCCCCCAGATTGTTCGAGATGCCGATAATTTGGAAAGCGTTCATCATTGCGAAGGCGGCGTCCTTGCCGCCTTTCAACTCGAAGGCGACGATCGTGCCGCCGCCGCTCATCTGCGCCATCGCCAGTTTTTGCTGCGGATGGTCCGGGCGGGTGGGATACAGGCTGCGGGCGATTTTTGGGTGTCCGGCGAGGAAATCCGCGATTTTTTCGGCATTTTCGGACTGCGCGGCGACGCGCAGGGCCATGGTTTCCAGGCCCTTGAGGATCACCCAGGCGTTGAACGGGGACATCGCCGGGCCGGTGTTGCGGAAAAACGGCTGAAAAACCTCGTCGATCCATTTTTGCGAGGCGAGCACGGCGCCGCCCAGCACCCGGCCCTGCCCGTCCATGTGTTTTGTCGCCGAATACACCACGATGTCGGCGCCAAATTTTTGCGGGCGCTGCAGGAGGGGGGTGGCGAAGACGTTGTCCACCACCACAAGCGCGCCGGCCGCGTGCGCCAGGTCGCAGACGGCGCGCAAATCCACGATGTCCAGCATGGGGTTGGAGGGCGTCTCCAGCAGCACCATCGCGGTTTTTTGGGACAGGGCGTCGGCCCAGGCGGCCAGGTCCGTGCCGTCCACGAACACCGATTCGATGCCGTATTGCGGCAGCAGGGTGGAGACGATCCAGTGGCAGGAGCCGAACAGCGCGCGTGCCGCCACCACCCGGTCGCCGGCCTTGAGCTGGCACAGCATCGAGGCGTGCACCGCCGCCATTCCGGTCGCGGTGCAGCGGCAGGCCTCGGCGCCCTCGATCTCGGCCAGCCGCGCCTCCAGCATGTTCACCGTGGGATTGGCGAAGCGCGAATACTGGTAGTGCGGGACCTGGTTGGCGAACACCGCCTCCGCCAGCTCGGCGTTGTCGTACACGAAGCCGGAGGTGAGAAACAGCGCCTCGGCGTTTTCGTGCAGGTTGGTGCGGATGCGCCCGGCATGGATCAGGCTGGTGGCGGTGCGGCGTTTTGGGGTCTCGGTCATGGCGTTCTCGTCCAACAAAGCGCCCGGCCGCCCAACGCGGTAATGGCGCCGGCAAACCGGCGCCACAGCCTCTTTAGCGCGTTTATTTAACCTCGCCGCAATCCGGCCGGACAAATCACGAGGATTCTTCCTCCGCCTAGCGCGCCCGGCTTGCACGGTCAATGTTGCCGGATTATGAAGCGCCTCGCGCGATGCGCCACGGCGCGGGTATGATGTAATGGTAGCCTGCCAGCTTCCCAAGCTCGACGCGCGGGTTCGATTCCCGCTACCCGCTCCAGCCCCGCAGCAAAAAACTTTTGATTCAAAAGTTTTTTGGTTACTTTTTTTCAAAAAAGTAAGTGCTTTCTTGCTTAGTTAAACCAAGCGCCCCATGCGCGTCATGGCGGGGGCTCGCGCCGCGTTTCGCCCACATCCAGCGTCACGAAATCCCCCGCCGCAAGCCCAGCCGCCGCCTTCGCCGCGACCAAATCGGCCTCGGGCGCATCAATTGCCTCGGCCGTCAGTTGGAACGTGCCGAAATGCATCCCGACCGCCCGCTTCGCGGAGAGATCCATAAACGCCTTCACCGCGTCCTCCGGATTCATGTGCACCGGTCCCATGAACCAGCGCGGCTCGTAGGCCCCGATCGGCAGCAACGCCAAATCCGGCGGCCCCAATCTCTGCGCGATTTCCGTGAAGAATTTCGTGTAACCCGTATCACCCGCAAAATAGATTTTTGGGCCCGCCGCCGGCTCGATCATCATGCCGGTCCACAGCGTCTTGTTACGGTCGTTTAACGTCCGCGCCGAAAAATGCCGGGCCGGCGTGGCCGTGATCTTCACGCCGTTCATTTCGACAGTCTCCCACCAGTCCAGCTCCACCGCATTCGCGATCCCCTTGCCCGCCAGAAACGCCGCATTCCCCAGACCGGTCGCCACCCGCATTTTCGGAAATCGTTTCGCTAGTTTTCGCAAACTCGGCACGTCGCAATGATCGTAATGATTATGCGAAAGCAGCAGCAACGAAATCTCGGGCAGTTCCTCAATCGTCAGCCCAGGCGCCCGCACCCGTGCCGGTCCCGCGAAGGAAACCGGCGAGCAGCGCTTCGAAAACACCGGATCGGTCAATATGTTCTGCCCCGCGACACGCAGCAGAAAACTGCTATGCCCGATGAATGTCACATCGACCGCGCCCGCCGGCACCGGCCCAGATGGCTTCGGATAAACCTTGTTCTCCACATGCGCCGGCCACTGCGCCCAGACCGCCGGATCGCGCTTCATTCGCGCCCGAATGATCGTCATCAGTCCGAATTTTTTGCCGTCGGTCCGGCGGATCGTGGGTTCGGGGTTGCAGAATACTTCACCATCGAAATGGTCGGAAATGGGAAAGGGCATGATCAGAAAGTAAGAACTTCTTTTTTAAAAAAAAGGCGACCCGCCCGGGAAGCAAAAAACCTTTGCCCCCCTTCGGGTGGGGCGGCCCGAATCCGGGCCGCCCCACCCGAAGGGGAGTAAAAGTTTTTTGCAGCGGTCGCGGGCGACTTACTTTTTTTCAAAAAAAGTAACTGCTTTCTTCCTAAATATCATAAGCCGGCGGCGGCAAGAATCCCATCCAAGCCTTCTCCAGCAGCGCCGCCACCGCGATGGTCGTGTAGTCGGCGAAAGGCGCGCCGATGATTTGCATGCCGTACGGCAAACCTTCCGCCGTCATCCCCAGCGGCGCGGCGGTGCTGGGCAGATAAAAATTGCAGGAATAGCCGGCCCAGAAAAGCTGGTCGGCGACATTCAATGTTTTGCCGTTCACCAAAATGCTGCGCTCGCCCATGTTGCCGGAATGGTCGTGCGCGACGGCCGCGCTGGCTGCAACCGGCGAGATCAGCACGTCAAAGTCTTTGAAAAATTCCGCCCAGGCGGCGCGCATTTTCGCGCGCTCCTCGTTGACGCGCAGCCACAGGCGGTGCTCGATCACGTTCCCCCGCGCCGAAAGTGCCGCGGCGGAGCGGTCGGTCTCCGGGGTGTTGGCGACCGTTTGGCGCATGCGGTCCAGCACGCTATCGGGCATCCGCGCGCTGAGGGCCGCGTTCAGGAGGAGCAGATAATTTTCGTAGGCCGCCTGCGCGTCAAACGCCGGCCGCGCGGCAAAATCGACCTTGGCGCCGGATTTTTTGAGAAACTTGCCGAGTTCCCGCAGCGCGCCGGCAATTTCCGATTCCACCGGGCAAATCTCATGGTCCGTCATCATCGCCACGCGCAGGCCGCGCAGGGCTTTGATTTTGGTTTTCGGCAAATCCAGCCGCCAGCCGGCGTCGATCGCCTCGGGTCCGGCCATGACGCCCAGCGCCGTCGCGAGGTCTTTGGCCGAACGCGCCATCGGGCCGATGCAGGAAATATCCGTAGGCGCCAAATTGCCGGCCAATGAGTAGCCGCGCGGCGGGCAGATGCCGTAGGTGGGCTTGTGCGCATACACGCCGCAGTAATGCGCCGGGTCGCGCAGGCTGGCGCCGATGTCGCTGCCGGCCTCCAGCGCCGAAAATCCCGCCGCCAGCGCCGCGGCGGAACCGCCGGAGGAGCCGCCGGGCGAGCGCGACACGTCAAACGGGTTACTCGTGGTGCCGTAGAGCGGGTTGAAGCTTTGCCAATCCGCCAGCATCACCGGCACGTTGGTTTTGCCCAGAACCACGGCGCCGGCGGCTTTCAGGCGCTGGATCGCGAGGGCATCCTCGGCGGGGATGTTGTCGCGCGCCGATTCCTTGCCCCAGGTCGTCGGCAGGCCGGCGAGGTCGTAGCTTTCCTTGACCGTCATCGGCACGCCGTACAAGGGTGGCAGCTTGGCGAGTTTTTTGCGTGCCCGATCGAGCGTTTTGGCGCGCGCGCGGGCGCGCTCAAAATCGCGCACCACCACCGCGTTGATGGCGTCGTCGAACGCCTCGATGCGGGCGATGTAGAAATCCGCCGCTTCGAGGGCCGAAATTTGGCCGGACTTGATCAGCCCGGCCACGCGGCCGGCCGAGGCGAAGGAAATGTTCATGCGCGCTCCCTGAGCTTATTTAACCCAGAGTAGCGTTAAATGCGCCGCCGTCCAGCAGCAGGTTCTGGCCGACGATGAAGCCGGCATGGGCCGAGCAGAGAAACGCGCAGGCGGCGCCGAATTCCTCCGGCGTGCCGACGCGGCCGGCGGGATTCTGGGCGGCGCGCCGGGCAATGAAGTCATCGATGGAGATGCCGGCGGAGGCGGCCTGTTTGGCGGCGGTGGCGCGCAGGCGGTCGGTGTCGAACGGGCCGGGGAGCATGTTGTTGATGGTGACGTTGTGCGACGCGACCTGGCGCGCCAGGCCGGCGACGAAGCCGGTGAGGCCGGCGCGGGCGCCGTTGGAAAGGCCGATGTTGGGGATGGGCGATTTGACGGAGGCGGAGGTGATGTTGACGATGCGGCCGAATTTTTGGGCGATCATGCCGTCCAGCACCGCGCGTATCATGGCGATGGGGGTGAGCATGTTGGCGTTGAGCGCGTCGTGCCACATTTGGTCGCTAAAATCCCGGAAATCGCCGGGGGGTGGGCCGCCGGCGTTGTTGACCAGAATGTCCGGCGCCGGCAGCAGCTTTAGCGCGGCTGCGCGGCCTTCCGGGGTGGTGATGTCGCCGGGGGCGATTTGGACGGTGGCGCCGGTGGCGGCGCGGATTTCGGCGGCGGTGGTTTTTAGGGCTTCGGCGTTGCGGCCGGTGATGACGAGGGCGACACCCTCGCGCGCCAAGGCCAGCGCGCAGGCGCGGCCTAGGCCCTTGCTGGCGGCGCAAACGATGGCGGATTTGCCGGATAGGCCTAGGTCCATGAAGGGCTCCAGAAGAAGGCAAGGAAGGACTTCTTTTTTTGCAAAAAAAGAAGCAAAAAAACTCTTATTAATCTTTGACCGTGCTGGTGGAACCTCCAGTGGCCCAGATTAATAAAAGTTTTTTGCTTCTTTTTTTCAAAAAAGAAGTTCTTGCTTTCTTACTTTAGTAGGTCGGCAACGGCCTCTGCTTCGTCAGTCAATTCCTTCAGCGTCACCGCCAGCTTGGACTTCGCAAAATCGTCCATCGGCAGGCCTTTGACGCGGTGGTAGGCGCCGGCTTCGCAGGTGACGGGGACGCCGAACATGATGTCTTCGGGGACGCCGTAGTCGCCGTCGGAGGGCAGGCCCATGGAGACCCATTTGCCGGCGGTGCCGAGGGACCAGTCGCGGATGTGGTCGATGGCGGCGTTGGCGGCGGAGGCGGCGCTGGAGGAGCCGCGGGCGTCGATGATGGCAGCACCGCGTTTGCCGACGGCGGCGAGGTAGGTTTCCTTGTACCAGGCTTCGTCGTTGATGAGGTCGGGGAGGGATTTGCCGCCGGCGGTGGAAAAACGGTAGTCGGCGAACATGGTGGGAGAGTGGTTGCCCCAGACGGCAACTTTTTCGATATCCGCGACCGGGACGCCGGCTTTTTCGGCGAGCATGGAGGTGGCGCGGTTATGGTCCAGCCGGAGCATGGCGGTGAAGGCGCCTTTCGGCAGGTCAGGGGCGGATTTCATGGCGATGTAGGCGTTGGTGTTGGCGGGGTTGCCGACGACCAGGATTTTGACCTCGCGCTTGGCGCTTTCGTTCAGGGCTTTGCCTTGGACCTTGAAAATCTCGGCATTGGCGGCGAGCAGGTCCCGGCGTTCCATGCCGGGGCCGCGGGGGCGGGAGCCGACCAAAATGCCGATGTCGATGTCTTTGAAGGCGGTGTTGGGGTTGTCCGTGGGTTCGACGGCGGCCAGCAGGGGGAAGGCGCAGTCGTTGAGTTCCATGATGACGCCGGTCAGCGCCTTTTGCGCGACGGGGAGGTCCAGCAGGCTGAGGATGACGGGCTGGTCCTTGCCGAGCAGGTCGCCGTTGGCGATGCGGAAGAGCAGGGCGTAGCCGATTTGGCCGGCCGCTCCGGTGACGGCGACGCGAACTGGTGGTTTCATGGTGAAAAGCTCCGTTCTATCTCGGTGTGAGGTTACCGCGTTCGCGGGCCGGCGCTCAAGGGCCGCGGGGCAGAAAGCCGACGATTCGCTCCGCTTCGTCCACGATGGGGTCGGCGATGGCGGCGGCGCGGCGAGCGCCGGCCTGCAGGATGGAGTCGATATGGGCGGGATCGTTAAGCAGGCGTTCGGTTTCGGTTTTGATGGGGGCGATGTGGGCGATGAGGGCGTCGGCGAGTTTTTCCTTGAAGGCGCCGAAGCCGGCGCCGGCAAGGTTTTGGAGGACCGCAGCCGGGGTCTGGTCCGTCATGGCGGCATAGATCGTCACCAGGTTGGTGGCTTCGGGGCGGCCGGCGAGGCCGGATGGGTCCGCGGGGAGAGGTTCCGGGTCGGTTTTGGCACGGCGGATTTTTAGGGCGATGGTGTCTGAATCGTCGTTCAGATTGATGCGGCTCTGGTCCGAGGGGTCGGATTTCGACATCTTTTTGGTGCCGTCGCGCAGCGACATGATGCGGGCGGTTTCGGCCGGGATCATGGCTTCGATGCGGGGGAAGAATTTCACGCCGTAATCAAAATTGAATTTCTCGGCGATGTCGTTGGCGAGTTCGAGGTGCTGGCGCTGGTCGTCTCCCACCGGGACCAGGGTGGCGTGGTAGGCGTGGATGTCGGCGGCCATGAGGTTGGGATAGACGTAGAGGCCGGTTGAGACGGCTTCGCGGTCCTTGCCGGCTTTGTCCTTGAACTGGGTCATGCGGTTGAGCCAGCCGATTCGGGCGACGCAGTTGAAAATCCAGGCGAGGCGGGCATGGGCGGGGACGGCGGATTGGTGGAACAGGATGTGCTTTTCGGGGTCGATGCCGGAGGCGAGGAGGATGGCGGCCATGACGCGGGTTTTTTCGCGTAGCTCCGTGGGGTTTTGGAAGTTGGTGATGGCGTGCTGATCGACGATGCAATAGATGCAGTCGCCTTGCGCCTGGAGTTTGACCCAGTTGCGGGTGGCGCCGAGGTAGTTGCCGAGGGTGGGGAAGCCCGAGGGGGCCATGCCGGAGAAGATGCGTGCCATGGTGGCGGTGGTGGCCTGGATTTTTCGGGCGGTCAACTTGAGCGGAAAGAAGCTGTTTTCTAAATAAATGCGCCCCCGCCAACCGGCCGCAGGCCAGATGGGCCCGGCCGGCGATTCGGTTCCCGCTCGCAGATAATTACAGGCATGTTATATCGTATGCCGGCATCACTCATGATGAGAGTTTTGAGGGTCGGCTTGTCATTTTGTTTTTTTTGTCTTTAACGGTTTCATGGATTCTCATATCGATATACAATCTAGAGTTTTAGATAGGCAATTTAGACGTCTTAATGACGGTTATCGACCGGATATTGATGGCCTGAGAGCTATCTCAATTATTAGCGTGGTTATCTTCCATGCCTATCAGCGCTTTTTGACCGGCGGCTATGCCGGTGTGGATATATTTTTTGTAATATCAGGCTATTTGATTACCGGCATCATCCTTCGCGAAGTCCGAACCAGTTCTTTCAATGTCCGGCGTTTTTATGCGCGGCGAATTTTGCGCATTTTTCCCGCCCTGGCTCTGATGCTCCCGGCTTGCCTCGTAACCGGTTGGCTGATTTTGCAAGCGCAGGATTATCAGCAGCTCGGCGAGCACACCGTTGCCAGCGTATTGTTTGTGTCGAATATCGCGGCATTTCTCGAAAGCGGATATTTTGCGTCCGCCGCGGCTGCCAATCCGTTATTGCACCTTTGGTCGCTTGGCGTTGAAGAGCAGTTTTATCTCGTGTGGCCGGGTTTGCTGGTGCTGTTTCTGCGCAGCCGGTTGCCGGCGGCCTTGATGGCCGTTTGTTTCGTGGCGAGCCTGGCCGTGTGTATCCTTTCAGCCAGCAACGCGGCTTATTTCTTTTCGCCGCTGAACCGGTTCTGGGAGTTATTGGCTGGGGGCGCATTGGCGCTGCATGAAGCGCGCCGCGGTCTGGACGCCGGCCCCTCGCGGAAACTGGCGGACGCGGCGTCGGTCCTGGGACTTTGCTTGATCGTTCTGGCTATCTTCGGTTTGCACGCGAATGATCCGTATCCGGGCTGGCGGGCGATCGTGCCGGTCATGGGCGCCGTCCTGCTGATCGCGGCGGGGCAAGGTGGACTGATCAACCGGACCTTTCTGTCGGCGCGGCCGATGGTCTGGATCGGGCTGATCAGTTATCCCTTGTATATCTGGCATTGGCCGCTGCTGTCGTTCAGCTATCTACAGTCCGGCGTGTGGCCCGGGTTTTGGTTGGCGTCGGCGCTGGTGGCGGGTGCGGTGGTTTTGGCCGTGCTGACCTACTGGCTCGTGGAACGCCCGCTGCGGCACGCGCCACGGCGCCGCCGGCCGATGGCGGTGGCGGCGCTGGTGGCTGCGTTGGGTCTCATCGGCGGCTTCAGCGCCGTTTTGGATGCGGAGGGCGGCGTGCCGCAGAGATTTCCACCGAGTGTCATGGCGCTCCAGGAGATCGGAAATCCGTACCAGTATTTTAATCTGCCGCAGGAGCTGCGTTATCCGCCTTGCCACAATGTCCCGGCCAATCGGCTGACCGCGCATATTCCAAATCAATGCATCGAGACATCGCGGCCGCTTGTTTTATTGTGGGGCGACTCCTTCTCAGCCAATTTGTATCCGGGCCTGCAAACGCTGCAAGGAAAACTTCATTTTGGTATCGCACAGTTAACCTCCGGCAACGCGCCGCCTTTTTTCACCACGGATAGATACGCCGCGAATGGCTTGCGACTGGATGTGTTGAACAACCAGGTGCTCACGGCGATCAAGAGATTGCAGCCCGATGTCATCATCATGGCATTCATGGTGGATGGCATGAACGCCATTGCCGCTCCGCCGGAGGCGTTTTCGCAGTTGATGGTTTCGATCGGGAAGGCGCGGAGCGTGTCGCCACATACTAAATTCGTGGTGATCGGACCTTATCCTGAATGGGGTCATACACTGACGGCGGACTTGATTGACGTGATGCTGAGTCCCGATCATCCGAAAAAATTGCCCATGTATATATCGACCGGGCTGTCAAAAACGCCGTTCGAGTTTGACGATTATTTTAGGGCGGCGTTTGCGAAGACCGGCGTCATCTATATCTCGTCGCTGCAGAATTTGTGCAATCGGCGTGGCTGCCTGGCGCGGACGGGGCCGGAGTTGTCGGACCTGACCGCGGTGGATTTTGGGCATTTGACGAGTGCGGGGTCGAATTACCTTGTTTCGAAGATTGCGGGTGATGTGCCGATTTTGGACGGGAAAGGCAACTGACGCTTTTTCCGGCGGGGTTACGGTTGCCGTTGTGGCGGCGGAAGGGTGGGTCATGCGGTTGAGACAGCCGATGTGGGCGACGCGGATAAAATCCAGTCGAGGGGGTTGGCGGCGTTGAGGCGGGTTTGGTCGCGCAGTTCGGTGGGGTTTTGGGTGGCGGTGATGGCGTGCAAATCTACCAGGCGGAATTCGCAGTCGTTGCCGTTCTGGAGTTTGACCCAGTTTTGGATGGCGCCCAGGTAGTTGCCGAGCTGGGCGATGCCTGTGGGTTGGATGCCGGAGAAGATGCGTGCCATGGATGGGGTGGTGGCGCGGATTCTTGGGGCGGTCAACCTTGGGCGAGTAGAAAACGGCAACGCGTCAAACCAGCCACGCTAACGCTGCCAATTATCGTATGGTTGCTGCGAAGCTTCAGTACCCGACGTTCCTACACGGTGATTTAGGCAACTAGGTCGTATATTCGATTCCCGAGGGCGAAAAGGAAATTGGATATATCAGTCGCTTCCGCTCTTGTGATGGTCTGTTTTTGGTTAGTTACCGGATCGAGATCCGCCTCGTGGACGATGGCGTTTCGGCGTGTAACTATGAGCCTCTGCTTGCGCTTGGCATCCTCTTCTAAAATTCCAAGGCCCATTGCGATTTTATTCCATTTCTGGTTCTCATTCCAGATGTAGCTTAGGCCCTCGGCGATTTTTATGGGATCTTGAAATGATAACTTACTAAGTTTTTCTCGTACAATTTCTTCGAAGCGAACGGCAGGCGGGGGAACAGCACCAGCTGCCAACCCTGGCAGATGCTGGATCGCAATGGCTTCAATCAGATATTTTCCGGTCGGCGGTCTCTGGTTCTCGAATATCTTCACCATACCAATTCGAATCAAATCGTGCATGAGCTTGTCGAAAGCACTAACGGCATTAACGATCTGAGATCTTAGNNCTTAGGTATTCGTAAAGGTCTCCAAGTTGATCAGCCTGCCTGATGTTACTGTGAAAAATCCCCCTCGCGTTGAACATAGTTACTAGGTCATGAGATGTTGCAACAGTTTTACAACCGTTGCCATCTGTCCGTGGATCTGGTTACGCTTTTCGATCATGTTTTCCATGACCACCCCGGTTGCTCCCATCTCGTTATCGCGTAAGGCAAATACTGGTACGCCGGTCTCGTTAGCCCGCGGCAGCAATGCGCCAAAGTCCGGGATTTCCTCCAGGCAGAAGCCATTAGCACTCAAATTCCGCGGGTAGCTGCTGTCGGGAAGTGTGAGCCCGGAATTCTTAAGCGCGGAATAAAGAGGTTGCTGGGTAACGGTCTTAATCTCGGCGATGTTGTCGCGGTATGGCGCAGCCGCGCGGCCTTTTCGCACGTTGAAGCGCTGAATCACGGTACCGGCGAACTTGGGCAATCCTTGTCTTAGCGGGTATGCGGAGTCTTTGAAAACGGCCTCATTTCCAGCTTTCCATGTGGCCCATCTCGGGAAAATGGATTGCAGCGTCTGCAGAGCCATAATAGAGAATGGGTCGGGGTTAGTCGGAATCAAGAAGAAGTCGGAATTCAAAAAAAGGTTCTGATTGATCGCGCTTAAGCCCGGGTTCAAGTCGATGATAGTGTACTCAATTTGGTTGGCCTCCTCGACTTGACGGATTAGTTCGTGGAAGGCGCCAGGCAGATTTTGCAGCGTCGCAAGTGCATTCGAGTTCTGCGCGAATGTCAGCGATGCATCATATTCAGAAAGCGTTGCATGGCCGGCCAGGAGATGCACCAATGGTTGACGGACCGGAGACCTGCAAATAACAGGTGTGATGGGCGTAGGCTTGCCTTGGAAAGCCGGTGCGACGCCATCCTTGATGTTCTGGAGCCGTGTCGATTCGTCAAGATAGTAAGCATCGAAATCATCGCCTAGTATCAAGCTAGAGAGGTTGCATTGCGGGTCCGCGTCTACCATCAGAACACGATGTCTCCGTTCGGCGAGCATCCAGCCCACGTTGTAGACTGTCGTCGTTTTACTGACGCCTCCCTTGTGATTGAACAAAACCAAACGCTTGGCCATTTTCTGGTTCCTAGGTAAAATCATTTTAGTCATGAATTAGCGCACATTACCTAATCTGGCGCCAGAAAGCGAGGCGATGAAGCATTAATGGGTAAGGCGCGTTGCTGCCCGCTCGATGTAGCTTTGTGTCCTACTTTAACTGGCCGTGGCTTTGGCTCGTCGGCGGGAGAGGAGGGTGCGGAGGTGGGATAGGTCGAAGGCGCCTAGGGTTAGGCCGGAGGCGGCGTAGGCTGCGCCGCCGATGAGGGTTAGGAGGAGGAATTCGGGGATGGTGGTTTTGC
The DNA here is from genome assembly GCA_003137135.1 of Acetobacteraceae bacterium. Lineage (GTDB taxonomy): Bacteria > Pseudomonadota > Alphaproteobacteria > Acetobacterales > Acetobacteraceae > Acidocella. The sequence goes on from PLFB01000192.1 coordinate 27,327, forward strand.
CTGGCGGCAACAAGAGTTGGGTGGTGTAGAGGGCGGCGGCCATTAGGGTGGCGGCGGTTAGGATTTTGGGGATTCTTTTCCGGGCGGGGGAATCTAGAGAAAAATGGCCGCGGCGGGAGAGGATGATGGCTAGGATGGCAGCGTTGATGAGGGAGGAGAGGCTGGTGGCTAAGGCGGGGCCTACGGCTTTTAGGGGGTGCATGAAGAGGAGGTTCATGNNGGTGAAGGCGCCGCGGACGAAGAGGACGTCCATCACGGGCAACGCCGCCACCGAAAGGCCGATGGCGGCGGGGAGGGTGAGCATCAGCACGGATTCCAGGGCGCGGTTGAGGGTACCGAGGGCGCCGGAATCGTCTTTTTGGGCGATTTGGCGGGAAAGCACGGGCAGCAAGGCCGTGCCGGCGGCGGTGCCGATGACACCTAAAGGGAGTTGGTTCACGCGGTCGGCGTAATACAGGATCGAGACGGAGCCGGCGGGGAGCAGGGTGCCGATGATGATGTCGATGGAGACGTTGAGCTGGGTGACGCCGGCGCCAATGAGGCCGGGGGCCATGCGGCGGAAGAGGGCGCGCATACGCTCGGTGAGGCGGGGGCGGGGGAGTTTTAGCTTCATGCCGGCGCGGCGCATGGCCCAGATGAGGAGGAGGAGTTGCGCAACGCCGGACACCGAGACGCCCCAGGCGAGGGCGTAACCGGCGTTTTTCACGTAGGGCGTGAGGCCGAGCATGAAGGCGATGGAAAAAACGTTGAACAGGACGGGGGCGGCGGCGGCGGCGGCGAAGCGGCTCATGGCGTTGAGCACGCCGGAAAACAGGGCCGTGAGGCAGACGAAGAAAAGGTAGGGGAACATGATGCGGGTGAGGGCAACCGCGAGCGCGAATTTGCCGTGGTTGCCGGCGAAACCCGGGGCCAGGATGTAGAGCAGCCAGGGCATGAAAATCTCGCCCACCACCGTGATGGCGCCGAGCCAGAAAACCATGACGGCGGTGGCTTCCTCGGCGAAGGTGGTGGCGGCGTCCATGCCCTCGGTGTGCATGATGTGGGAGATCGAGGGGACGAAGGCGGCGTTGAAGGCGCCCTCGCCGAACAGGCGGCGGAACAGGTTGGGCAGGCGCAGGGCGACGAAAAAGGCGTCGGCGATCGGGCCGGTGCCAAGGATGAAGGCGATCAGCATGTCGCGCGCAAAACCCAGGATGCGGCTGGCCATGGTCCAGACGCCGACGGTGAAGGCGCCCTTCAGCACTGGCGGAATGTCTTCATGGGCATCGTCTAGCGCGGGAGAATAAAACCGTACACGGGATAGATGGTGGCGCCCATCGCCCGTACCGGCTCGTACCAGACGCGCACGGCGGACCAGTCGTTGGCGGGAGAGACGTCTTCCACCGGCTGGCCGGTTTCGATGCGGCCGGGGAGCCAGTTGGCTTGCGTCACGCGGATGGTGCGGCCGTCCACCAGCGCGGTGACAACCGCGAGGTGCCCCTCGGTCATGCTGCCGTGGGGGGCGAAGACGATGACGGCGCCGGGGGAGGGGGTGTGCGTGCGGGGGTAGAGGCCCGCGGCCTCGCCCCACCATTGCCAGGCGTCGCCGCTGAGCTGGACGCCGGAAACTTGCCGCGCATAGGGGACGCAGGAGAGGGAGGTGCCGATGCCGTATTGCGGGCCGGCGCAGGAAGCTAGAAGAAGGCAAGCAAGAACTTCTTTTTTTGCAAAAAAAGAAGCAAAAAAACTCTTATTAATTTTGTCCATCGGTCGTGAAACCAGCACGGTCCAAATTAATAAAAGTTTTTTGCTTCTTTTTTTCAAAAAGAAGTTCTTGCTTACTTCTCTAAAACCTTCGCCAGTTCGCGAATCGGCACGTCGAAACTGCATGGCACGAGGCTGCCGAAGGGCAGCGGGCCTTGCAATGGGTAGCTCGGCGGGGCGGCGAGGAACGGTTGCCAGTCCAGGCCGAAATGGGCAGACATCACGCGGGCGTCCAGGCCGAGCCAACCTTCGGGCGCGATTTCCAGGATCTTTGTACCGGCCGCGCACAGGCCGAGCAGGCCGGATTGCGCGGGGTCGGCCAAAATGACGAGACTGGCGCTGGCCAGAAGGGACTGGAGGTCGGACAGGCGGGTGGTTTCGGGGTCGATGACCGCAACTTGCTTGGCGCGCAGCCAGGCGGTGAGGCTGGCGCGGTTGGTGAGGCAGAATTTTTCGGTCTCGCGGCGGGGGAGGATGGCGGCGCGGATTTTTGCGGCCGCTTCGGGCGCGCGCAAAAAATCGGCGAGTTGTTTGGTGAATGGGCCGGGGGCGCCGGCGGTGATTTCCGGCGCCGTGACGCTGGTGAAACGGCGCGGGGCAGCAAGCGCGATGTAGCCGCGCAGGGCGCCTATTTTGGCCAAAATGTCGGTCTGGCGTGGGGAAAGGGGGGCGCCGCAGAACGGGAGGGTGAGGCCGGCCTGGTAGGCGGCGGCGAGGGGGCCGGTTAGAAACTGGCCGATGGTGACGCCGCCGCCGGCGGGCAGGGGCAGGACGGCGGCGTCTTGCTCGGTGAGCGCCGCGTCGTCCTCGGCGACGTGGCCGTCCGGGTGGACGACGGCGTTGGCGACGCGGCGCCAGGTGATTCCGGCCAGGCGGGCGCGGCGGGGGGCGGCGTAGCGGCGGGACCATCTGGTGCCGCCCAACGGCTGCGCCGGCGGCAGATCCAGGAATTTTGGCAAGGCCGGGGCGGCAGGCTGGTCAGACATAAGGCGGCGGGATTTCCTGCTGATCTGGGCCGACCATGCTGACGAAAATTTCGCGCCGCAAGGGGTGCGGCGCGGCGGCCACGCTACCTGGCGCGGGCGGTGACGGTGTCGAGCTCGAAGGTGACGGACCATAGCAGCGTGCTGGCAACCGGCTGGCCTTGGAAATAGGCCGGCAGAAACCGCCAGCCGAGCAGCGCGTCGCGCGCCGCGGCGTCCAGGATGACGAAGCCTGAACTGTTGACGATGGTGACGGCGCTGGGCACGCCGCTGGGCGCGACCTCGACGGCGAGAAGGACGCGGCCCTGCTCGTCCAGGGCCTTGGCTTCGGGCGGGTTGGCGGGGGGCAGGTTGAGGCGGGCATTGGGGCGGGCGGGCACGACATGGGCGCTGGTCACCAGGCCGTAGCCGGCGGGCTGGTTGTTGCCCAGATGCGGCGGCGGGGGCGGCGCCGGGCGGGGTTTGACGACGGGCGTGGGGTGCGGCGCCGGCGGGGCGGGGGGCGCGGGCAAAGGCAGCTCGGCGTGGGCGGCGGCGGCGGCCTGGTCGGGGCTGGTCTGGGTGTTTTGGGTGCGGGTGGCGACGGCTTTGACGGGGCGCTCCTGCGCGGCCGGGGCGCTTGTGGCGTGCGGCGCGGGACGGGCGACGGGCGTGATGACGGTGGCGCCGGTGCCGACAAACGGGGAAGGTTCCATGATGAGCGCGACGGTGGCTTCCTGCGGCTGCAGCGCGCGGAAATGATGCTGCAGGATGGCAATGAACAGCAGTGCTATGAAGACATGCAGGAAGGCGGCGATGCCGAAGGCGCGGGCGCGCCGGAACACCGGGACGGTGACGTGGGTGAGGTAGGTGGGGGCGGCCAAGGGCGCCTGGACGTCGCCATCGAAGCTCAAGCGGACTTCGTCCGGGCGGTTCATGCCAGGCGCACGCCCTCGTGCTTGAGTTTCTGTTCCGGTTCGACATGGATGGTGATGATCACACCCTGCATTTCGGCTTTCAGCGCGGCTTCGATGCGGTCGCAGATTTCGTGCGCTTGCGCGACGTGCATGGCGCCGGGGACGACCAGGTGGAATTCCAGGAACGAGGCGGGGCCGGCCTGGCGGGTGCGGAAATCATGCGCCTCCAGCGCGCCGGCGGCGTGTTCGCGGACCAGGTCCTCGATGCGGGCGCGCATCGCCGGGGGCGGGGCTTCGTCCAGCAGGCCGCTCAAGGATTGCAGGACGGTCAAAAGACCCATCACCGCGATCTGCACCGCGATGGCGACGGCGATGATGGGGTCGAAGATGGCGTGGTGGAAGAGCGCGGCCAAGGCCAGGGCGGTGACGATGCCGATGGTCGTCAAGACGTCCGCGAACAGATGCTTCGCGTCCGCCGCGAGTGCGGGTGATTTTGCCCGCGCGCTGATGCGGGTGAGTGAGATGGCCCAGAGCAGATTGAGCACGCCGGCGGCGGCGTTGAGCGCGAGGCCGGCGCCCAGACGGCCGTCCAGCGCCGCCAAAGGTGCCGGGTGGTGGAAGACGAACCAGGCTCGTTGCAGGATCAGCACGGCGGCGACCAGAATCATGGCGCCGGTGGCGACCGCGCTCAACAATTCGACCTTGGCGTGGCCGTAGGGGTGCTGGCGGTCGGCGGGCTTGGCGCCGGCCACCAGGGCGTACAGGGCAAGCAACGAAGACGCAACGTTGACCAGCGACTCGAGCGCGTCCGAAAACAGCGCGGCGCTGAGGCTGATGCGCGCGCCGGCGAATTTGAGCGCCAGCACGCTGGCGCCGACCACGATGCTGCCGAGCGCGAACTTGACGGCCTGTCTCACAATGCAAACGCCCCATCGCAGCCGGAGGATCAGCGTTCATGTTTAGCAAGGCTTCGCCGCGCCTGGCAAACTCTTCGCGAAGAAATTGTGCGTTGCACGATGTGGCAAACCGGCAACAGTTTTAGGCTGTTAACTTGTTAAGCGGCTCTGATGATTGACAGAAACGGCTCACTGGTTCGTGATAATAACCAAGTGCCGGGCGCGGAATCGTCCGTCACAAAAACATTACAGAGGAGACGGGTTCATGTCCTACAAGGGTAAGTTTTTGCGCGCGTGCCTGTTTGGCGCGGTCATGGCATTTTCGGCGGGCTTCGCCGGCAAGGCCCTCGCCTCCGACCCGCTGGCGGGCGATTCGATCGGGCTGCCGCCCAACATCAACATCGCACTGTTTTATAACATTTTTGTCGGATCTGGGGTGTTTGCGCCGGCGCATGGCAGCAACATCACCAATCACACCAAACTCAGCCTTGACGTGACGGTGCTGCGTTATGTGCGGACCTTTGATCTGGCCGGGATGACGGCGGGCGCGCAGATCGTGGTGCCGTATAATGCATTCCTGACGCCGGCGAAGGTTGGCGGCGCGTCGCTTTCAACGCAGAGTGGCTTCCAGCAGCCGTTGCTGGGCGTCTTCGCGTTTCCGATCAATGACGACGCCGATGGCCGCTCGGTCGCGGTCGGCGGCTGGATTTTTCCACCGATCAGCAGCTTCAATAAGAACTATATCGTCAATCCCTCGAATGACCTGACGACCTATGAGGCTGATGTGGGCTTCCACCAGATCCTGTTCGGCGATCCGAAAGGTTCCAATCTGGCGCTGGAGGGCTGGGATAACGTCTATTTCTACAGCAATAACACCAGCGACCTTGCAGGCGGCGCCGGCGGCCCGCCGGCAACCTACCGGGAACAGCCGACTGACGAGGCGCGGGTTTATTTCAACTATGTCGTCAATCCGGCGAATGACCTTTTCGTGGCGCCTGGGTTCTTCCAGTCATTTGGCGGCAAGCAGACCTATGCGTTGCATGCGGCGCCGGTGATCATCGATACCGGCAACCGGACGAATATTTCGGAATTCCGATTTTCCACCGGTATGTTCCTGAGTCCGACCGTGCAGGTCATGGCAACCGGCGAATATGACGTGGCCGGCCATGGCGGATTTTTGGGACGGTCGATTCAAATTCGTGTCTTCAAGATCTTCTAAGACAAGAAAGAGGCTGCATTTCTGGGAAGAAACGGGCGCCGGGAGGCGCCCGTTTTTTTGTTTGTACCATGTTAAGGTTTCGGATTCCGCCGCTAACGAGAGTGCCCCATTGCAACGCCACACCCCATGGTTTTGCGGGATGGACGCGCACTTATCCGCCATCTACAATGGCTTTGATGCGCGAAATCCCTACGGTCGCGGCGGCCGTTGTGCTGACCGTTCTGGTGCTCAGCGCCGTCTGGTTTGCCTACCAGGTTGAACAGGCCTTCGCGACGCCTGGCGAACACCTGGATTTTCAAGTCGTCAGCAGCGCCGCCGCGCGCATCAGGGCCGGCCTCGACCCCTACGACATCGCCGCCATGAAGCGCACGCCCTTCGATGAGCTCTATAAATATCCGCCCTTCGTGGGCAGCGTCATGCGGCTTGGACTGATCGCCGGCTCGCCGGGTCTTGCCAATTTGTGGATGGCGGCTTCGCTGGTATTCTATGCTGTCACTTTCATCATGATCCTCGGAATCGATGGCCTCAAACTCGTCTCCATCAAGTCCGGCGTGCTCGCCATCGCGTTTTTCGGCTGGCTGCCCAGCATTCAAACCATCCAGGAAGGGCAACAGGAATACCTGATTCTCCTGCTCTTCACGATGGCCTGCTGGGCCGCCACAAGCTCGCCCGTCCGCCACACCGTAGCCGGCTCCTGCATCGCCTTATGCGCGATCATCAAAATCTATCCGGCGTTTTTCCTGCTGGATTTTTTGTTACGGCGGCGCTGGATGTCGATTGCCGCATTCGCCGCCGCGTTCGCGGCACTCACGGTGATCTCGATTCGCCTGAGCTGGTTCGGGCTGCAGCGCGAATTCTGGTTCGGGGTTCTGCCCACACTCTCCGGCGCCACGGCGTATCCCAATAATCAAAGCCTGCTGGCGTTTTTCATGCGGCTCTTCGTCAATGGCGCAACCGCCGACTGGGCGCGCGCCGCGGTGATGCCGCTGGCGTCCGCGCTGTATCATGCCGCCTGCGCGGCAGTCGTGGCGGTCAGCGCCGCGGCACTTTTCAGGTCGGCGGATCCGCGCGACGGCTTCAAAATCCTGCTGCCCGCGATGGTGATGATGACGCCGGATTCCTGGATCTACTATGAACAGGTCCTGCTGCTGCCGTTCGGTTTGCTGCTCGGGCCGTGCAGCCGGCAGACATCCCTGGCCTTCTGGCTGCCCTTTGGCCTGGCGACGCTGCTGGTGGCGCTGGGCGACGAGGATGACGTGCTGAATACCGCGTCCGGTTTAATCCAGTCCTACAAATTCTTCGGCATCCTGCTGTTCTGGCTCCTCGGTCTCGTAACGGTCACAAAACAGTCGCCGCCGCGGATGCAGGCGAGCTAGATCGCAAGATGCGGGACATGGCAGCCGCCAGGCGGTTCAAGGCCGTTGGCCTGATCATTGCCCTGCTGCTCGCCGCCTTATGGTTTGCCTGGCAGCTTTATGGGGTGTTCGAATTTCCCGACTTCACGGACTTCCATGTGGTGTGCGCCGCGGCCCAGGCGATCGCCGGCGGCCACGACCCGTACGACATCAAGGGTCTGCTGAGCACCCCGTTCGCGGCGCATTATAAATATCCGCCGTTTCTCGCGGTGGTGATGAGTTACTGTCTGTTCGCCGGGCAGCGGACACTGGCCTGGACATTTGTCGGCATATCGCTCCTGCTGTACGGCCTTACGTTCATTTTGATGCTGCAAGTCGCGAAGCTCCGCCTTTTGACCTGGCCGGCCGCCGTTCTGGCGATTGGTTTTATGGTCTGGCAACCCAGTATCGACACGCTATCGGGCGCGCAGCAGGAATTTGTTCTGCTGTTTTTGTTCACCGCCGCCTGCTGGGCCGCGACCAGGGGGGAACGTGCCGAAATTTTACTCGGCGCCGCCATCGCCTCGTGCGCCATCGTGAAGGTCTATCCGGCGCTGATGATGGCCGATTTCGCGCTCCGGCGCTGGGCCAAATCCGTCGCGGCGTTTCTGGCATTCATCTGCCTCTACACCATCCTCGCCGCGTTGAAATGCGGCTGGGCGCTGCAGGTGGAATTCTGGCTAAGAATCTTTCCCATCCTGCGCGGCGGCACGGCCGCGGATGAGAACCAAAGCCTGCTCGGATTCTTTGACCGGTTCTACGTCAACGGCGTCACGGTGGACGAAACGCTGTTCACCAGCGTACCCACCGCCACGCTGCTGTACCACATCGCTTGCGCCATCATTCTGATCGCGAGCTTTGCCGTCCTCACGCGCGCCAGCGCGCCGCGCGATGCCTTCAAAATTCTGCTGCCGGCGATGCTGCTGATGGCGCCGACGTCCTGGATTCATTATGAGGAACTGATGCTCCTGCCGCTGGGTCTGTTGCTTGCCGACTTGCGCGCGCGTGTTTCGGTCCGGCAGTGTCTGCCCTTGCTCGTCGGCTTTCTGCTGATCGCCTGCGGCAACGAAGTCACCATCATGAACGTGCCGTGGACGCTGGCGCATTCGTATAAAACCTATGGGCTGCTGATCTTCTGGCTCATGGGCTTATCCTCGGCGCTTTGCCGGGGTTCGCTGAGTTTCGAGCGCCGTTCGGCGTTGCCAACGACGAGTGCCTGAAACGCCGGTCACGACCGCGCGCAGTCGCCACCCTTGCGCAAGGCAGGTTTCGGTGCGGGGATTGTAGCATGCTTCGTTTCGTGCCCAGCCTGACCGGTTTGCTGCTGTTCGGCGTCATGGCGTGGCTCTGCATCCACCACTTCAATATCTATTTCTGGCTCCTCACCGAAGCCGGCATGGAACCCTGGACCTATCCGTTCATCGACAGCGGCTTCATGTACGCCATGAAACAGTGCTGGCAGCATGGCGTCGATGTTTACAAGGCGGTGCCCTGCGACATCATTCCCACCAACAGAATGGCCTACTCGCCGCTTTGGCAGCGGCTGCCGTTGCTGCCAAACTCGCAAGCCGCCAGAATCCCCGTCGGCGTCGCCACCGACCTGCTCTGGATTTTTTCCCTTGCCCTCCTGCCGCCGGCCGGTACCCGGCGGGATGCGACGCTGCTCGCCCTCGCCGTGCCGTCAACCATGGTCTGTTTTGCGCTGGAGCGTAATAATATCGATGTTTGGATATATCTGCTCGCCGCCGCTGGGATCCTGCTCGCGATTCGCCCGGCCGGAAGATGGGCCGGCTATGCCATCTTCCTGTTCGCCGGCTTGTTGAAATACTATCCGTTCATCCTGTTCGGCCTGGCTTTGCGCGAAAAACCGCGCATCTTCGTGGCCATTGCCGCCGCCGCCGCCGCCGCGCTCGCGATCTTCTGCCTCACCTTCCGCCACGAACTGGCGGAAGCCATGCCGAACATTCCCGTGGGTTCGCCATTCGCCGATTTCTTCGGTCTGAACAACATTCCTTTGATTTTCGCGGCGTGTCTGCGCCGCGTGACCGGACTTTCCGCGCGTACCGCGGCGCCCATCGCCGTGATACTCCGCCTTGGCCTCACCGTCCTGCTCTGCCGTTTCGCACTGACGCTTGCCGAAAAGCCAGCACTCGCCACCGGCTTTCGGGCCCTCAGCCGCGCCGAGCAAACCTGGCTGGTGGCGGGCGCGCTCATCATCTGCGGCTGCTACGTCTTTGGGCAAAGTGTCGGTTATCGCGGCATTTACCTGCTCATCGTCCTCAGCGGCGTACTCACGCTGCGCCGCCACATTTCCGATCCTCGGCTGCGCAGAACGATCGCGTACACGGCCATCTCGATCGTGCCGCTGATGTGGAATGGCGCGTTGCTGTTCTGGATAGACCCCACCTATATCGATGCCGCCTACGGGATAGACTTAGCCGATGCCATCCCTGGCCCCGCCTATTTCGTGGTTTGCCTCGCGCGCGAGTTTGTTTGGCTCAACCTGGCCAGAATCCTGCTCGCCATTCTCATCACTTTCGCCAAGGCAACGCCGTTACTTCAAGGCGTGGCAAATGCGCAAGGCGGCCGCCATCCGATGCCAGGCAAACCCCAGTGAGACTACATTGTTTGGCCGGTGGCCATCGCGCGGTGTTTTCAAACGCGCGGTGCTGGCTTTACGGGGCGGTGGCGCGGACGCCGAATAACACCGAGGCGCCCGGGATTTGCAGGCCGTTTACCGGTTCGAAGGCGGAGTTGAAGAGGTTTTTGGCGTCCACGAACAGGGCGAGTTTGGCGGAGGCGGCGTAGGTGGCGGTGAGGTTGACGATGGTGCCTGGTTTTCCCGGACCGGTGCCGGTGGGGTAGCCGTTGTCGGCGTAGAGATAGTCGTCAAAACGGCCGATATAGGTGATCTGCGGGGTGAGGGTGAATGACGGGATGGGGGTGAGGGTGAGGGTGGCGCTGCCGGTGTTTTCGGGGCGGCGGAGCAGCAGGGAGTTCGAGGCGACGTCGCGCGCGTCGGTGTAGGTGTAGGTGAGGTCGGCCGAAAGCCAGGAGGATGGGGTGAGGACGGCTTGCGTTTCGACGCCGTTGATGCGGACCTGGCCGATGTTTTCCTCGGAGGAGAAATCGGGCGTGGTGGCGATGAGGTTGCGGATGTTGTTGTGGAAATACGTGGCTGAGAGGTCGGCGAAATTCGGCCGGCCGAAGGAGGGGACGAAAAATTCCGGCCCGGCTTCGAAGCCGGCGCCGGTTTCGGGCTTGAGGTTGGGGTTGCCCTGGTAGCCGAAATTGTCGACGCCGTAGAGGTCGAAGAGCGAGGGCGCGAGGAACGACGTGCCGTAGGCGGCTTTTACATTCATGTCCGCCGCGGGGATGGCGAGGACGGCGCCGCCGCGGCCGGTGAGGGCGCTGCCGAAGGAGGTGACGGAGTCGTCGCGCAGCGCCGTGGTGAGAGTGAGGTTCTGGAAGAGCGTGGTCTGGGCGGCGACGTGGCCGGCCCAGGCATGCTGGCTGGCGCTGACGAATTCCGTAAAGCCGTTTTCGTTGACGTTTTCGCGGGCGGTGTCTTCCAGATACTCGGCGCCGAGCAAGACAGAGGCGTTTTCGGATGGGCCGGCGTTGGGCAGGTGGATGGTGTTGTTCCACTGCATATCGTTGCGGTAGCCGTTGTAGTGGTCGTTGGCGGCGGCGAAATTGGGGTCGTTCGCGTCCAAAAGGTTGGAATAGCGCCGGAAATCTTCGACGCGGGCGATGAAAAATTCGGTGGTGAGGAGGCCGGCGAAAAGCTCGGATTTCAGCCCAAGTTTGCCAAAAAGGTTTTTGTCGTAGGCGAACTCGTTGGGGTCGTCAAAAATCGGGTAGCCGAGGTCGGGGTAACCGCTGTCGGACTGGCGGGCGCGCAGGATGAGGTAAAAGCGCGTGCCTGTGGTGGGAGAGTAGCCTAGATTGGCGCTGGCGGTTTTGGAGCGGAAGGGGTCTTTGTTGCCACTGTAAACGGACAGGCGCTTGGCGGTGTCGTCAAAGCCGGATGCTTCGTCGAGGCTGCCGGTGAGGGCGTAGTCGAACGGGCCGGTGGCGCCGGAGATGGCCGCACTTCCTTGGCCTTGGCTGGGGAAACCGCCGGCGAGGGTGAGAGAGGCGTGGGGTTTGCCGGCGCCCTGCAGCGTGATGATATTGATGACGCCGCCGATGGCGCCGGAACCGTAGATGCCGGACATCGGGCCGCGCACCACCTCAATGCGGTCCACATCGGCGAGCGTGTCCTCGCCGAAATTGAAGGCGCCGTTGGCGATGGAAGGGTCGTTGGCGGGGACGCCGTCGATCAGCACCAGAACGTCCTCGGAATTGGTGCCGCGGATGAAAACGCTGGCGGTGCCGCCGTCGCCGCCGGACTGCACGACGCCGAGGCCGGGGACGGCGGAGAGGGCTTGCGCGAGGGTGGTGTAGCCGCGGGCCTGGATTTCGGCCTCGGTAATGATCGTGACGCCGGCGGGGATTTTTGGCAGCACCGTGGGCACGCCGGTGGCGGTGACGGTGACCTGGGGGAGTTGCACATCCTCCTGCGCGCAGGCGGGGGCGGCGCAGAGCGTGGTACCCAGCAGCAAGATTGCGGTTGGTTTGGAACAGGGCATCTGAGCCTCCTGCCAAGCCGTGCGCCTGGCGGCGCGCGGCCAAAGAAACGGCGACAGAGGCTCGGGCTCTCCCCTTCGCGCATGGTGCACCCCGCCCATCCGCGCGCAAATGTCTGGATGGCGGCCGGTCTCCTGGCTGCGGGTCGTCGCGTCTGGCCGCCTTCTCACCCTTGCGGGCAATGGTTTTTGGCAAGACGCTCGCCGTTTACAGTTGCGGGGGCAGCTGCGGTTTGGACCCGCATTCCCGTTTCAGCCCTTTCGGGCCACCGTCATCTGATGTTTTGGTTAGCGAATGGCGCCGGGGCTGGCAAGAGTTGTGCCCTGCTTTGAGTTTTTGCGGCTAGCTGGTGGTGGGCGCGGATGGCATCACCGGGGGATGACAAACATCGTTTTTACGGGGGCGGCGCTGCGGCGGGGGATGTGGCAGGCGATGCCGCTGGTAGCGGGGCTGTCGCCGTTTGGATTCGTGACCGGGCTGATCACGCAGCGGCACGGGCTGACGCTGGGCGACTGCATGTTGATGAACGGGTTGGTTTATGCCGGGGCCAGCCAGTTGGTGGCGCTGGCGAACTGGACGCATCCGGCGCCGGTGCTGGCGGCGGCGTTCGCGGCGCTGGTGGTGAATATGCGGTTCGCGCTGATGGGGCCGGTGCTGGCACCGTGGCTGGCCGGGCTGCGGCCGGTGGCGCGCTACGCAAGTCTCGCTTTGCTGGTGGATCATGCGTGGGCGCTGTCCGTGACGGATATGCGCAAGGGCGGGCGGGACGTGGCGCTGTTCGTGGGGCTGAGTCTGCCGCTTTGGTTTGGCTGGATGATCGCGAGCACAATGGGGTTTTTGTGCGCGAGCGCGCTGAATCTGCCGCCGCATCATCCGCTGTTTTTTGGCGCGCTGGCGGCGTTTATCGCGCTGCTGGTGCCGCTATGGCGCGGTCTGGGGGATGCGCTGCCTTGGGCGGTGGCGGGGGTGACGGCGGTGCTGCTGGCGCAGGTTCTGCCGCATACCTCGTGGTATATTGTCGGGGGCGCGCTGGCCGGATGCGTGACGGGCGCCGTGATGGAAACCAGGCATGTTTGACAATGCCTCCACCCTGTGGGCGATTGCGGCGATGGCGGTTGTGACGCTGTTGTGCCGGTGCGGGGGGTATTTTTTGTTTTCGCGCATGACGCCGTCGCCCTGGCTGCGCAAAGCGCTGGCGCATTTACCCGGCTGTATTTTCGCCGCTTATGTGTTGCCGGCGCTGCTGGTTGGGCCGGCGCGCAACTGGGCTGGCGCGGCGGCGACCCTGGTGGTGATGGCGTGTTTCCGGAATCTGGGGCTGAGCATCGCGGCCGGTGTGGCGGCGGCGTGGGTGGCGAGCCTGGCGGTTTGAGGGCGCCGTTTGCGCGTTATCCGGTAAGTCAAAAAGAGTTTGTTTTAAAGATTAGAGCTTGGTTACTTGAAGTGACGTTAAGCAAGCGGTCGCTTTTTTGAAAAAAAGCTCCGTAAAAAACTTTTGATTTTGACTTGCTGTCGAGCGGCCAAAGTATGGCCCCTCAAATGCCGTGGGCAGAAGAAGTTTTTTGCGGAGCTTTTTTTCAAAAAAGCGACCGCTTGCTGCTCCCTCGACTCCCGCCAAACCAATCAAGCTCTAATTCAACAAGACATTCTGGTCCTCATCGCGCTGCCGAAAATACCGGTCAACATCGATTTCCAGCGCCGGTTTGTTGCCGGCGAATTCGATCACGCCATAGGTGTTCCGGCGCAGGTCGGTGGTCGGCGCGAAGCCGTGTTCCACCAGAACCTGCCAGCGGCCATGGTATTGGCGCTTGCCTTTTTCGCCATGAAAATGGTGCTCGATCACGCCCTGACAGAAGCCGATCTTACCCGCCACCGCGGCATCCGCGCGCTGCGCCCAGGCGCGAATCTGCGCCTGGTAGTCGGCGGTGGTTTCGCCGTGGATGGCGTTGCCGACTTGGCCGATCATCGCCATCGCCATCTGGTGGTCCGCGGCGCCGAGGCCGCAGGTTTCCAGCAGGCCGCCAAGCGCGTCGAGCGTCGAGCGGCGGGCGGCCCAGGCGTAGCCGGGATGCGCGTAACCATAAGGCTCCCGTGGAATATAGCCGAGCATGCGCCAGACTTTGCAAAACGACGTGCGCAAATGGCTGCCTTTGATGAACATCGGCGTGCCGTCGGGCCCGAGGTCGAGCGCCTC
>PLFB01000100.1 GCA_003137135.1 Acetobacteraceae bacterium
GACGCGTTCTTCCCCTTCGCCGACGGGTTGGAAGCTGCCGTTGCCGCCGGCGCCACCGCGGTGATCCAGCCCGGCGGCTCGATCCGCGACGACGAGGTGATCGCCGCCGCCAACGCGGCGGGCGTGACCATGGTGTTTACAAATATGCGCCACTTCCGGCACTAATCGGGCATGAACCTCACGCTGCCCTTTACCCTGCCGGCATGGCTCCCGCCCTGGGCCTTTTTGCTGCTCGCCGTCCCCGTCCTGCTCTACGCGCTGCTGGTCCTCATCATGCCGTTCAGCACGTTTGGCCTGAAACACCGGTTCGACAGGCTGGAAAGCCAGCTCGAAGACATTCAGGAAGAACTGCGCCAGCTCGCCAACCGCAAACCCGCGCGGGGAAACCGCACGCTGGAGGAAGACCCCTACGAATTCCCCAATTTTTCCCGCACCAAACCCGCCCGCCCGCCGGAGCCCGCGCCGCAGCCACCGCCTACCTTCCGCCCCGTGGCGCCGGCGCCGCTCAGCCCCATGTCGGAGCCCCGCGACAAACTAACCCGCCTGCCGCAGCGCCCGCCGCGGCGCACGGAACCAAGGCTGGATTAAGCCAGCACCACCACTGATGACTGACCACTGACGACTGTCTATGGCTTGCGCGCCAGCGGCGCGATGAACTGCGGCTCGGTATCCCAGGGAAACAAAATCCAGGTATCCTGGCTGACTTCGGTAATGAATGTATCAACCTGCGCCTTGCCGGCCGGCTTGGCGTAGACGGTCGCGAAATGCGCCTTCGGCAGCAAATGCCGCACCACCTTCGCCGTCGCCCCGGAATCCACCAGATCATCCACGATCAAAAAGCCCGTCCCATCGCCGGCCGCCACCGGATGCTTGGTCACCACCGGCTCCCCCCGGTTCTCCTCATCATAGGTCACGATCGAAACACTCTCGATCAGCCGGCACTCCAATTCGCGCGCGATAATCGCCGCCGGGATCAACCCACCCCGCGTCACGGCCACAATCCCCGTCCACGGCCCCTTCTCATGCAGCCGCCACGCCAGCGCCTTGGCGTCCCGGTGCAACTGGTCCCACGTCACGGTGTAATAATGCTTGGCCATGGCCCTGCCTACCCAACGCCTCCGGCACAATCAAGCGGACTCCTCGCCCGCGAAATTTTTCGCTCACAAGCGGCCGCTATCGTTACAGTTCTTGAATCGTCGCAATCGAAAAACTAGCTAAAGATGAATAACATTGTAATCCCTCGCCTTTTCGTTCTACTTCACGTTGATCCATCGGTCATCATCTAACCGCCCGCCTTTCAGACCTGGACGGCTGGTGACGCCTACGTCGGTCTCCCGGCCACCATGTCTTCCTGAAGCCAAGAGGCACACATGCTCACAGCGCTGCCAGATGTCGTTTCTGCCCTGGAAAAAGATGAAATCGTGCCTTTCTTTCAACCTTTGGTTGATCTTCGTACCGGCAATCTCAAGGGCTTCGAGGTCCTGGCGCGTTGGAATCATCCCGAGGCTGGTCCGATTCTGCCGGACAATTTCATCTCGCTGGCGGAGGAGAATGGCCTGATCGAGGACTTGACCGGGCAGATTTGCCAAAAGGCGTTTCAGAGTTCGCACCTCTTATCGAACGAACTGACACTGGCCGTGAATGTGTCGTCGGTTCAGTTTCGCGATTCGAGGCTGCCCTTACAAATTCAAAAGATCACGGCGGCCACGGGCTTTTCCCCATCCCGCCTGATCATTGAAATTACCGAAAGCGTGCTGAACCATGATCTGGAGACGGCGCGGCGGGTTGCCGGCGAACTGAAAGCGCTGGGGTGTAAACTCGCGCTCGATGATTTCGGGACGGGATACTCCAACCTTCGCCATCTGCTGTCGTTGCAATTTGACCAGCTTAAGATTGACCGGAGCTTTGTCAGCGGCATGACGACCCGGCGTGAAAGCCGTAAAATTGTGGCCGCGATCATCGGTTTGGGACAGAGCCTCAATTTGGAGATGATTGCCGAAGGCGTGGAAACGGAGGAGCAGACCAACATGCTGGTCTGGCTGGGCTGCGAGCTTGGCCAGGGCTGGCGTTACGGGAAGGCGCAGGCCGGCGAGCACATCGCCGGCATGATTGAAGCCGAGCCGACTCCCATGCTCCTGGCGCTGAGCACGCCGGGAGACGACTGGGCAACTTCCAGCCTGGAGGCGCTGCCCAGCCTTCGCCTCGCGCAGTTGCAGGCGATCTATGACGGCGCGCCCGTGGGTCTATGCTTTCTGGATCATAACCTGCGCTATATAAGCCTTAATAAACGCCTGGCGGAGATGAACGGTGTGCCGATCTCATCGCATATTGGGCGAACCGTGGAAGAGATTTATCCGCAGTGGTTTCCCATCTATGAACCCTTTCTCGTCCGCGCGCTGGCGGGTGAGGCGATTCTGGGGGTGACGCTGATACGCCCCGGCGCCGCGCCCGGCGACGGGGACAAGGCGCTATTTGCGTCGTATCAGCCGGCATGGGACGAAGCTGACGAGGTCATCGGGATCTCCATCTCCGTGCTGGACGTCACCCAGCATAGGATATCGAACGACGCGCCGCTTAGCCGGGAGGCTGACCCTGAGCCGTTCGGCTTCAATGTGAATCCTGAAATGCCGTGGGTCATGGATGCGGAGGGCAATGACCTGCAGACCAGTTCACGCTGGGTTCAGACCATACCGGTGGGGAAAGACCGGATCCGCAATCTGCGCTGGCTGGAGGCGTTACACGTCGAAGATCTCGAGCCAACGATCAGGGCCATGAGGCTCGCTTTGCGAACCGGCGAAGCGATTGATATTGAATACCGGATACTGAGCGTTGACGGCGAATGGCGATGGATGCGCTCTCGGGGGTCACCCCGTTTTGCGCCGTCGGGGGAAATTACCCGCTGGTATGGCAGCGTCGAAGACATCCACGATGAAAAGCAGCAATGGCAGACCTCGAAATAGCGGACGAGTCGGCCGGTGGGTTAGTATGTCCTCATTTCCCTAATGCCTGCGCCGCCTTGCGCGGCGAGCCTTCCAGCCCCGCCGCGATCGCCACGTTCCGGCCAGGCGGCGCCATGGAAAACACCTTTTCCACGCAGGTATAGTCATAATACCCCAGCCGCGCGAGCGGCCGGATCGCCGCGATATCGATCTTGCCGTCCCGGATTACCTCATCCGCGACATGGATCGCCAGCACCCGCCCAAACACCACATCGACCGTCCCCATCACGCCATTGCCCGGCAGCCGCACGGTCTGCAGCACACGGCACTCAAACTGCACCGGCGATTCCGCAACGCGTTTCGGCCGCACCAGCCGGGACGCCGCTTTCGTCAGCCCCGCCCGCTCAAACTCATCGACATGCGCGGGCAATTCCTCGGAACAGACATTCACCGCCTCGCGCAGCGCGTAGGTCGCCATGTTCCAGACAAACTCCCCCATCGCCTCGGCGTTCGCCACGCTATCCTTGCGGCGGCCTGTAGAGTCCTGATTGGCCGAAAACATCACGATCGGCGGGTCGAACCCGACATTCTGAAACTGGCTGAATGGCGCCAGATTATCCACGCCGTCGGCGCCTACGGTGGAAATCCACCCAATCGGCCGCGGCACCACGCAGGATTTGAACGGATCAAACGGCAAACCATGATCGGTGGCGCCCGGTTCGTAATACATGTCTTGCTCCTTCCTCCCCGTTCGTTCTTACGTCCTCGTCTTCACAATCATCAGCGCGAGGACATCCGCCAGTTCCTCCGCCTCGACCGCGTCCAATGCCGCCATCGCCATTTCCGCCATCAGGACCATCCCATCCACCACGACCCGCTCCAGCCGGTGAGAGGGATCGTAATCCGCGAGGTGCCTCGCATCGCGAAGAACACAGAAGGCATTGGCAAACCGGCGCATTTGCAAACTCACCGCCGGCCTGACGAGAGACTGCTGAAACGCCTTGCTCATCAGTGGCTTGTCAATTGCCCGGCAGACCTCGTTAACCCTGCTATGGTCGAACCCGCGATATAGCAAGCGGTAAGCCGCCGTCTGGCCCTGCGCCTCGCCTGCAAAACGATTCGCCGCCATGCGCAAAATCTTGTGGAACACCGCATAATAGGCCGTCGAAACCGCCCGCCTCAACTGCGCGTCGTTAGCATCCGGCGAGCTGCCAGCCAGCTGCCGCGCGACATTCAGCAACTCGGCCGGATCAGGCAAGCGCGCCCGAGCGCCATTCCTCGGGGCTGGTAATCCTCAAAACCGGAAAAGTTTCATCGCCCCTGGCCCAAAGCTTGTCCCGTATCCCAAGTCCGATATCGATCATCACGTGGCCAGGCCGGTAATTCACGGCCTGTTCCCGGTCGATCACAAAAATGTAGTCGTAAACGATCTTACCGTCC
This sequence comes from Acetobacteraceae bacterium, assembly GCA_003137135.1. GTDB lineage: Bacteria > Pseudomonadota > Alphaproteobacteria > Acetobacterales > Acetobacteraceae > Acidocella. The sequence continues at coordinate 4,380 of PLFB01000100.1, forward strand.
TGGTCGAGCCTCGGCTTCACCCGCAAATCGACCACCGCCGGCGCGCCCAAAATGTCAGCCGCCGCCTCCCGTCCGATCTCCAGTAATTCTTCGTCAGTCAGTTCAACCATTCCCAAAATCCTGCGCCCCGGTGCCGGTCTCTGTCAACAAACTCACACCGTAAACTGCTCCGTAATAATCCGCTCCGAAAGCGCCCTATCGGGGTCAAACAGCACGGTTGCCGAGATGCTCCGGTCCTCGCTCACCGCCACCGAAACCACGTCCCGCACCTCGGTGAAATCCGCTACCGCCGCCACCGGCCGCTTATCCGCCTCCAGAATCTCGAACAGCACGTCCACCGTCGAAGGCAGCAGCGCGCCGCGCCAGCGCCGCGGCCGGAACGCCGAAATCGGCGTCAGCGGCAGCAAATTGGCACTCAGCGGTATAATCGGCCCGTGCGCCGACAAATTATACGCCGTCGAGCCCGCCGGCGTCGAAATCAGCACCCCATCGCAAATCAGCTCCGCCAGACGTTCCCGATGATCCACCGTGATCCGTATTTTCGCCGCCTGCCGCAACTGCCGGAACAAGAACACGTCGTTCAGCGCCACCGCCTCCTCTACCACGCCGGAGGCCGTGATCGCGTGCATCCGCAGCGGATGCAAAATGCTCGGCTGCGCCCGCTCCAGCCGCTGGTGCAAATCGCCCTCGGCGAACTCGTTCATCATGAATCCGACCGACCCGCAGTTCATCCCATAAACCGGCTTGGTCGTCCCCAGCACGCGGTGCAGGCATTCCAGCATCAGCCCGTCGCCGCCCAGCGCCACGATCACCTCGGAATTCTCCGGCGTCGTGTCGCCATAAATCGCCGTCAGCCGGTTGCGCGCGGTCTGCGCGATCTCGGTCTGCGCCGCCACAAACGCCACATTTCTGGCGGGCGATGCGTTCAAGCTAAACGGTGATGTTCAAGCACCGGCATGTCCGCCCGCACCCGCGCCATAAACGTCTTGTCCACGGTGGCGGACGCCCAGCCCAGCCCGTCGGAGGCCTGCGCCACCACATGCCCCCACGGGTCCACGATCATCGAATGCCCGTAGGTGTAGCGCGTCCCGCCAACGCCGTCCTTATGCGGGCCATAGCAGGCCGGCGCCGCGAACCAGGTCTGTGTCTCAATCGCCCGCGCGCGCAAAAGAATCTCCCAGTGGTCCTTGCCGGTCTGCAGCGTGAACGCGGAAGGCAGCACGATCAGGTCAACGTTCTTCTTGCGCAGCGCATGAAACAATTCCGGAAACCGCAAATCATAACAGATCGCCAGCCCGACATTGAAGCCGTTCATATCCACGTTCACAATTTCCGTACCAGCGCCAAAAGTCTCGCTCTCTCGATAACCTTGCCCATCCGGCGTCACGATGTCGAACATATGGATTTTCCGGTATCTCCCGCGCTCCGCCCCATCCGGCCCGAACACCACGGTGGTATTGTACAGCTTGCCGCCATCCAGTTCCCCCATCGAGCCGCCATGCACGAAAATCTGGTTGCCCAGCGCCACCTGGCGTAAAAACTCGTACGCCTCGCCGCCGCGCTCGCCGCTGCCGAACGCCGGCAGCGGCTCCGCCGCCGCGGTTTTTTCCGCCGCCCCGCCGCCCAGGCAGGTCCAAACCTCCGGCAGCGCCACCAAATCCGGCCGGCCGGCGGCGATCGCGCCGTCCAGCAGCGCTTGCGCCTGGCCTATATTCTCCGCCTTGTCCGCGCTGGGGGACATTTGAATTACACTGACACGCATCAAAAAAGTCCCCTCCACAAAAGAAAAAGCAAGCACGTCTTTTTTGAAAAAAAGCAGTCGCCCGCGACCTCGGCAAAAAACTTTTGATTCCCCCGGCTGTTGAGCGGCCAAACTATGGCCGCTCAACAGCCGGGGGAATCAAAAGTTTTTTCGCGCTTTTTTTCAAAAAAGCGCTTCTTTCTTCCCTTCCTTATATAGCATCCGGCCCCACCCGAACCAGCAGCTTGCCAAAATTACGCCCCTCCAGCAGCCCGATAAATGCCGCCGACGCGTTTTCCAGCCCATCCACCACGTCCTCGCGGTATTTCAGGCTCCCATCCGCCACCCACGGCGCCGCCAGCGCCCGCCATTCCGCGAAGCGGTGCGGCTTGTCGCTCACGATCAGCCCTTCCACCCGCAGCCGTTTCGCCACCACCGCCATCAGGCTCGGCCCAGGCTCCGGCGCGGCGGCGTTATATTCGGCCACCATCCCGCACATGATCATCCGCGCAAACACCTTTAGCCGCGGCCACACCGCCTTCTGCAGCGCGCCGCCGACATTTTCGAAATACACGTCGATCCCCTCCGGGCAGAACACGTCCAGCTCGGTCTCCAGACTTCCGGCCCGATGGTCGATGCACGCGTCGAACCCCAGCGTCTCCTGCACGAACAGACATTTATCCGCCCCGCCGGCGACGCCGATCACCTTGCCCCCCGCCCGCTTCGCCAGTTGCCCCGCCACCGACCCCACCGCGCCGGAGGCCGCGGAAATCACCACCGTCTCGCCCGGCTGGACCTGTCCGATATCCGTCATCGCCGAATACGCCGTCACCCCCGGCATCCCCAGCACACCCAGATAGGCCGAAAGCGGCACCCCCGCCGGCGGCGCGATCTTGGTCAGCCGCGCGCCAGGCGTGACCACATGGGTCGCCCAGCCATACGCGCCGACCACGATATCCCCCGGCTCGAATGCGGCGTCGTGGCTGGCCAGCACCTCGCCCACCGTTTCGCCCATCATGTCCCCGCCCTCCGGGATTGGCGCCGCGTAGGAAGCGCGGCCCGAAATCCGGCCCCGCATATACGGGTCGAGTGACAGAAAAATCGTCCGCGTCAGCACCTCTCCCGGTCCCGGCAGCGGCATTTTCTGCTCCACCAGCTCGAAATTCCCCGGTTTCGGCGCGCCCACCGGCCGCGACTTCAAAATCACGCTCTGACGGCTCATGACTAAACTCCTCCTAAAACTGGCTCAACCCGCAACCATTACACTCTTACTTGTGTCCGCCGGCGGGCTTTGCGAGGCCGCCGCCATGCCGGGCCGCCGGACGATTGCGAGTAGCGACAGTCCGACCGGAAAATTCATCGCGCCGATCAGATGCCGCTCGCAGCCGAACAGGAAGGCCAAAATGTCATTCAGAAAGCCCGGCAGATCGGCGTCCCCGGTGGTCCGCTTCCGGCGCGTCAGCCGGTCAAAAATCCGGGCCATGACCGCGGCGGGGAACAGCAGCACGTTGTAATAGGTCAGTTTTTCGGTCACCAGCCCGGCGTCCAGAATCTTGCCGCGCAATTCGGCCCGGCCGTAGCGCCGCTTATGGTGCAGGCGCTCGTCATGCGGGCTCCACAGCCAGCGGAAAGCCGGCACGGTAATGATGGCGGCGCCATCGGGGGCGAGGCAGTCGCGGATCGTGCGCAGCGACGCCTCGTCCTCCTCGACATGCTCGAGCACGTCGAACGCGCAGACCAGATCAAAAGTCTCGCCGTCCAGCGCCAACCCCGCGGGCAGACGGCCGGACCGCACATCCAGCACCGGCGTGGCCTTGCGCAGCGAGGCGGCGCGCGCCCATTCATTCATCTCCACCGCCGTCACGCGGCCGTGCCGCGCCAGCATCTCGAAATTGCCGCCGGTGCCCGATCCCAGCTCCAAAATCCGCGCCGCCCGCGGCAACGCAAGCCGCCCGATCACCGCCGCCAGCACGCGGCGGCGCCCGCGAAACCACCAATGCCGGCCTTCCGAAACCGCCATGCCGGCATAGGCTTCAGCCTCCACCTTTGCCCCCATAGGACTTGCGCACGATGTAGGTGGGGCGCTGCTTGGATTCGATATAAATCCGCCCGATATATTCGCCCAGCAGCCCAATGCTCATCAGTTGCACGCTGCCGAAAAACATCACCGCGGTGAACAGCGAGGCATAACCAGGCACACGGTTGCCGAGCAGGATGGTATGCACGATGATGAACACGCCATACGCGCCGGTGGCCAGCGCGCTCGCCGCCCCCAGATACGTCCAGATTTTCAGCGGCGTGGTGGAGAAACTCGTCAGCCCCTCCAGCGCGAAATTCCACAGCGCCAGCCCCGAAAATTTCGTCGCGCCGGCCGCCCGTTCGGCCCGCACATAGTCAATCGTCACGGTGCGAAACCCCACCCAGGCGAACAGCCCCTTCATNNAAATCCCCCACATTCACCGGAATTTTGGTTTTTGAGAGCCGATTATGCAGCGCATAAAACCATTTCGCGGTCTCGCGCTTGAGAATCCCGTCGCTGGAGCGGTCGCTGCGCCTAGCCAGCACCATCTCCGCCCCGCCGCGCCACGCCGCCACCATCTCCGCGATCAGTTCCGGCGGGTCCTGCA
>PLFB01000132.1 GCA_003137135.1 Acetobacteraceae bacterium
CAGGTGATGGCGGAGCCGGTTTCGACCTGCGTCCAGGAAATTTTGCTGCGGGCGCCGCGGCAGGCGCCGCGTTTGGTGACGAAGTTGTAGATGCCGCCTTTGCCGTTTTCGTCGCCGGGGTACCAGTTTTGCACGGTGGAGTATTTGATTTTGGCGTCGTCCAGGGCGACGAGTTCCACCACCGCGGCGTGCAGCTGGTTTTCGTCGCGCATCGGGGCGGTGCAGCCTTCGAGGTACGAGACGGAGGCGCCTTCCTCGGCGATGATGAGGGTGCGCTCGAACTGGCCGGTGTTGCGGGCGTTGATGCGGAAATAGGTGGAAAGTTCCATCGGGCAGCGCACGCCCTTGGGGATGAAGACGAAGCTGCCGTCGGAGAAGACGGCGGAGTTGAGGGCGGCGAAGAAATTGTCGCCGGCGGGGACCACGGAGCCGAGGTATTTTTGGATGAGTTCGGGGTGGTGGTGGACGGCTTCGGAGATCGGGCAGAAGATGACACCAGATTCCGCGAGGGTTTTCCGAAAAGTGGTGGCGACGGAGACGGAGTCGAACACCGCGTCCACGGCGACGCCGGCGAGGGCGGCGCGTTCGTTGAGGGGGATGCCGAGTTTTTCGTACATGTTGAGCAGGCTGGGATCGACGTCTTCCAACGATTTGGGCGCCGGGCCGGAGGGGGCGGCGTAGTAGTACAGGTCGTCGTAGTCGATCGCCGGGTGCGTTACGCGCGCCCAGTCCGGTTCATCCATTTTCAGCCACATCGCATAGGCTTTCAGGCGCCAGGCGAGCAGCCATTCGGGCTCCTGCTTCTTGGCGGAGATCAGGCGGACGATGTCCTCGTTCAGGCCTTTGGGGAAGGCGTCCATCGCGATGTCGGTGGTGAAACCGTATTTGTATTTCTGGGCGTTGAGGTTTTCGACGGTTTCGCGGGTTTCGACGACGGCGGGCATTAGATTTCCTCGTTCACGGGAACTGGGGCGGCGACGCGGAAGGCGCGGGGAATGGCGGCGTCTTCCATGTCGGCCAGGGTGATGTTGGTGAGGGCGTCGCGGATGGCGCTGTTCACCGGGTCCCAGCGGCCGGCCATCGGGCAGAGGGACTGGCTTTCGCAGCCCACGGCGCCGTCCACGCAGCTGGTCAGCGCGATGGGGCCGTCGATGGCGACGATGACCTCGGCGATGGAGATGCCGGCGAGCGGCCGGCTGAGGCGGTAGCCGCCGTGGGCGCCGCGGGTGGAGAGCACCAGGCCGGCGCAGGTGAGGGCTTTGAGGACTTTCGCGACCGTGGGTTCCGGGATACCGATGGCGGCGGCGATGCCGGGGGTGGTGGCGACGCCGTCACTGCGCCCTAGCCGGACCAGGGCGACAACGGCGTAATCGGTGAGGCGGGATAGTCTAAGCATAATTGAGGTTTTGGTTCCCGATTGTGGACTAAGTTGGTCCTGATTGCCAAATGGGCTTTTTGGGCGCTGGCGTCAACCCTTGGCGGGGCCGATGTTCATGATGTTGCAGGAGAAGCCGTGGATGCCAGCATGCGCTGGCATGACGTGGGGCGGGCGGTCCCCTGGCCACGCGACGCCTTGGGAATCAAAAGTTTTTTGGTTACTTTTTTTCAAAAAAGTAACTGCTTTCTTAATTCATCTCCTTGATAATCCCCGGCAATTCGTTGGGGTGACGGGCGATGTAGGGGCATTCGGCGGCGCCGTAGCCCCAGGCGGCGAAGATGGCGGGGATGTTGCAGCCAGCGGCGGCGGCGATGTCGTTGTGGTGGTCGCCGATCATCACCGCCGGGCCGCCGCCGAGTGCGGCGATGGTGGCCGCGAGGTGGCGGGGGTCGGGCTTGCGGAAGGGTGTGGCGTCGCCGCCGGTGATGACGTCGAAATAGGCTTCCAGATTGAGCAGGGACAAAACTTCCCGGGCGGCGACCTCCGGCTTGTTGGTGCAGACGCCGAGTTTGTGGCCGGCCGCGCGCAAGGCGGCGAGGGTTTCGGGGATGCCGGGGTAGGGCGCGGTCTCGTCGGCGGCGTGGATGGTGTAGTAGGCGACGAATTCCTCGAGGTCGGCCTCGGTCATCTCCGAGCCTCGCGCGGCGAAGGCCTTTGTGAGCAGCACCTTGGCGCCGTCGCCGATCATGCGCTCGATGTCGCGCGCCGGCAGCGGGGCGAAGCCGCGGCGGGCCAGTGAGACGTTTACCGAGGAGGCGATGTCGGGCAGGGAATCGATCAGCGTGCCGTCCAGGTCAAACACCACCGCGCGCATACAAAAACCCCCAAAAAAATTTCAGTCACGCCGTGACCTGGGACGTGGTGTCGATTACTAAACTTGTCTCACTGACGGAAACCCCACGCAATGACCAGCCTGCGCGACGCCTCCAGCCTGATTTTGCTGCAACCCGACAACCAAAGCTGGAGAATTCTCATGGGGATGCGGCACGCCAAGCATAAATTCATGCCCAATCTTATGGTGTTTCCGGGCGGCGGGGTGGATGACGAGGATTTTCTGGCGCCGGTCGCGTCACCGCTGCGGCCGGACACGTTTGCGGCGCTGACGCGTTGCGCCTCACCGGAACTGGCGCGCGCGCTGGGCCACGCGGCGGCACGGGAACTGGCGGAGGAGACCGGGCTTTCGCTGGGTTTTCCGCCGGCGCTGGATGGGCTGCACTATCTGTGCCGGGCGGAGACTCCGGCGGACCGGCCGATCCGTTTCAATGCGCGGTTTTTTGTGGCGGCGGGCGGGCTGGTGAGCGGGGCGCTGGGCGGCTCCGGCGAGTTGGAGGGGCTGGACTGGTACGAGCTGGATTATATTTTGGGGTTGGACCTGGCGCTGGCGACGCGGGTGGTGCTGGGTCAGCTGCAGACCTGGCTGCATCTGGACGAAGCGGGGCGGAAAAGCCGGAAATTGCCGGTGCTGCGGGACCGGATTTGGGTCGAGGAATAGGTCAGCGGCCCGGCGTTGCCTTGATGGTTGGTTAATGCCAACACCCGGCGCGCCACATAAATGTAAAGATCGCCGGATGCACGCCCACCTCTTGATCAACCCGCTTTACGCTGTTTCCGGTCTGTTTGTTGGTCTGCTGGTGGGGCTGACGGGGGTCGGCGGCGGGTCGCTGATGACACCGCTGCTGATTTTGCTGTTCGGCATTCATCCCTCCACCGCGGTCGGGACGGATCTTTTGTATGCCGCCGTGACCAAGACGGTCGGCAGCGGGGTGCACGGGTTCAACCATAATATCGACTGGAAGATCGTGCGGCGCCTGGCGACGGGGAGTGTGCCGGCGACGATCGTGACGATTTTGCTGCTGGGGTATTTTGGCACCGCCAGCAAGCATGAGACGGCGCTGATTTCCAACGTGCTGGCGATCGCGCTGGTATTCAGCGCGGTAACGCTGGCGCTGAAAGGGCCGATTTTGCGGGCGGCGATGCAGCGCAACCCGGATTTTGGGGTGACGTCGTCACTGGGGCTGACGATTTTGACGGGCGTGGTGCTGGGGGTGCTGGTGACGATCTCCTCGGTGGGGGCGGGGGCGCTGGGGACGACGGCACTGCTGTTTTTGTATCCGCGGCTGCCGACGGTGAAGATTATCGGGTCGGACATCGCGCACGCGGTGCCGCTGACGCTGATCGCCGGGGTGGGGCATTGGTATCTCGGGAACATCAATTTTCACCTGCTCACGAGCCTGCTGTGCGGGTCGATTCCGGGGATCATCATCGGCAGCCTGACGACGCGGTTTGTGCCGGAGACGGGGTTGCGGCTGGCGCTGGCGGCGGTGCTGGTGCTGGTGGCGGTGAAGCTGGTGTTTGGGTAGCGGGAGGTAAGCAAGGGTTACTTTTTTTTCAAAAAAAGTAACTGCTTTCTCTACTCACTTCCTGCCCCCAGTATTTGGCCGTTGCCTGTCTGCAGCACCACGGCCATGTGCTCGCCGGCGGGTTTGGGGATGGTGTAGCTGACGGGGATGCCGGTGTAGCCGCCGAGGGGGGTGATGCTGCGGACGACGTTGGATTCGGCGATGGTGGCGCCGCCGTTTTCGCCGCCGCCGATTTGCGTGGTGTGGTGCGAGTCGTAGCCAAACAGCCAGATTTGGGCGGCGCCGGCGCCGGCGCCGATTTTGATGGTGAGCATGCCGGTTTGGGTGACGGAGACTGGGATGGCCGGGGTTTGCGCGGCTTGCGCGGCGGCGATGGCGGCGTTGACGCCGGATTGGTCGGAGCCGGTGACGCTGGTGGTGCCGTCGATGATGGCCTGGGGGGTGAAAACGTTGTCCTGGTGTAGCAGGGCGGCGTAACTGGTTTGGCGGTCGGTGGCGGCGGTTAGGGAGAATTTGTCGGTCCAGGCGGGGCCGTTCCAGTAGGTGACGTGGAAGGCCAGGGCCAGGATGCCGGGGTTTTGGGCGAGTTGGCCGAGGAAGGCTTCCGCCGGCGGGCAGGAGGAGCAGGCTTCGGAGGTGAAGAGCTCGACGACGACCGGGCGGGCCTGGGCGGCCTGGATGGTGATGAGGAACAGGGTTGAGATGAGGGCGAGGCGAATCACGAGCCGCTGAACCAGTTGTAACCCTGATCCTCCCAATAGCCGCCGGTATAGACGTTGCCGACGGCGAGGTAGGTGACGGATTTGGGGTTTTTGAAGCCGAGTTTGGTGGGGATGCGCAGGCGGACCGGCGCGCCGAAGGGCGGGGTGAGGGGGGCGCCCAAAAAGTCCAGGGCGAGGATGGTTTGGGGGTGCAGGGCGGATTCCATATCAATGGAGGAATAGTAGCCGTCCGCGCATTTGAAGGAAACGTAGCGGCAGGTGGTGTCGGCGCCGGTGCGGCGCAGGAAGTCCGCGAGGCGGATTCCCGACCATTGGCCGATGACGCGCCAGCCTTCCACGCAGGTGAGGCGGGTGATCTGGGATTCCTGGCGCAGGGTGCGGAGTTTTTGCAGCGTCCAGGGGGTTTTGTCGGAGATTTGGCCGCCGAGTTCGAGCTGGTAGGTGGCGGGGTCCACCACGGGGGCGTCAGAAATGTCGTAGAAGGCGTTGAAGCGGGGGGGCTGGGTGATCTGGTCCGGGGAGAAGGTGGGGGCGAGGGTGTGGGGGTTGAACAGGGCCTGCTGGACGCGGTCGTTGAACCAGGACATGGCGTGCAGGAAGTCGTCGGCGAGGTCGGGGTTTTGCGGGTTTTCGTAGTCGCAGCCGGGCAGGGCGGCGAGCGCGCCGAGGGCGAGGGCGCGGTGCAGGAGGGCGCGGCGGTTCATGGCTGGGTTTCGGGCATTTGGCCGCCGGTGATCATGCTGGGGAGGGTTTTGGGGGTCAGGATGACCAGCAGGACGTGAACCGCGATGAAGGCCACGATGAACGCCATGGCGGTGAAATGCACGTAGCGGGCGGCAAAATAGCCGCCGCACAAGGTGGTGAGGGGCCAGAGCTGCACCGGCTTCCAGATGGCCAGGCCCGACAGCACCACCACGATGCCGGCTAGGATGACGCCGATGTAGAGCAGGCGCTGGACCGCGTTATAGACGCCGCGCTCATGTTTCAGCCGGAAAGAAAGGGCCTGGCCAAAATCGCGCAGCACGGCGCGGGGCGAGATGGGCAAGAATTTGCGGCGGAAATGGCCGGCGGCGAAACCCCAGATGAGGTAGATGAGGCCGTTGGCCATGAGGAACCACATCATCGCCAGGTGCCAGGCGATGCCGGCGGCGAGCCAGCCGCCGAGGGTGAGAACCGGCGGGAAGCTGAAGCCGAACAAGGGCGAGGCGTTGTAGATCTGCCAGCCGCTGCCGATCATGAAAATGATGGCGACGGCGTTGACCCAGTGCATGAGCCGCAAGGGCAGCGGGTGAATCTTTTGCGGGCGTTCGGCGCCGGTTGGGATGGGCATGAAAAATGTTCCTCTGGCAGGGTTATTAACATGCGGGAGGGCCGGCGTATCCAGGCATGAAAATCATGCCCGTTCGGCATTGGCGATGCGATCACGTTCATGTGAGGTTGTAACCGTCTCACGGAGAGTTTTTCATGCCCCCCGCCATCGACGCGCCTATCCTACCAAGAATTCACGGCGCGTGGGCCGCGGCGCGCTTATCTCTTGGCCATGGCTTTGAGGCCTACAAGGAGATTTGCCATGCGGAAAACGATGCTTTTTTCGGCGTTCCTGGCGATGGGTTTTGCAGCCTCCGGCGCGCTGGCGCAGAGCGCCGGCGGGACCGGCGGGGGCATGAATTCCAACAGCCGCTCGATGTCCGGGCCGAATATCGACGTGGACAACGGCATCATGGCCAACGGCACGCCGAAACAGCAGTCGCCGGGGGTTTCGATGACGAATGGACCGGCGAATACCGGAGCACCGTCGGCGACGCTGAACGGCGACGGTACGCCGCAGCCTGGCGGACCAGCGGCCCTGCCGGCGCCGCGCGAACCCGCGCCCACCGGGCCGGCGCCGGGCGCGGCCAGCAGCGGACAGTAGGGCGCGCCGCACTCTCCGCGGCGCAAGGTGAGCACTTGAGCCGTCACGCCGCGCGCGTGATAGTGCGGCGGAACAGGAGCTTACAATTAACACGCTGAGCGAACGTCTGAACGCGCTGCTGGCGAGCCGCCGCGAGGTGGCCGCCTGGAATGCGGCCTACGAGCAAATGGTGCAGCAGGTCGCGAATAACGGCTTTCTGGACCAGGTGGTGCGTGAAGGCGCGGTGTTTCCGGACTTCATGCTGCCGAGCGCGGAGGGCAGGCTGGTCGCGCTGGAATCGGTGCTGGCGCGGGGGCCGGTGGTGGTTTCGTTTTTCCGCGGCGAATGGTGCCCGTTTTGCCGGATCATGCTGGCGGCGCTGGCGGAGGAATTGCCGAAAATAGAGGCCGCCGGCGGCACGCTGCTGGCGCTGACGCCGGAGACCGGCGGATTGGCGCTGACGATGAAGACGTTTCATAACGCGCGGTTTGAAGTGCTGTGCGACGTGGATTTTGGCGTCGGCCTGGCGGCGGGCGTGGTGTTCCGGGTGCCGAAGCTGTACCGGGCGCGCTGCGAGGCGGCGGGGCTGAATTTTCCGGAGCGGCACGGCAACGCGGCCTGGTGCATTCCAGTGCCGGCGACGTTCGTGCTGGACCGCGACGGCCGCGTCGCCTGGCGGTTTGTGGATGCGGATTTTTCGCACCGCGCGGAACCCGCGGATATTATCGCGGCGCTGCGGCAGTTGGGCGCGCAGTAATGGAACTTTCCCAGGTTCGGTATTTCGCGACCTTGTGCAAGACGCTGAATTTTACGCGCGCGGCGGAGCAGTGCAACGTGACGCAACCTGCGTTCACGCGGGCGATCCAGCGGCTGGAGGATGAGCTCGGCGGGCCGTTGATCTTTCGCGAGCGCAATTTGACGCAACTGACGGAACTGGGGCGGGCGATGCGGCCGCATCTGGAGGCCATGCTGGACGCCGCGGACGCGGCGACCGCGCTGGCGGCGGCGAAGCGGCAGCATACGCCTTCGAGTTTGAAAATCGGGCTGGGCCCGGGAATCGGCGCCGCCGCGGTGGCGGATGCGGTGAAGGAAGTGTTGAAGGCGCTGCCGGATGCCAAGATACACTTTGAAGAATCCGGGCCGGCCGCGCTGATCGAGGCGATGCTGACCGATATGCTGGACTGCGCGCTGCTGGCGGATGACTGCGACATGCCGGAGCGGCTGAACCGCTGGCCGCTTTATACCGACCGCGCCGTCGCCGTGCTGCCGGCGGAGCACGAACTGGCGGCGCGCAATACGGTGACGGCGCGGGATTTGCTGGAGGAAACGATTATCGTGAGCGACCGGTGCGGCGGATTTGCCGGTCAGCTTGCGGCGATCACGGGGTTTTCGCTGCGGCTGCAAAGCTGCAACGGGGCGGCGGCGCAAATGCTGGACCTAGTGGCGGCGGGGCTGGGGGTGGCGCTATTGTCCGACCGGCTGCGCATCGCGGCGCCGCTGACCAGCCGGATGTTTACCGAGCCGGAATTGCCGCGGCGGATTATGCTGACGGCGGTGGCGGGACGGCCGCTTAATCCGGCGGCGGCGAGTTTTGTGAAATTGTGCCGGGCAAGGGCGTTTCATTAAAAAAAGTAAGTAAGAAGCGCTTTTTGAAAAAAGCGCGCAAAAACTTTTGTGACTCGCGGGGTGAGGACCGCCGTGGTTTGGCCGCTCGAAGGGCGGGGACATTGCGGTTCTACTAACAAAGTTTCATTGGATTTTTCCTCGTAAGTTCGTCCGGGGCGCTTAGGTGTGGGTGACCAACAAATCCGCGCTGTTCGCGCGCGGGATCAGGAGAAACACTATGTCACCTAAGATTTTTGCGGCCGTGGTCGCGTTTAGTTTGTCGGCGCCGGCTCTGGCGCTGGCGCAAACCGGCGTTGGCGGAACGGCTGGCGGCACCACCGGCGCGCCGGCCACGCAGGGCACGGTCGGGTCTGGGCCGAACAGCATGAGCGGTTCGGATTCCACCACGGCCGGCTCCTCCGGGACCGCGGGTTCCATGGATAACGGTTCCACCAGCGGCACTGACAGCAGCAATGGGCCGAGCCAGAATACGTCGGGCACGGGTGGGTCGATGAGCAATGGCTCAACCTCCGGCACGATGGGCGGCGGCAGCGGGTCCGGCGGCTCGGGTTCCGGCCAGTAATTTTTTCGAAATCCATCCGCTGGTGGCGGATGGGTTTCATTTCATGGAGAATGTATATGCGTAGAATGATTTTATCCACGGCTGTCGTGCTGATGGTGGCCGGCCCAGGATTGGCGATGGCGCAAAGTTCGGCGGGCACCGCGTCCGCCAATGGCACATCAAGCACGGCGCGTGCCGGGTCGCCGGCGGCGGGCACGACGGTGGGCGTGGGCACGTCCGCCGGCTTGTCCAACGGGACGCAAAATACGGGTGTTTCGGCTGATGGATCGACCAGCGCTTCGGCTGGCGGCATGGATGCCTCGGGCGAGAATTCGCCGTCGGGCAAGGATTCGACGGCGACGGGGTCCGGTTCGACGGATTCTTCGGCGACCAGCAAGTAGTCTTCGCGATCGCGGCGTTAGAGCGGCCATACGACGGCCGCTCGACGCCGCGGAAAACAAAAGTTTTTTGCTTCTTTTTTTCAAAAAAGAAGTGCTTTCTTTGACTTGGCTTGGGCTGGTGGCGTGATTGCGCGTTTTGACGGGCGCTTTTGGTCTTTATTGCAACCGGCGCGCAAGATGGATTGCTTCGCTGCGCTCGCAATGACGGGGCGGGGGCGAGGGGGTTATTTTGTTAGTGAGGCTTCGGCGCAGGCGTCGATGATGGCGGCGGCGTTGATTTCGTATTCGCGGTAGAGGTCTGTGACGTCGCCGGACTGGCCGAAATGGTCGGGGCCGAGGGCCATGACTTTCTGGCCACGGACGGCGCCGAGCCAGGCATGCGCGGCCGGGTGGCCGTCCAGCACGGTGACCAGGGATGCTGAGCGGGCCAGCGGTTTTAGCAAATTCTCGATGTGGGATGTGGCCGCCTGGTGGCCGTGGCGGCGCTGGCGCTGGGCTTCGCGCCAGCCGGCGTAGAGGCGGTCCGGGCTGGTGATGGCGAGCAGGCCGGCGCCAGGTTCGTCTTCGAGAAGCTGCGCGTGGGCGGCTTCGGCTTCGGCGGCGACGGCGCCTTGGTAGGCGATGGCGATGCTGGCACCCTCGGCGGGCGGCTTGACCCAGTGCGCGCCGGCGATGACGTGGGCGGCGTTCAATTCGCGCGCGGGCTGGTGCAGCACCTGAGTGGAGAGGCGCAGCCAGACGGCGGATCCTTCGGGTTTTTGCATCCAGTCGAAGGCGTGGCGGAGCAGGATGGCGAGTTCGTCGCAGTACGCCGGCTCGTAGCTGGCGAGGCGGTCTTGCACGATGGCCAATAACGGCGTGTTGGTGGATTGGTGCTGGCCGCCTTCGGGGGCCAGGGTGATGCCCGACGGGGTGCCGACGAGCAGGAAGCGGGCGTCCTGGTAGCAGGCGTAGAACAAAGCGTCATGGCCGCGGTTGACGAAGGGGTCGTAGACGGTGCCGATGGGGAGCAGGCGGGCGCCGTTGAGGTCGTGGCTGAGGCCCGCGGCGCCGAGGAGCAAAAAGAGGTTTTGCTCGGCGATGCCGAGTTCGATGTGCTGGCCTTCGGGGTTCATGCCCCAGCGCTGCGCGCTGGCGAGTTTGCCGTCCCGAAAAATGTCCTGTTTGGTGTGGCGGTCGAAGACGCCGCGGCGGTTGATCCAGGGGCCGAGATTGGTGGAGACGGCGACGTCCGGGCTCATGGTGACGATGTGTTTCGAAAGTTTTTCCGACTCGCCCTGGGCGCGGCCGATTTCTGACAAAATCTCGCCGAAGCCGGCCTGCGTGCTCATTTTGCGGCCGGTGATTTTTGGCGCGGGCAGTTTTTCCGGGATGGGGATGGTGGGGGCGTCGAGGCGGCGGCCGTGCGGGGTGAGTTTGACGGCGTAGGGGACGGAATTGACGAAGTCTTTGATTTTTTCGGGGTTTTCCAGGCCCTCAAAGGCGTCCCATTCGTGGCCTTCGCGCACGTGCATTTGTTGCCGGAAGGCGTCCATTTGCTCGACGGTCATCATGCCGGCGTGGTTGTCCTTGTGGCCCGCAAAGGGCAGGCCCATGCCCTTGATGGTGTAGGCGAGGAAGCAGGTGGGCTGGTCGCTGGCGGCGGCGGCCCGAAAAGTTTCGGTGAGGGTGGCGAGGTCGTGGCCGGCGAGGTTGGTCATCAGCGCGCCGAGTTCGTCGTCGCTCAGCGGGTCGATGATGGCGCGCACGCCGCGGGACTTGCTCATGTCGGCGAGGATGGCCTGGCGCCAGGCGGCACCGCCCTGGAAGGTGAGGGCAGAATAGGTGGAGTTGGGGCATTCATCCACCCAGCCGCGCAGCGAGGCGCCACCGGGACGCGCGAAGGCGGCTTCGAGGCGCTTGCCGTATTTGAGCGAGACGACCTTCCAGCCCATGTCGCGGAACAGGCCCTCGAACCGGCCGAACAGGCGGTCCGGCATGACAGAATCTAGCGATTGGCGGTTATAATCGACCACCCACCACACGTCCCGCACGTCGTGCTTCCAGCCTTCGAGCAGGGCTTCGTAGATGTTGCCCTCGTCGAGCTCGGCGTCGCCGGCGATGGCGATGTGGCGGGCGCGCGGGGTGGTTTCGGGCACAAAATTATGGGCGCGAACGTAGTCCTGGATGAGGGAGGCGAAGCTGGTCAGGGCGACGCCGAGCCCGACGGAACCGGTGGAAAAATCGATTTCGGGGCCGTCCTTGGCACGCGAAGGATAGGCCTGGGCGCCGCCGAATTTTCGGAGGCCCTGCATTTGCTCGACGGTCTGGCGGCCCAGGAGGTAGTTGATGGCGTGCAGGACGGGGCCGGCATGGGGTTTCACGGCGACGCGGTCGTAGGGACGTAATATTTCAAAATAAAGCGCGGTCATGATCGAAATGACCGAGGCGCAGGAGGCCTGGTGGCCGCCGACCTTCAGGCCGTCGCGGTTGGGGCGCAGATGGTTGGCGTTGTGGATCATCCAGGCGGCGAGCCAGAGCAGCTTTTTCTCGACCGCGGCGAGGGCGTCTAGCTTCAAAAGTTCTTTTTGGATTGGACGTATCTCGTTCATGGGACGAGATTAGCAAAGTGCTGGCGAGATGGGCAGTGTAAAGTGAAGGAAGGAAGCAAGAAGCGCTTTTTGAANNTCAGCCCCGCGCGAAGCGGACCAGAGTTTTTTTGGTTACTTTTTTTTCAAAAAAAGTAACTGCTTACTTGCTTACCTGTTGAGCAAGATATCCGCGATCACGCCTGTGCCGATGGCCAGCAGAATGAACTGGCCGTTGTTATTGACCCATTCATAGCCGTGCGGCGGCTGACGCAGGTGGTAGCGGTCGTAGTCGTGATCCGAGACCACGGCGCGCGGGCCGTGATAGGGGGCGCCGCGGCGCAGGCCGTTGTAGCCGGCATCCGGGGCGGGATGGTAGCCGGGCGGCACATAGCCGGGCTGGTGGTTAAAACCCTGCGGGCCGTAATACTGGTCGGCCGAGGCGGCGCCGGCGCCAAGCCCGCCGAAGGCGATGGCGGCGGCGAGCGCGGTGGTCATGATGCGTTTCATCAAAAATCTCCTTTCGATGCCACACGATATGGGATCGTTGGCGGCTAATTCATGCCGCGCGTGTGGCGAAAAAGCGTCGCCAGGCCGGCTTACGAAAGTTTTAGGTATTTGTTGGGAAAGCGGAATTTGTGACGGGCCGTCTCACGGTTTCGTAATGCCCGCCCCATATTCATCGGACGAATTTGCTGGCAGTCTCAAAATACTGGCCTCAGGAAATGCTTTATGGATTCGATACTGCTCAATACCGATGACACCGCCGAAGTGCCGCCGCCGCTCAGCCCGACCGCGATTGATGTCAGGCGGGTAAAGATTCATCCCGATCATTGGTATCCGGTGGCGTGGTCGCGGGAGGTCGCGGCGGGCAAGACGCTGGCGGTCAAATTCGCCGGCGAGCCGATCGTGCTGGTGCGGCCGAAGGAAGGTGCGGTGTTTGCGCTGGAAAACCGCTGCGCGCACCGGCAGGTGCCGCTGGATGCGGGGGTGGTGACGGGCTGCGCGGTGCGCTGCGGGTATCATGGGTGGACGTATGACGCTTCGGGCAAGTGCATCGACGTGCCGTATCTGGGCAAGGGCAAGCTGCCGAATGGGGTAAAGTCCTATCCGTGCCGGGAGGCGGCGGGGCTGGTGTTCATTTTTCCGGGCGATCCGGAAAAATCGGATAATTTTCCGGACCTGTCGGCGGCGGAGAGCGACAAATTCAAGACCAGGCGGTTTGGCCGGCCGGTGGCGTGCCATTACAGTTTTATGCACGAGAACCTGATGGACATGAACCATCAGTTCTTGCACCGCAAGCAGATGGGGCAGATCCGGCCGCGCTACCTGGGCCGCCGGCTGGGGCCGGATTGGCTGGAGGTGCAGTACACTTTTGCCCGCACCGGGGGCAAGCAGCCGCTGGGGGAAACGGCTGTGTTCGGGGGCAAGCGCACGAAGGATGTCAACGACAAGGATGTCATGACCATCCGCACCGAATACCCGTACCAGACGCTGCGGATTTTGCCGGCGGGCGGCGACAGCCCGGTAATGGACCTCTGGATTGTGTACGTGCCGCAGGATGCGGCGCAGCGGACGATTCGGACGTTCGGTTTGCTGTCCATCGGCAAGCCGCAGGGGGTTTTGGGGCGGGCGGCGCTGACGCTGAGCTGGCCGTTTCTGGTGGCATTCACCGAGCGGATTTTTAAGGAAGACCGCTGGATTGTGGAGGCTGAGCAGGCGGCGCATGACGCGCAGAACGGGAATTGGAACCAAGAAGTGTTTCCGGTGATCCGGGAATTGGGGACGCTGCTGGCGAGCTGTGGGATTGCGCCGGGGTAGGGCTGGGACTGCCAGATCATCCCCAAAGCTGCGGGTGGAACAAATTGGAAGGATGCGCGGCCGGCGGGTCGCCGATGAACAGGCCGCCAAAGAATCCGGAGTTGGCGGCGTCGGAGGTTACGCTCAAGGAAAAATCCAAGGCGATGGTGCCGGTGCCGGAGAGGGCGCCGAGATTTTGCGCCATGTCCGCAAACGCCGCTTTCGCCTGGGCGGCGGTGTCGTTGGTGAAGGAGAGGGCGGCGACCGTGGCGCCGTTCTCGGTCACGCTCAGGCTGACGCCGGTGACGCCGGAACCTGTTGTTTCCCCACCATAGAGGCCGACGATGAGGTCGCCGCCGGCCGGCACCGCGCTCTGGGCGAGTTTTAGGCTGAAACTCGAGGTCTGCGTCTGCACGGCGGTGCCGCCGGTGGAATGCGCGCCGCCGAGTTCGCCGACAGCGTAATATTGCGTTGCGCCGGTGAAGGCGGTGGCGATGGCGGCGTTGGCGCCCAGCACGTTGGTCACGGCGGTGGCGTTGGTGGCCGGAGCCAAGGTCGCGTTGGCGACCGCCTGCCGGTTGGTGATGAAGGCCATGGCGGTGTTGCCGTATTGCAAAGCCGCGTCGGAAATCGCCGTCGTCGCCACGGTCGCGCTCGCCTGGGCCTGGGCGCTTAAGATCGCGTTGGCGGGGTCGGTGACGGCAGAGGAGGTGAGGGCATTGGCGGTGGCCGTGCCGCTGGCGCCGTTGCCGGTGGCGGTGGCGTTGGCGGCGCCACCCTGCACCACGCCGGCGCCGGCCTGCGCGGTGGCGGTGGCGTTCGCCAGCAGGCCGCAGGTGGCGATGGCGGTGCTGGTGGCGGCGGCGCCGGTGGCGGCACTCGAGTAGGCGGTGCCGTAGGAATCGGCTTCGCTGCTGACCATCGCCGCGGCCCCGCCGGTGATCTCGGTGGTGGCCTGCGCTGCGCCGCCGGCGGCCAGCAGCCCGCCGGCACCGGCGCCGCCGCGGCCGCCGGTCGCTTCATCCCGGCCGCTGATCGAAGCGCTCTGCGTGGCGTTGGCCGTGACGTCGTCGAACACCAGCGAGGCCGTCGCGGCCCCACCAGCGCCGCCGGCGCCGGTATCGCTGTTGCCGCCGGTCCCGCCATTGGCCAGCTGCGTCAGATTCAGCATGCCGCCGTCGGTTTTGCCCTTGACGGTGTTTTTCAGCGTCGCGGCGGCGCCGGCGCCGCCGTCGGCGCCAGAATCACCGCTGCCGCCATTGCCGGCGATCGCGTCCACCTGCGCCGTCGCGCCGGCCGTGCCGATCGCATCGGCGCTGCCGGTTACGGTGCCGCCTGTGCCGCCTTTATGGCCGGCGCCAAGCCCCTGGCCGCCGGAATAGCCGGAGGCATCGACCCCGGCGTTCGCCGTCGCGCCGGCGGCGGTGTCGTCTGCGATGGCGGTCGCCTTGGCGGCGCCGCCGTTCTCACCGTTGCCGCCGCTGCCCGCCACCACGCCGCCGCCATAGCCGCCCTGCGCGCTGGCATCGGCGATCACCGCGGCGTTGGCCACGGTGCTGGTGGCGTCGCTGGCCGCGGTGGCCTTGCCCGCCTTGCCGCCCGCCGTGCCGACGCCGCCGAAACCACCCTCGGCCGACGTGATCAGCTCCAGCGTGGTGCTGGTGGAATCGCTCACGCGCAGGTTCGAGGTGGCGTTGCCGCCATTGCCGCCGGCGTCGATTGAACTATCGCCACCGCTGCCGCCGCCGGTGTATTGGATCAGCAGCAGTTGCCCGCCCTGGGTCGAGCCGGTGGCGGCGTTGGTGAGCGTGCTGGCGGCGCCGTTGCCGCCTTTGCCAAAAATGCCGTTCTCCTGCGCGCCGCCGCCGTCGCCGCCATATTGCTCGGCCTCGGCGGTGGCGGCGGTCACGCCGGTCGCCTTGGCGGTGACGCCGGAGGCCTTGCCGCCATCGCCGCCGTCCAGGCCGCCCCCGCCGGCGCCGCCGCTGCCGCCGGTGGCCACGGCGATGGCGCCCGCGGTCTTGCCCGTGGCGACCGCCTCGGCTTTGGTCGCCGCACCCCCGGTCACGCCGGCCGGGCCTTGCGAGACGGTCTGCCCGAAGCCCGGGCCGCCCACGTTGTTCGACGTGCCGCCGGTGGCCTGCGCCGTCGCGCTGGCGGCGCCGTCGGCATTTTTGGCCTCGGCCGAGGCGCTGGCCGCCCCGCCGGCGCCGCCGGCGCCGGCGTTGTCGCCGCCGCCGCCAAAGCCGCCTTGCCCGCCGGCGGCGGTGGCGTCGGCCGTCACGATGCTGGTTGATGCGGCGTTGTTGGTAACCTTGGCGGTCGCGGCGCCGCCCGCCGCCGCGCTGCCGCCGGGCATCTGGCCGATGATGGTGCCGTTCTGGGTGATATAGGCGCCGGCCCCGCCACTGCCGCCGTTGCCGCCGGTCACGGTGAGGATATCGCCGGTGGGATCGGGCGTCGTCAGGGCGACATTTTCGGACTGGCCGGCGGTGCCGTTGCCGCCCGGGCCGCCATTGACGCCATTCGCGCCAGTTACGCTTTGTGTTGGCATGACCTGTCTCCTTGCCCGGTTGCGCGATTGATTCGCGTGGGAGACGAATAGGCCGGGCGGCGGGGGCGTGTCCTAAAGAAGTTCTAAAATCTTTCTTGTGGGTGTTAAATCTCGCCGTGAGAGCGCGACTGGTTATTGGCGCTTGAGGCTAGAGAATAAGTGAAGCAGTTACTTTTTTGAAAAAAAATAACCAAAAAACCTTTGCTCCGCTTCGCGCGGGGCGGAACCGTTACGGTCCCGCCCCGCGCGAAGCGGCGCAAAAGTTTTTGCGCGCTTTTTTCAAAAAGCGCCGCTTTTCATAAACGGCGGCGGCGCGGGTTATTTCCAAGATCCGATGAAATAGAAGGCCGCCCAGTGGGCGTAGCGGGGGAAGGCGGCGCGGGTCTGGCGCTGGGCTTGCCAGAACGCGTCGCGGCGGTCGGCGCCGGATTTGATTTGGGTGTAAAACGTTACGAAGAATTTTTCGGAGGCGGCGGCGTCCACTTCCCAGAGCGTGCCGATCAGGGTGGAGACGCCCGCCAGCAGAAAGCTGGCCGGCAGGCCGCGCAGGTTGTCGCCTTCGTCGAAGCGGCCGAGCGCGGTTTCGCAGGCGCTGAGGGTGAGGATGTCGATGCCGCGCAGGTCGAGGTTGAGGATTTCATAGGCGTGCAGCATGCCGTCGGTGGTTTCGCCCGGCGTGAAAAACAGGTTTTGGAAGGCGGGCGCGGCGGTGTTGTGGCGGCCGTGGGTCGAGAGATGCACGTAGTGCGAATGCTGCAGCGCCTGCATCACCTGGGTCTCGGTGGCGGCTTCGTCCAGCACCGGCTTGGTGTTGAACAGGGCGGCGACCGCGCTGGCCTCGGTACCCGATTGCGGCATCGGCGGGAGGTTGAACGGATTGCTGGTCTGGAAGGTCAGGCCGATCGAGGTCATTTCGGCATCGCGCGCCGGCGGGATGGTGGGGCCGCCGCGATAGCCGAACAGCAGGCCGAGATTCGGCAGATAGGTGATGGCCCAGGTTTCGGCGAGCGGCTTGCCGTTTTCGCGGATGGCGTGGAACGGCAGAAAATGCAGCGGGCCGTGCGGCACGATGCAAAGGTGGTTCTTGCCCGCTGCGCGCTGCTTCGCGAGGTAGGCCGGCAGGTTGCCGAGATAACCGGCCAGGCCGGTATCGAGCAGGCTGGCGGCGGCTTCGCTCAGCGGCTCATCGGGCCCGGCGTAATCCTGGATGCGGTCACGCAGGCCCCGGATCGCATTGGCGACGGGGCTGGTGTCGAGCTCAAAACTGTCCACCACGAGCTGGCCAGACATCGCCTGAACACCCCAATCCACGCCTTCCATGCGGCGGTCCTGGCGGGTGATGGCCAGCATGTGGAGTCTTGGCTGTTTGGCCGCGTTGGCGCTGAAGAAATACATGATCAGGACCGTGCGCTCATCGAGCGTGGCCTGGATGGCCGAGATCTCGGCGTAGGGCGGGTCGTCCTGCACCGGGCCGGACATCAGACGGTCGGTGACAAAGCTGTCGAATTGCTGTTGCAGGTTGGCCAGGCGTTCGGCGTCGGCCTCGCCGCCCGCAGCGGGGCGGCGGACATAGGGGCTGAGCAGCACGGCCTCGTCGATGGTGGCCTCCACGTCCGCGCCGCCGATGCGCAGGGCCGCCGGGAAGGCGGCGATTTGCGCGAGCAGCGCGGCGCCTTCGGTGCCCGCGGTCAGGCGTGAGATGCCCTTGGTGAGGGCGGCCGCGAAGCGCAGACCCTTGGCCATTTGCCACACCAGGGAGATGATGTTGGTGTCGCCGCGGGCGGCGACGGCGGTGGCGGCGGCGTCCTTGCAGGCGGCGATCACCAGGCCGCGGCCGGGATCTCCCAGATTGGCTTCGATGCGCAGTGCCAGCGGCATCAGGGTGGCCGCGAGTTCCTGGGCGACCGGGACGGTGGCTTTGGCCGCGACATCGCGCAGTCGCCGCAGCGCCGTCATCGCCGAATCATCGAGCCGCAGATGCAGAAATCCGGCCAGCGATTGGCCGTAGCCGGTGATGGCGCCTGGCCAGTCGCCGTTTTGATAAAAACTCACGCCGTTATCCAGCGACAGCCGGGCGCGTAAAAGGTCGAAGGCGCCGGCGTGGTTTTCGCAAAAAACCGGTGCGAGGTTTTTGGCCTCTTCCAGCAGCCGCAATCCGGCCGCTTCTTCCGAGGCGGCGGCGGAGGCGCCGGCGAGCACGAGCAGCGTGGCGGCCAGCCTGGTGGGCCCCCACGATTCCGATGCCGCCGAGGCTTTTATCGCGGCGGCGATCTGGTCGGTTGAAATGTTTGGCGCCGGGCAGTCTGGCAGAGGTGCGGCGAGACCGGCCTGAATCGTGTTCAGCTCCATTTCGTACCAGTTGGCGCGCATTTTGGAATCCGCGTAGCGCGCCATCACCGGCGCCACGAGCCGGTACAATTCCAGGCTGCGCGCCGGGTCGGAGCGCACCAAAGCCTGCGCGGCGTGGCTGACCAGGCTGGCCGTCTGCTGCCCGCCGATACGCGCGATGAAATCGTCAAACGGGGTTTTCAGCAATTCGTAGAGCGGGGCGAAATCCAGTTTTTTGTCTTGCGACTCCAACTGCGCGAACATCGCGACCCAGATTTCGGGGTTAGCCGCGCGGTCGATTTGCGCCAGGATCTCCTCTCCGGCGCGCGCCGCGAAGGCGGCGGCTTCGGGGTCAACGGTGCCGCCGGCGATTTTCAACCAAATGATGGCCTGATCGAGCGCCTTGACCGCAAACGGTTTTAACGCCGGCTCGCGCAGGCGGACGGCCTCGCCGAGATGGATGATGGCCTGCTGCAGCGCCGCCGCCGGGAGGGGCATTTTGAGCTCGGCCGGCGCTATCCAGGTCACAGCCTTGCCCAGTTCGTCGCGCAGCCGCCAGAGCCACTGATCGATCTGGCTCGGGTAGTCGATGCTGGTGAAACGCGCGGTGTAGGGGTCGAGATACATCGTGCCGAGGCGAAACGAGACTTCGCCCAGCAGCGCGTCATCCGGCGGGGTTTTGCTTTTGGCGCGGGCGGTAACGCGGTCGCCGGCGGCCAGCGCGCTGGTCAGCCATCTGCCATCCGGCAGGTCCATGAGCGCGCCGTGCACGATGTCGATCCAGTCCAGATCCAGCGCGTCGCGGACATGTTGCCATGCTTCGGCGGCCGGCAGTGCGGCCGCCGCGGCCTGGATGATGCGGTGCCGCGGCATGGCCTGGCGCCATTTGCCCTGCTGCGCGCCGTCCCGGCAATAATTAGAGAGTTTTATGAGATAGGGCGGGCTGAGGGCGGCCGATATGTTGGGATCGGCGGCGAGTTTTTCGGCGGTGTCACTCGAAATCTCGCCTTGCGCGGCGCGTTGCGCCAGAACCTCCAACGGGCCGGGGCCGACGGGATATTTTGCCGGCGCGGCGGCGAGCGTATCCCAGAATGATTGCAGAATATCCAGCAGTGCTGAGACGTGCTGGCGCTGGCCTTGGTCCATGGCGGCCGTCTCGACGGCTTTACGCAGATCGGCGCGGATGTCCGGCTTTAAGAGTATGGGATTGGTGAAGACGAATTGGTTCAGCGCCTGCGGCGTGGTCTGGCTGGCCGCCTCGAATAGCAGGTCCAGCGGGGCGGCGGCCACCGCCGTCAGGCCAGGGCGAAGGTTTTGGGCGGTTGCCCCGGCGGCTCGACGCTGTAGGGAATCACGCCC
Organism: Acetobacteraceae bacterium; assembly: GCA_003137135.1. Lineage (GTDB taxonomy): Bacteria > Pseudomonadota > Alphaproteobacteria > Acetobacterales > Acetobacteraceae > Acidocella. The sequence continues at coordinate 19,588 of PLFB01000132.1, forward strand.
CATTTCTTGCGGCCGATATTCGTGCTGACATTGATGGCGCCGGTGCAGGCCGCCAGCGGGGCGCGCACCACCATGCGGAACCGGTAGGCGCCAGCGATTTCCACGCCCTCGATGGTTTTGAGATACCAGGTGGGGTTGGACTGCAATTCGTGACGAGGTTCGAGATAGACGCGCTGATAAGTGTTTTTGACCTCAAGATCGGCTTCCGCGTCGAGCAGTTTCAGCGTCGATGAAAGTTTCGCGGTCTTGGTGATCTCGGAATCCGAGGATAATTTTTCCGGCTTCATCGACCAGGCGATCGGCGGTTCGTCGGCGCCATCCTGGCGCTGAAGATTGATCTTGACCCACACTTCCTCGAAGGTTTCGCCGTCGGCGGGCGTCAGGGTGCAGGCGAGCGTGACGATGAGAAAACGGAATTTGCCGGCCTCCTGCTTCATGTAGGCGATCAGGTCGGGATCGTCCTTCAGGTCATCACGATCGGCAGTCAGCGCGATGATCACCGGGCCGCCGATCTCGGGCTTGCTTTCGGGCGGCGGACCACTGATGAGGCCCTTTTTTGCGGTATCGACCGGAACCAGGCTCATCGGCTCCAGTTCGGCATCCAGAATTTCGATTGACGCCATGCGATTTTCCTCCTCAGGCTCGGATTTTGCGGAAATCACTGGATGCGGCCAGGTTTTTTGATGACGATGGCAGATCGATGGGCGTGAGGTCAATGGAAATGCGCGCTTGCGGCATGGCAGTTGCGTGAATGCAAAAAAAGTAAGAAAGCACTTCTTTTTTGAAAAAAAGAAGCAAAAAACTTTTGGTAATTTGGGCCGAAGGCGCCGAAACGAGCGCGGTATAAGTTGATAAAAAGTTTTTTGCGCGCTTTTTTTCAAAAAAGCGCTGCTTGCTTCCTTTAAATCTTTTTGGCGGTTACTCGCGGATGTCCTGCCAGGCTTCCGTAAAGGGCTTTTTCCGAAAAGTGGCCCAGAAAAAGTTCATGGAGTAGCGCAGGCCGATGGTGAAGACGCCTTCGCCGACCAGGCGGCGGCCGGAGGATTCGGCGGGGAGCCGGAAGGTGAATTTGACGCCGCCGACTTTGCTGAGGCGGCGGGCCATGTCGGTGTCCTCGCCGTAGAAGGAGAAGCGCAGCGAGGGCTGGCCAAGTTTGAGCATGGCGGAGCGCTTGACCACGAAATTTCCGCCCTGGAGCATGGAGCCGACGTCCAGCACGAAGCGGTTGAACAGATAGACGGTGTAGGCGAGGCGGTAATAGGCGCCGACGACCAGGTTCACGCGGCGCGGGACGCCGTAATAGATGTACGGGCCGGAGAGGGCGACCAGGGTTTTGGATTTTTGGAACTGGCGCATGACCTCGGTGAGCCAGCCGGGCGGGATGACGGTATCGGCGTCGATATTGGCGATGAGTTCGCCGGAGGAGTGCTCGAAGCCGCACCAGCGGGCTTGGACCAGGCCTTTGCGGGGTTCATCTACCACCGTGACGCCGGGGATGGATTCGGCGACTTCGCGGGTATTGTCGGTACTGGCGTTGTTGACGACGATGATTTCGGCGTCCTGGCCGAGGATTTGGCCGGCCCGGAGGATTTCGTCGCGGATGGCGGGGAGGGAGCGCTTGAGCAGGGTCTCTTCGTTATAGGCCGGGACGACGAAGCTAATTTTCATGCAGAAGGCTCCAAGGGACTCGATGCGGCTAGTATGATTAGCGGGCTATCAACAGGGGATGGGTGAACAAAGCGAATGACTGTTTTATGACATACATTTTGATTCTGTTAAGCGTCACGTAGAGAGCGCGGGTTGACAGTGCAATAGCGGGGCGGCATACCGCGCCACCGATTTGTATTTTGCCTGATGAGAGTGTGATGAAGATCCGTAACTCGTTGAAATCCGCGAAAATTCGCGACAAGAACTGCCGTGTGGTGCGGCGGCATGGGCGGGTGTATGTGATTAATAAGAAGAATCCACGGATGAAAGCGCGGCAGGGGTAGGGGGTTGCGGCCTGGGATGTGAGGGGAACCCGACGGTTTGGCCGGGTTGTTTGTTGGGGGCATTGGATCGGTTGAGTTTTCTTGCCGGCGGGGCAGCTTTGGGATTAGGTTGTGGCTTGGCCTGATCAGCTGGAGAAGGTTTGATGTCCATCACCGTTCGAGATTTTGAATCAGAGGAGATGTCTCGCCGCAGCGCTGCCGCATTGGCGGATCGCCGGGCACGGGGCGAGATCATGACGTTTGAGGAGGATGGCTGGGTGTGCCGGGAATATCCGGGGCAGCGGGTTGTGAGGCTTTGCCGGCTCGAGGATTTTGAGCCTGACGACTACAAAATAGAGGTTTAATTGGAGGTGAGCCGGCTAATTGTCTATGCCGGCCCGAATGGCGCGGGGAAGTCTACGCTGCGTGACATCGGCGGCGACGATGTTGATGTGGTGATCGATCCGGACCGTATTGCCCGAGACCTCGCGCCGGCTGGATCGGAAGCGGTCCAGATCGAGGCGGGGAGAGCGGCCATTTTGCTGATGCGGCGCTGTATCGCGCAGAGGCGGTCAATGTCGCTTGAGACAACCTTGGCGGGCAACACGATAATTAGGCGGATATACGACGCCAAGCTGGTCGGGTATGAGATCTGGCTTCGATTCGTCGCTCTTAAAACCGCTTTGCTGCACGTCGATCGAGTTCGGCAACGGGTGCGAAAGGGCGGGCATGACATACCGCGAGACACAATTCTTCGGCGCTACGAGAATAGCCTAGATAATCTTCCTCGGCTGCTGGGTTTCGTGGATCATGCCATCATCGCCGATAATTCCGGGCGCCAAAAAAAGGTTTTACTGCGCTGCGAGGCGGGGGTGATTCTTGAGAGGGCTGAAAATCCGCCCTCATGGTTTGCGGGCCGATGGCCGGCCATCGAAGCAGCGCTTGCTGGGCGCGTCATTTAGCTTCCACTTGCGCGGTGGGGCGGGGGATTACATGATGGTGGGTAGGAGGAGCCGTTATGGAACAACCGTTGCCGAAAGCTGAGGTTTTGGCTCGCCGGGGCGAAATATTGGCGGGATTGCGGGGGATTTTGCCGGGGGAGGCGGTGATTGGGGATGCGATATCGTTAAAGCCTTATGAGACGGATGGGCTGACGGCCTATCGGCAGGTGCCGCTGGCAGTGGTGCTGCCGGCGTCGGAGGCCGAGGTGATCGCGGTGGTGAAATTTTGCCATCTGCATGGGATACGGATGATCCCAAGGGGGGCGGGGACGTCGCTGTCCGGGGGGGCGCTGCCGCTGGCGGATGCGGTGGTGGTGGGGATGATGCGGATGAATGAAATCCTCGAGATCAATTATGAGGACCGGTACGCGGTGGTGCAGCCGGGGGTGACGAATATCGCGATCACGCAGGCGGTGGAGGACGAGAAATTCTTTTATGCGCCGGATCCTTCCAGCCAGTTGGCGTGCATGATCGGCGGGAATGTGAGCATGAATTCGGGCGGAGCGCATTGCCTGAAATATGGGGTGACGGCGAATAATCTGCTGGGGCTGCGGTTGGTGACGGTGGAAGGCGAGGTGCTGGAAATTGGCGGCAAGCACATGGACGCCGCCGGGTATGATTGGCTGGGGCTGATTACGGGGAGCGAGGGACAGTTGGGGATTGTGACGGAGGTGACGGTACGGATTCTGCGCAGCCCGGAGGGGCAAAGGGCGATGCTGGCGGGGTTTGCGTCCAATGAGGTCGCCGGGGCTTGCGTGGATGCGATCATCTCCTCCGGGATTATTCCGGTAGCGCTGGAGTTTATGGACAGGCCCGCGATTCATGCGTGCGAGGCATTCGCGCATGCGGGGTATCCGCTGGATGCGGAGGCGATGCTGATTATCGAGGTGGAGGGGAGCGAGGCGGAGCAGGCGGATTTTCTGGGGCGGATCGAAAAAATTTGTGCGGGGTTTGCGCCGATTTCGATGGTGGTGTCGCAGAGTGCGGAACAGTCCGCGGCGATCTGGAAGGGGCGGAAGGGGGCGTTTGGGGCGATTGGGCGGATCTCGCCGGATTATTTGTGCATGGATGGGACGATCCCGACGAGCCAGTTGCCGGCGGTGCTGCACCGGATGAAGACGATGAGCGAGGAATATGGGCTGAAGGTGGCGAATATTTTTCACGCGGGGGATGGGAACTTGCATCCGCTGATCATGTTTGATGCGAACGATCCGGTTAGTTTTCATAAGGCGGAGGCGTTTGGGGCGGATATATTGAAGCTGTGTGTCGAAGTGGGGGGGTGCCTGACCGGGGAGCACGGGGTGGGAATCGAGAAGCGGGACCTGATGTCCGCGCAGTTTTCGGTGGGGGAGCTTGAGCAGATGCGGGGGATCAAGTCGGCGTTTGATCCGGGATGGCTGCTCAATCCGTCCAAAGTGTTTCCGTTGTCGGAGCATGCGCCAGGGTGATCGCGCCGGAAAGCGAAGCGGGGGTTTGCGAGGCGGTGCGGGGGGCGAACGGGCCGCTGCTGGTGCAGGGAAATGGGACGAAGGCGGGGATGCTCAGGCCGGTGCAGGCGGCGGAGACGCTTTCAACCGCGCGGCTTTCCGGGATTACGTTGTATGCGCCGAATGAGCTGGTGATGTCGGCCAAAGCTGGGACGCCGCTTAAGGAAGTGGAGGCCAGGCTGGCGGAAAAGGGGCAGCAGATGATCGCGGAGCCGCCGCATATTCATGGGGAAGAGCAGACGATTGGGGGGATTTTTGCGACCAATTTCTCCGGGCCGCGGCGGGTGACGGGGGGCGCGATGCGCGACCACGTGCTGGGCGTGCGCGCGGTGAACGGAAATGGGGAGGCACAAAAATTTGGCGGGCGGGTGCTGAAGAACGTGACGGGGCTGGACGTGGCGAAATTTCTGACCGGGAGCTTCGGGACGCTGGCGGTGATCACGGAGGTGACGTTCAAAGTGCTGCCGAAAGCGGAGGCGACGGGGACCATCGTGATCCGGAACCTCGAGGCGGAGGCGGCGGTGCGGTGCATGGCGGCGGGGTTGGGGTCGCCGTTTTCGGTTTCGGGCGCGGCGTATCTGCCGGCGGAGAAGACGGTGTTTTTGCGGATCGAGGAATTCGCGGCGTCGGTTAAATATCGGACGGAGAAGCTGGCGGGGCAATTGGCGGCGTTTGGGGGGGCGGAGATTCTGGATACGGCGGCGAGCCTGGCGCTGTGGCGGGATGTGCGGGACTGCCGGCCGCTGCCGGCGGGGGCGGCGACGTGGCGGGTGACGGTGGCGCCTTCGGCGGCGCCGAAGATTCTGGCGGCGGCGGAAATGGCGGGGTTGGCGGGGATTTTGGACTGGGGTGGAGGGCTGATTTGGCTTTCGGGGGAGGCGACGGAAGCCGCGCACCAGGCGGTGACGGGGGCGGCGAGGGCGCATGGCGGGGTGTGGTGGCTGATGAATGCGCCCGACCCGCTGCGCGCGGCGGTGGACGTGGTGCCGGCGGAGGCGCCGGCGCTGGCGAAGATATCCGCGCGGGTGAGGCAGATGTTTGATCCGAGGGGGATTTTTAATCCGGGTAAAATGAGGGCGGCGTGAAGTGAGAAGGCAAGGAAGCGGTCGCTTTTTTGAAAAAAATGCCCAGGCGGGCCGCCTCCGCAAAAAACTTTTACTAACCCCGGCGTTTGAGTGGCCACAGTTTGGCCTCTCAAAAGCCTTGGGGAATAAGAGTTTTTTTGCTTCTTTTTTTGCAAAAAAAGAAGTTCTTACTTTTCTCTGACATGCAAACGAATTTCTCCCCCACCCAACTGCAGAACCCCGAAATCGCGGTCGCCAACGACATTCTGCGCACCTGCGTGCATTGCGGGTTTTGCACCGCGACGTGCCCGACTTTTGTGACGCTGGGGGATGAGTTGGATTCGCCGCGGGGGCGGATTTATCTGATCAAGGATATGCTGGAAAATGATCGGGCTGCCTCGGAGGAGGAGGTGCTGCATATTGACAGGTGCCTTTCGTGTCTTTCTTGCATGACGACCTGCCCGAGCGGGGTGGATTATATGCATCTGGTGGACCATGCGCGGGTGCATATCGAGGAGACGTATTCCCGGCCGCTGATGGATCGGGTTTTGCGGGAGGTGCTGGCGCGGGTTTTGCCGTATCCGGCGCGGATGCGGGCGGCGCTGGCGCTGGCGCGGGTGGGCAAGCCGTTCGCGGGGCTGCTGGTTGGGGAAAACCAGGTTTTTGGGCGGCTGCGGGCGATGCTGAGCCTGGCGCCGGACCGGCTGCCGGCGGCGCAGAACTTGGGCGGCACGGTGCATAGACCGGCGGGGGAAGTGAAGGGGCGGGCGGCGCTGCTGGCGGGGTGCGCGCAGCAGGCGATCGCGCCGTCCATCAACCTGGCGACGATCGAGCTGTTGAACCGGCTGGGGGTGGAGGTGGTGGTGCCGGCGGCGGCGGGGTGTTGCGGGGCGCTGGTGCATCATATGGGCCGGCATGAGGAGGCGCTGGCGGCGGCGCGGCGGAACGTGGCGGCTTGGGAAGGGTTTGACGCGGTGGTGGTGAATACGTCCGGCTGCGGGACGGTGGTGAAGGATTATGGTTTTCTCCTGCGGCACGATGAGATGGCTGGGGCGGCGGCGAAGGTTTCGGCCAAGACGCGGGATATTTCGGAGTATTTGCTGGAGATTTATCAGCCGTCGCGGCCGGCGCCGGGGGTGACGGTGGCTTATCATGCGGCGTGTTCGCTGCAGCATGGGCAGAAGGTGACGTCGGCGCCGAAAACTTTGTTGCGGAAGGCGGGGTTTGCGGTGGTGGAGCCGAAGGATGCGCATTTATGCTGCGGGTCGGCGGGGACTTACAATATCATGCAGCCGGAGATTGCGGCGGCGCTGCGTCGGCGGAAGCTGGATACGTTGAACGCGAAGGAGCCGGATGTGATCGCGGCGGGGAATATCGGGTGCCTCACGCAGTTGGCGGGGGATGGGGTGCCGACGGTGCATACCGTGGAGCTTTTGAACTGGATGGCGGGCGGGACGAAGCCGGCGGGCCTGAAGTAAGGAAGGAAGCAGTTACTTTTTTGCAAAAAAAGAAGTGCTTTCTTCTGCCCTTGGACTAACCGCCTGATCGCGGCATAAAGCCCCCCATGTTGGACAAGCATTTTGACCCGGCCGCGTGCGAGGCGCGGATTTATGAGACCTGGGAGGCGTCTGGCGCGTTCGCGGCGGAGCCGGAGCGCAACGCGGCGCCGTTCACGATTATGATCCCGCCGCCGAACGTGACGGGGAGTTTGCATGTGGGGCATGCGCTGACGAATGTGCTGCAGGATATTTTGATACGCTACCGGCGGATGCAGGGGCGCGACGTGCTGTGGCAGCCGGGGACGGACCATGCCGGCATTGCGACGCAGATGGTGGTGGAAAGGCTGCTGGATGCGAAGGGGGTTTCGCGCAAGGCGATGGGGCGCGCGGCGTTTTTGGAGCGGGTCTGGCGGTGGAAGGCGGAGAGCGGGGGGACGATTACGCGGCAGTTGCGGCGGTTGGGGGCATCCGCGGATTGGGGGCGGGAACGGTTTACGATGGATGCGGGAATGTCTGCCGCGGTGCGGGAGGCGTTTGTGCGGCTGCATGAGGAGGGGCTGATTTATCGGGACCGGCGGCTGGTGAACTGGGATGTGAAATTGCAGACGGCGATTTCTGACCTTGAGGTTGAGACGCGGGAGGTGAAGGGGAAAATCTGGTATTTGCGATACCCGGTGGAGGGGGGCGGGCAGATTGTGGTGGCGACGACGCGGCCGGAGACGATGCTGGGGGATGCGGCGGTGGCGGTGCATCCGGAGAATGCGACGTTTTCGCGGCTGATTGGGAAGTTTGCGATTTTGCCGCTGGTGGGGCGAAAAATTCCGATTGTGGGGGATGAGTATGCGGACCCGGAAAAGGGGACGGGGGCGGTGAAAATTACGCCGGCGCATGATTTTAATGATTTCGAGGTGGGGAAGCGGCATGGGCTGCCGGCGATTTCGATTTTGGACTCTTATGGGCGGGTGAGCCTGGCGGAACTGGGGGAGGTGCCTTCGTTCGTGAAGTCGCTAGAGGGGGTTGATAGGTTTGAGGCGCGGGCGCGGATTGTCGCGGAGCTGGAGGCGATTGGCGTGCTGGAGAAGGTTGAGGCGCATGTGAATCAGGTGCCGCATGGCGATCGTTCTGATTCCATCATCGAACCGTTGCTGACGATGCAGTGGTATTGCAATGCGGCGGCGCTGGCGGGGCCGGCGGTGAAGGCGGTGGAGAGCGGGGCGGTAAAATTTGAGCCGCGGCAGTGGGAGAATACGTTTTTTGCTTGGATGCGGGAGATTCAGCCGTGGTGCATTTCGCGGCAGTTATGGTGGGGGCATAGGATTCCGGCCTGGTATGGGCCGGACGGGGCGGTGTTCGTGGCGCGGGATGAGGCCGGGGCGATGCAAAAGGCTGAGGCGCATTATGGGAAGTTGGTTGAGCTGACGCAGGACGACGATGTGCTGGATACGTGGTTCAGCTCCGCGTTGTGGCCGTTTTCGACGCTGGGGTGGCCGGAGACGACGCGCGAGCTGGCGAAATATTATCCGACGGATGTGCTGGTGACGGGGTTTGACATCATCTTTTTCTGGGTGGCGCGGATGATGATGATGGGGCTGCATTTCATGGGGGATGTGCCGTTCCGGACGGTGGCGATTAATGGGCTGGTGCGCGATGAGCGCGGCCAGAAAATGTCGAAGTCGAAAGGGAATGTTGTTGATCCGCTGGAGATGATCAAGGATTTTGGGGCGGATGCGCTGCGGTTCTCGGTGGCGGCGGCGGCGGGGCAGGGCAGGGATGTGAAACTGGGGCCGGCGCGGGTGGAGGCGAACCGGAGTTTTGTGACGAAAATCTGGAACGCGGCGCGGTTTTGCGAAATGAATGGGGTGAAGCCGGCGCCCGCGTTTGTGCCGGGGGATTCGAAGCTGGCGCTTTCGCGCTGGATACTGGATGCGGCGAATGCGGCGATTGAGAAGGCCGAGGCGGGGCTTGAGGCGTTCCGGAGCAATGATTATGCCGCGGCGTGCTGGCATTTTGTGTGGGGGGATTTTTGCGACTGGTTTCTGGAGTTGGCCAAGCCGGTGTTTGCCGCGGGTGGGGCGGAGGCGGCCGAGATTCGGGATGTGGCGGGGTATGTGCTGGGGGTTTTGCTGCGGCTGATGCATCCGGTGATGCCGTTTGTGACGGAAGAAATTTGGGATTATTTTGGGTATGGGGAGGCGGGGTCCTTGATCCGCGCGCCTTGGCCTGAGGCGGCGGCGGTGCCGGGGGCGCCGGCGGCGTGTACAGAAATCTCTTGGGTCGTGCGGCTGATTTCGGAAATTCGGACAGTGCGGGCGGAGATGAATGTGCCGCCTTCGGTGAAGACGCCGGTGTTTTTGAAGGATGCGGCGGCTGAAACCTTGGCGCGGGCGGCGCGGTGGGAGGAGGCGATTTTTCGGATGGCGCGGGCGAGTTCTGTCGGGCCGTTAGTGGGGGATGTGCCGGCGGGGTGCGCGCAGGCGGTGGTGGGGGAGGCGACCGTGGTGTTGCCGCTGGCGGAATTTATTGATTTGGCGGCGGAACGGGCCAGGCTGCTTGCGGCGCGGGTGAAGGTTGCGGCGGAGTTAGAAAAGGTGCGGGCGAAACTGGGGGATGAGAAATTTGTGAGCCGGGCGCCGGAGGCGGTTATCGCGGAGAATGAGGAAAGGCGGTCGGCGTTTTCCGCTGAGGTCGCGCGGTTGGATGCCGCTTTGAGCCGGGTTGAGTGATGCGCATATTGATGGTCAACCATGAGTTCACGGTGACCGGGTCCAGCACGGCGTTTTTCCGGTTGGCGGTGCATCTGCGGGGCAAGGGGCATGAGATTTTGATTGTGCCGGTGATTCCGAACGATGGGCCGATGAAGACGCGGTTTTTGAACGCGGGGTTTGCAATCGAGCGCAGCGCGCCGTTGCGGGATTTTGATCTGGCGATCTGCAATACCATCTGCTCGGCCAGCGTGGTGCTGCAGGTGGGCGGGACGCTGCCGACGATCTGGTTTGTGAATGAGGCGGAGGTGGCGCTGAATATATTGCTGAAGGCGCCGAACCTTTTGCCGGCGTTTCAACTGGCGGCGGCGGTGATTTATAATATGCCGTTCCAGCATGATGTTTTCAGGTCGTTTACTTATCAGCTTGATCAATCAAAATTCCATACTTGTTCGTTCGGGGTGGATATCGATCCAGCGAATATTTCGCGTGAGAAGGTGCCGGTAAAACATACGGCGTTTCGGGCGGTGCAGGTGGGGACGATCGAGCCGCGGAAGCGGCCGGGGGATTTTCTGCGGGCGGCGGCGCGCAGCGGGCTGGATGTGGAGGCGATTGTTATTGGGAAGATCTATGAGATTGACGAGCCGGCGCGGAAATTGGTGGAGGAGAAGCCGGAGAAATTCAAGTTGCTGGCGGGGCTGGAGGATGGAGAGGTGATGGCGTGGGTGGAGTCGGCGGATATGTTCTGCCTGGCTTCGGGGAGTGAGACGCAGTCGCTTTCCGCTTATGAGGCGGCGCTGCTGGGAAAGGCGCTGCTGCTTTCGGATTTGCCTTGCTATACCAATGTTTTTAAGCATGGGCGGAATTGTTTGATGTTTCCGCCGGGGCATGTGGAGTTGTTGTCGCTTTCCATGCAGGTGCTGGCGGCGAGCCCGGGGCTGCGGCAGCAGTTGGGGGAGGCGGCGCGGGAGACGGCGCGGGGGTATAGTAATGCGAAGTTTTTTGCGCGGTTTGAGGCGATTATGGGGGGGGTGATGCAGGGAAGGCAGAGGGTGTTGCAGTGAAGGAAGGAAGAACTTCTTTTTTGAAAAAAAGGCGCCCCGCCCGGGGAAGCAAAAAACTTTTTATCCCCTTCGGGGCGGGCGGGGCGGTTTACGTCCCGCCCCGCCCGAAGGGACGCAAAAGTTTTTTGGTTCTTTTTTTCAAAAAAGAACATTCTTGCTTTCTTAGACTTGGGTTTGAAAAGATGGATTGCTTCGCTTCGCTCGCAATGACGTGGGAGGGGCGGGGGCGGAGTTGGTTGGTTTTGGATTTGGAAGGGTTGTAAAATGAACAAGAAAACTTGGGATAAGTCTCGGCTGCCTTCGCGGCATGTGACGGTGGGGCCGGAGCGGGCGCCGCATCGGTCTTATTATTATGCGATGGGGCTGGGGGAGGAAGAAATCAATCAGCCGCTGGTGGGGGTGGCGACGTGTTGGAATGAGGCGGCACCTTGCAATATCGCGTTGTCGCGGCAGGCACAGTCTGTGAAACGGGGGGTGAGCGAGGCGGGGGGGACGCCGCGGGAGTTCACGACCATTACGGTAACGGATGGGATCGCGATGGGGCATCAGGGGATGAAGTCCTCGCTGGTGTCGCGGGAGGTGATTGCGGATTCGGTGGAATTGACGATGCGCGGGCATTCCTATGATGCGCTGGTGGGGATGGCGGGGTGCGACAAGTCGCTGCCGGGGATGATGATGTCGATGTTGCGGCTGAATGTGCCTGCGGTTTTCATGTATGGGGGGAGCATTTTGCCCGGAAAGTTCAAGGGGCGGGATGTTACGGTGGTGGATGTGTTCGAGGCCGTGGGGCAGCATGCGGCGGGGAATATGTCGGATGAGGATTTGCATGAGCTCGAGTGCGCGGCTTGCCCTTCGGCCGGGGCGTGCGGTGGGCAGTTTACGGCTAACACAATGGCGATGGTTTCCGAGGGGATTGGGCTGGCGCTGCCGGGGTCGGCGGGGGCGCCGGCGCCTTACGAGGATCGGGACCGGTTTGCGGTGCTTTCAGGCCAGGCCGTGATGAGTCTGCTGGAGAAGAGTCTGCGGCCGCGGGATATTTGCACGATGAAGGCGTTTGAGAATGCGGCGGTGCTGGTGGGGGCGACGGGGGGTTCCACTAACGCGGGGCTGCATTTGCCGGCGATGGCGCATGAGGCGGGGCTGCGGTTTACGCTGGATGACGTGGCGGCGATCATGCGGCGCACGCCTTATATCGCGGATTTGAAGCCGGGGGGGAAATATGTGGCGCTGGATGTGCATAATGTGGGCGGGATACCGGTGATTATGAAGTCGCTGCTGGATGCTGGGCTTTTGCATGGGGATTGCATGACGGTGACGGGGAAGACGATCGCCGAGAATTTGAAGGATGTGGTGTTTCCGGAGAATCAGGATGTGGTTTATCGGGTGCAGGATGCGATTACCGCGACTGGCGGGGTGGTGGGGCTGAAGGGGAATCTGGCGCCGGAGGGGGCGATTGTTAAGGTGGCGGGGTTGGCGGTGCAAAAATTTACCGGCAGCGCCTTGTGTTTTGACTGCGAGGAGGATGCGTTCGCGGCGGTGCAGGCGCGGGCTTATAAGAAGGGGGATGTGATCGTGATCCGGTATGAAGGGCCGAAGGGCGGGCCGGGGATGCGGGAGATGCTGTCCACAACGTCGGCGATTTATGGGCAGGGGATGGGGGAGCATGTGGCGCTGATTACGGATGGGCGGTTTTCGGGGGGGACGCGGGGGTTTTGCGTGGGGCATGTGGGGCCGGAGGCGGCGGTGGGCGGGCCGATCGCGCTGTTGAAAGATGGCGATAGGATCACGCTGGATGCGGTGGCGGGGACAATTGAGGTCGCTCTAACGGCGGCGGAATTCGAGGCGCGGAAGGCAGCTTGGAAGCCCCGCAAAACGGATTATAATTCTGGGGCGATCTGGCGGTATGCGCAGAATGTGGGGCCGGCTTATCTGGGGGCGCTGACGCATCCGGGGGGGGCGGCGGAGACGCATTGTTATGCAGATATTTGATTGTTTTAATTGGCTCGTTTGTGATTGGTTGGCTGTGGAAAGATGGATTGCTTGCTCGCAATGACGAGGGAGGCGTTGGCGATGACGGGGGTTAGTTGTTGGCGTGGGGCTGCCAGAGGGTGCGGAGCTGGGTGATCAGGTTTTCGCGGGCGGGGGCGGTGAGGGGGGCGAAGATGCGGGATTCGTGGGCGGCGTTGGCGGCCCAGGCGGCGGCGCGTAGTTTTTCGCCGGCGGGGGTTAGTTTGAGGGCCTGGGAGCGGCCGTCCACGCTGCGGCGTTCGACCAGGCCACGGCGCATGAGGCCGGCGATGAGGGGGGCCATGTTGGCGCGCTGGATGCCCAATAATTTGCCGATTTCGCTTTGGGTGAGGCCGGGCTGTGATTTGAGGAGGTAGAGGATGCTGGCTTCGGCCGGTTTGAGGCCGAGCGGGGCGAGGGCGGCGGTTAGGTCCGACATCACGGCGACGGAGAGGCGGCGGAGGTGGTAGCCGAGGAAGTTTTCGAAGGGGTCGGGGGCTTGCATGATTGCTATTGCATATAGCAAATTTAACTGCTATACAACATAGCAGAATTGAGCCGCTATGGGCGCCGCCAGCTTTGGCCCAAATAAGACAAAAGTTTTTTGCTTCTTTTTTTCAAAAAAGAAGTTCTTTCTTTGCTTCTTTTTTAAAGGATGATGATCATGACCAGTTCCCGCGCCGAGCACGATACTGTCGCTTATACGATTGAGAACCGCGTTGCGTGGGTAAAGTTCAACCGCCCCGAAAAACGGAATTGCATGAGTCCGGCGTTGAACCGGCGGATGGGGGAGGTGTTGGATGAGTTGGAATTTCATCCGGATGTGGGCGTGCTGGTGCTGACGGGGGAAGGGGAGTCTTGGTCGGCGGGGATGGATCTAAAGGAGTATTTTCGGGATACGGAGGCGCAGGGGCTGGCGGGGACGCGCAAGGCGCAGCGGGAGAGTTATGGGTGGTGGCGGCGGCTGCGGTGGTATCAGAAGCCGACGATCGCGATGGTGAATGGGTGGTGTTTTGGCGGGGGTTATGGGCCGCTGTTCGCTTGTGATCTGGCGTTTGCGGCGGATGAGGCGAAGTTTGCGTTGTCCGAGATCAATTGGGGGATTTTGCCGGGGGGCGGGGCGACGAAGGTGGCGGTTGATCTGCTGTCGATGCGCGATGCGATGTATCATGCGATGACGGGGGAGTTGATTGATGGGAAAAAGGCCGCCGAGTGGAAGATGGTGAATGAGTCGGTGCCGCTGGCGGGGTTAAGGGCGCGGGTTGAGGAGGTGGCGGGGGTTTTGTTGAAGAAGAATCCGGTGGCGCTGAAGGCGACGAAGGATGCGGTGAGAAGGGTGAAGGAAATGACGTATGACAATGCCGAGGATTATTTGATCCGGGCGCAGGAAGCGGCGAATAGTTTTGACAATGAGGGGCGCAAGGAAGGGATACGGCAGTTTATCGACGAGAAAAGTTTCAAGCCGGGCATTGGGACTTATGATTTAGCCAAGCAGAAGCACACGGCGTAACGGGAGGCTAAAATGGCTGTGGATTACCTGGATTTGCAGGCGCGTCTTCAGCCATTCCGACTGGCGGCGCGTGATCTGACGAGTGGGCGGGCCTGGAATTATCGGGAGTTTGATGAGGCGGCCTGGCGCATGGCGGGGGCGCTGCGGGCGCGCGGGGTGGCGGCGGGGGACCGGGTGGCGGTGCTGGCGAAGAATCGCGTTGGGCTGGTGCTGTTGAATCTGGCTTGCGCGCGCATCGGGGCGATTTTTGTTCCGCTCAACTGGCGGCTGGCGGCTTCCGAATTGTTGCCGATTCTTCGGGATGCGGAGCCGGCGTTGCTTTTGGGGGATTCGCTGCTGGCGGGGGCTGGGCTGGAGGGCGTGGATTTGGATTCTTTTGAGGCGGAGGCGCGGGATTGCGCGGCGCTGCCGGCGCGGGATTATGATCCGGACCGGACGTCGCTGATTCTTTATACGTCGGGGACTTCGGGGCGGCCGAAGGGGGTGATGCTTTCGGAGCGGAATCTGTGGGCGACGGGGCAGAATTTTGCCGTGCTGGCCAGGGTGGATTCGAAAAGCGTGCTGCTGTGCGATGCGCCGATGTTTCATGTGATCGGGCTGGCGGGGAATGTTAGGCCGCCGCTGATGCATGGCGGGGCGATTGTGGTTTCGGACGGGTTTGTGCCGGCGCGGACGCTGGCGCGGCTGGCGGATGAAGGTTTGGGCATCACGCATTACTTTTGCGTGCCGCAGATGGCGGCGTTGCTGCGGCGCGAGCCGGGGTTTGATGCGGCGGCGCTGCGGCGGCTGACCGGGATTTTTTCAGGCGGCGCGAAGCTGACTCCGGAAGCGATTCGCGGTTTTACCGGCGCCGGCATTCCGTTTGCCAATGGCTATGGCATGACGGAGGCCGCCGGGACGGTCTGCTGCATGCCGGTGGAGATTGCCGAGATCGACGGCCATGCGGGGGCGGTGGGGTTGCTGCCGCCGGAGGTTTTTGTACGCATCGTCGATGACGCCGGCGATGACGTCGCGATGGGCAGGCCGGGGGAGATTTTGGTGCGGGGGCACAATGTATCGGCGGGGTATTGGCGGCGGGCGGAGGAGACCGCGGCGGCGTTTACGGCGGATGGGTGGTTCCGGTCCGGGGATATCGGCAGTCTGGATGAGCGCGGCTATTTGTACGTGATGGACCGCAAGAAGGACATGTTTATTTCGGGCGGGGAAAATGTGTATCCGGCGGAGGTTGAGGCGGCGCTGGCGGATTTTGGGGGGCTGGCGGATTGCGCGGTGGTGGGGGTGCCGGATGAGAAGTGGGGTGAGGTTGGCCATCTTTTTGTCGCGGGGGACGGGATTGCGGAGGCCGCGCTGCTGGGGCATTTGGAAAAGCGATTGGCGCGGTACAAAATTCCGAAATATGTCACGGTGATGGAGGCTTTGCCGCGGAATGCGGCGGGGAAGTTGGTGAAGGCGAGGTTGCGGGAGGTTTTGGGCGGTTGATGGAAAGGCGTGGATGCCGGCCT
>PLFB01000007.1 GCA_003137135.1 Acetobacteraceae bacterium
ATGTCGTTGCCGAGCGCCTTGCGCTCCTCCTCCAGCCGCTCGATCCGCTCCACAAAGGAACTCAGCCGCGCGGCAGTATTGCCGTCCGGGGTCGTGCTTTTCGCCTTCGCCATTTTCTAACCTTTCAAATTTCCTGGATCAAAACTTCGGTGCATTGCGCCTTGCGAGTCTGTGCGAACACATGCTGGATATCACACGTCACATGCGCCGGGTCGTCGCCGGCGATCACGCCCAAACCATACGGGTGCCGTTTGCCGGGCGGCTGCAGCACGTCAAGCAACGCCTTCACGATTAAGTTGTCCTGGTCTGGCGCGAAAATCGAATGCCGGAACACCCGCACGCGCGCACGCGCGAACGGTTGCGCCGGCTTGGCGCCGAGCAGCGCAAGAATCTCCCACGCCAAATCCTTTTTGAACTTGCCCTTGCGGCGCCAGTGCATCCGCTCCCACACATTCAAAAGCGGCAACGGTTTCGCTAAGCGGAACGTGAACTCCCTCAACGCGGCGCCTCATATTTCGGGTAGTCCGCGCCGCCCGAAATAAGCCCCCAGGTCAGCGGGTGTCCGGCGGCCAGCGGCGCCCGGTTCAGATCGTCCGAAACATAAGCCGGGTCGCGCTCGAAAGTTGGTTTCGACCGTGACATCGGCGATGCCGCCCGAAGTTTCCGGCCGCGCTCGATCACGGTGTTGCGGTTCATGCTCAGAACGCGCGAAATCGCCGTCCATGTTTTTCCCGCGCGGCGCATGTCGCGGATGGTCTGGTCTTCGGCCTCGGCCCAAATCCGTTTCACTGGCATTTCAATCCTCCTTTTCGCCGGTGCGCAGCGCGCGCAGTTTCGCCGCCAGTTCGCCGCGCCGCGCGAAGGCGCGATGGTTCCCGGCCAGGCTCGCCAACTCAGCTTCTAACGCCGCGATAGAGCCGGCCCGGTTCAATGCCGCGGCGATCTCGGTGCTGCTCATCACCGGCACTTCAAGGCTGCGCAGATATTTGTGGCGGCTGGTCATAGGCCGGTATTCCATTTCGTATCGCGCACAACGGCGCCGTGGGACGTTAGAATCGCCACCTTCACCAAACGTCGGTCGGGCGCGCCGGGGCGGCCAAAATACCGCAACGCGGTCAACAGCAGCCCCGCCTTCACCGCCTCATCCACCACGTCAGCCGGCATCGGCGCATCCGGCGCCGGCATCCAGCAACTCAGACGCTTCTCCGCGATGTGGTGCCAAACACCCTCCAAAAACTTCGACAAATCGAACAGCCGCTCGTGCATTTCGGTGGAAACCGGCTTGTCAATCGCGCCGCGCCCGCGCTCGACGTGTTCGATGTCTTTCCGAAACCCCGACCTCAGCCGAAGATTGCTAATCTGTCCGAGCGACAGTTTCAGCGAGCGGCGAATCTCCCGGTTCGGCACGCCGTCGTGCAATGCCTTTATCGCCCGCTCACGTACCTCCGGCGTCATTACGCGCGTCACCGTGCAGGAAATGTGCTGCGCTTCTCTCACGGCAGCCACGCCATCTGCGTGCCGGGAAATCCGCGCTGCCAGACAAACCACGCAAACGCCAAGGTGCCGCCCTTGCCCGGACTCGGTTCATCACCGCGCCAAAGTGTTTGCCGTTTGGAAAACACCCAAATCCGCGAAGGAGGATGCTTGCGCCACAGTTTTTTGTGTCGTGCCGCGCCCTCCAGCCACGCCAGCCGGGCGAAAAGGCAGATATGCGCGTAGCCCAATTCCAGCGCGTGCAACGCGAACTCATCGGCCAGCGCGAACGGTGGATTGGTCACAAGGTTCGGGCAGTTGCCGGGCGCGCGCGTCCGCGCCAAAAAGTCCACGCCGCCCGCACCGAATCCGCGGTCAATCAAATCCTCGGAAACCACGGTATGCCCGCAATCCTCAAGCACCTGGGAAATAGCCCCGTCCCCACACGCCGGTTCGTGAATCGGCCCCATGAAACGCTCAACCGACAGCAAACCCTGGGCCACGCTCGGCGGCGAACGGTAAAAATCGTGCTTCTCGCGCGGCTTGGCGCGGTTGCCGGTGCCGCTCATCCCTTGCGCCAAGCGCCGCGGCAGCGCCAACGGCACGTCAATAATACTAACGGACTCGGC
Source organism: Acetobacteraceae bacterium (assembly GCA_003137135.1). GTDB lineage: Bacteria > Pseudomonadota > Alphaproteobacteria > Acetobacterales > Acetobacteraceae > Acidocella. Next base: position 2,103 of record PLFB01000007.1, read on the forward strand.
GGCGGGCATGTCGAATGTCGCAACATCGGTCATTTAATTTTTCGATTCCTGAATCAGTATGTCCAGCAAAAGGAGCGCGAACGCCACGAACAATCCACAAAGCACGAAATTGGTCCAGAACGCATCGAGCGGCACGAAAACGGCATGTCCGGCCGGCGGCCCGATCTGCCAAGGCTCGTTCACCCCGGCCATCAGCGTTCCGCCGTCGCCCGGCCAGCGCGGATCAGCCTGGCCGGCGTACCGGACGCCTCCGCCACAGCCTCAACCCACTTCTCCGGCACATGGTCCCATTGTGAAACCGCGGCCGTGCTGATGCCGCAGGCGCCCGCCAGCCGCGTCACCATGCCGCGCGTCGAAAGGATTTTCGCTAAAATCTCGTCTCTCATTCCTCTACCTTAGCCCGTTTAATGTTAAGGCGCAACCGGAAATTTTATTTTCAGGTGTTTTAAGGCAATCTCGGGTTGTTTGTTGGAATGGGAAACATGAGATAGGTTAAGCAACACACAGAGGACCAAGAACATGCCCCGCCCCAAGCGTCAGATGACAGAGGACGAACAGGCAATGGCGCTTGAGATCGGCGCCAGAATAAGAGCGTTACGGGAAGCGAAAGACTTGACGCAAGCTAAGGTTGCGGCTATGTGCGGTGTTTCGGCGAATGCGATGTCCCAATGGGAAACAGGCCGGTCAAGACCTGAAAGGGATAACCTCTTGAAACTCGCCAGTAAACTCGAAACGACCTTTGCCTACCTTCTGCAGGGCGATGGACACGCGGAGGTTGAGCGGGCGGTCACGCCAAGCGCCCTCAAAATTTTTGATCTGACCCAGCAGCTTCCACCGGAAGACCACATAGCAATTATTTCCATTATGGAGACGCTGTTGAAGCACGCCAAAAACTAACCTTAAATCAGCTAATGTTTTTTGTTGACATGCAACCTTAGCTAGTTTAAGTATTTGCCATCCTCAACCGCATGGATGGCAAAATGTCCCGTACAATCGAAGCGTCAAAAACCTCGTCCCCGCCGCTTGGCCTGGACCGGCAGGCCGGCGAGTATCAGTTCCAAGCATCCCCTCTCAAACCCGAAACGTCCGGCGAGATGAGTTTTTGCCTGGCGATGGAACTGGCGGCGGATTACGCGCTGCATTCAAGCGTCGGCAAGGCCCACTTGGGCGCGGTGAACCGCATCGCCGCCGAGGCGCGCGCCGCCTTCAACTATGCGATGGCCGACGAAGAATCGGCGCATTTTCCGGGGAGGGCCGGCTGATGTCCTTCGCGCTTCGCAATCTGTCTGTCCTTGCCTATGCCAATGGTTTCACCCTCTGGCACTACAAATCCGGCGCCGACCCCATCGTCCAGGCCACCGCCGGCGGCTATTTCGCGGACGCGGCCGATCTTCTGGCGCCAGGGGACATGGTCATGCTGACCGCCGCTGATGGCGGCAAGATCGCCACCGTCGCCGGCACCGGCAAAGGCATTGTTCTCGCGCCGCTCGTTTAGGAGCGAGGCTATGACCCACCGCAATATCGTCACGGCGCGCGGCGCCAACGGCGAAGTCAACCTAACACTTCGCCGGTTCGGTACGCTTGGCCCGTTGCACCGCAAGGAAATGTTGCGGTATCGCCGGGCGGAACAACTGGCCCGCGTCTCTGGCCGTTTCACCGCGTCCATCCGCACCCGCGCGCGCCTCTCCGGCATCTTCGTTGACGCCAGTGTCATCCGTTTTGACGAGCACCGGAAACTTCACGTCACCAAAGGTTTCCGTCCCGTCACGGCCTACGAGCGCCGGAACGAATAATGGAAAATCCGCGGCACACGGTCCTGCGCACCAACCTCGAATTGGCGGAAATCTTTTTGCCCCGTGACCCGTTGTGCAATCCAGACGGTACGCCACGCGAGCAAACGCCCATTGAACAATGGCTGCGCGCAAGCTGCGCGGCTACAAAAAAAGAACTGGAGATGGAATGAGAGACACATCCACCCGCACGCCGGATGAGGCGACGACCTCGCTGGAAACACTCACCGCCGCGCTGGCGGACTATCACGCGGCGCAACGTCGCGTCGTCCGCGCGCCCGCCGGCGCCGTCATCAACTTGGCGGAATATCGCCAGCGCCGCATGGAAGACCGGCGCATCATGGCCGCGATCTGGAGCGGCGAGATATGAGCCGCCAGGTCAAATTTGAATATGTCTGCCGCTGCGGCCACGGCTCCGGCATTTCCGAAGTCGTTTGGCGCGACCTGCGTTGTCCGCGTTCGATATGTTGCTCGCATTGCGGCTCCATCAATCTGTGGAAGCAAACGGACTTGGCGCCGGTGCCGGAACTGATGAACGCCGATATGCACGGCGAAGCCTTGTTTCCGCACGGCGCCTGGGCGTTATTTTGGGAAGATGCGATGACCAACAAGCCAGAACTCGCAGCGTGGGGCGTGGCGCTCGTCATTCTGCTGGCGGCGCTTCTCTCCGGTTGGCTAGGCCGCGCGATGGGCGCCGCCGCCGTACTTTTTGGAGGCAAATAATGTTTTTCCGCAAGCGTCCCGCAGAACCGGAGCAGGCTGATGTCGGAGCGCTGATCGGCGCGATGTTCCGATACGGCGAATCTGCCACGGAGCACGTTCGCGCGCTGGCGCGTGACAACGAACGGCTGGAATGGCTGCTGGAATTTGAGCGCAGTCTATCGGCCGCCAGGGTCAAAACGCGGCAGCGTTTCGAGCAGAGAGCGAACGAACTGGCCGCCGAAAACGCGGCGCTGCGCGAAAAACTCGCACCGTTCGAGCGCGCGCGCGATCCGAAGACCGGCAAAATCGTCGGGAGCGCCAAACCGTGAACCCACACGCCGCGGCGCCGGCCTTCGCGCTCGCCTGCCGCTGCAGCGTGCGCCTGTTTTCAAAACGCTGGTTCGGCGTACCGTTCTTCTACTGGCGCCGCGTCGCGGTCTGGAGTCTTGCGTGATGACGATTGCTTGCTCCGCACCGGGCGTTCATGACATCCCTGAATCCGCCTACCACGCCGACCCATGCCCGGCGCCTTCCCTCTCGCACTCGATCCTGAAAACGCTGCTGGACCGTTCGCCGCGCCACGCCTGGCACGCCCACCCGCGCCTCAATCCCCGTCCGCCAGAACGCAATGCGTCGAGCGGCATGGATCACGGCTCCATCCTCCACAAACTCATTCTCGGAAAAGGCGCCGAAATCGTCCCGGTCACCACGAAGTATGCCGCCAAACACAAGCGCGCCGGCGAAGTGGTGACGGATTGGAAAACGGACGCAGCACAGGAAGAACGCGCGGCGATCCGAAAATCCGGGCGTTTGCCGATCCTCCCATGCGACCTGCCGGTTGTGCAACGCTGCGCCGAAATTGCGATGGCGCAGATGCGGGAACACCCGGACCTCGCGCCCTTCTTCGGCGCCGGCCGTTCCGAAACCGTCATCGCTTGGCAGGAAGAAGGTTTTTGGTTCCGCGCGATGATCGACCGGCTGACGGATAGCGGGCAGCCCTACGATCTAAAGTTCACAGACTTGAGCGCGGCGCCGTGGAGTTGGGAACGCCGCCTGCAGCGCGAATACGCCACGCAGGACGCCTTCTACCGCCGCGGACTCAAGGCGCTCGGCCGCCCTTCGCCACCGCTGATCTTCCTGCCTATCGAAATGGATGAACCGAACTGCGTGTCATCCCTTTGCGTCGATGCCTCGCTGCAATTCTGGGCGGACCAGGAGATCGAGCGCGGCATCGCCGTCTGGAAAGACTGTCTGGCGTCCGGCAATTGGCCGGCCTACCCGCTCACCACCTATCACGCCAGCGCGACCGGATGGATGCTGACGCAGCAGGAGGAGCGCGCCAGCGCGCAACCGCACAAAGGCAAGCCAAAGCCGTCGCCGTCCGCCCTCGCGTTCGCAAAAGGAGAATGGGAATAATGGGTTCTTTCGCACCCGCCATCATGGATGGCGTCGGCTGTTTCATCGCCATCGCCGGGCCGTCAACCTGCGGCAAAACCAAAAGCGCGCTGCGGCTGGCGAAGGGTTTGGCCGGCGGGAAAAAGGTCGCCGCCATCGACACCGAAGGCAAGCGCATGTCGCACTACTCGAAGGAATTTGACTTTGATGTGGCGAACATGCTCTCGCCGTTCGGCGGCGCCCGCTTCGTCACGCTGGCGCGGGAGGCGCAAGACGCGGGCTACGGCGCGCTCGTCACGGATTCGTTCTCCCTGGAATGGTCCGGCACCGGCGGCGTGCTGGCAAAATTCGACGAGTTGTTCGAGAAAGCGAACTTCCAGGAAAGCCGCAAAAACATCTGCTGGGCGCAAGCCAAAAAAGATCACAAGCGGATGCTGAATGATCTGATCCAGCTCACCATCCCGGTTATCTTCTGTCTCCGCGCGAATCAAGTCCCGGACCATCTATGCAAGAACGGCGCGGAAAAATCGCCGGGCGGCGCCTGGAAGGTGGACCAGGACAAGCGCCTGATCTTCGACCTCACCATCGGCCTGATGATGCACCCCGCCACGCCCGGCGTGCCGCGGTACGACATGGTGGATATGCTCGGCAATCCGATTTTCAAGGTCAACGCGGAGCATCGACCGATGTTTCCCGCCGGCGGTCAGGTCTCGGAAAACGCCGGCGAAGCGCTGCGCCAATGGCGGTTTGGCGAGGATGCGCGCAAGGCCGGCAGCCGGGCCGTAGGCAACGCCACCGCCGCCGCGCTGGATGGTGACGACGAGCCGCCGCCGAGCGCCGAGGAACGCGGCCAAGCGCCCCCGCCGCCCGACGCGCTGCGCGACCGCACCGCCGCCGCGGTGGACCGTCTGGGGCAGGTGGAAGCCAGCGAACAGAACATCGCCAAAATCGAAACCGCGCTCGCCAGCCTGAGAGACGACATTTCCGCCGCCGGCCGCACTGAACTAGCGGCGCAGATTGACCAAGCGCTTGTCGGCGCCCGCCACCGCATTAAGGCGGCGTGAAACAGATAACAGGAGACTTGCTATGACAGAAACAAAAACCAAGGTCGCGGGTTACAAGGGTTTCGGCCTTGATATGAAATGCCTTGGTTTTCAATTCGAGGTCGGCAAAACTTATACCCACGCCGGCGCCGTCAACGTGTGTAACGCCGGTTTTCACGCCGTCGAAATGCCGTTGGATGCGTTCTCGTATTATGCGCCGGGCCGGTCGGTTTATGGTTTGGTGTCTTCGCACGGAGACATCAGCCACGGTGGCGATGGCGACACGAAATTCGCCACGGGAAAAATTACCATTGAGGCCGCTCTGAAAATGCCCGAGGTGATTTCCAAGGCCGTTGCTTGGGTTATGCAGAAGGTCTCCGCCACCACCGGCGACAGCGCGCACTCCGCCACCACCGGCGAAAGCGCGCACTCCGCCACCACCGGCGACAGCGCGCACTCCGCCACCACCGGCAAATGGGCGCAC
>PLFB01000040.1 GCA_003137135.1 Acetobacteraceae bacterium
CCCAACTCCCCCAGGAGCAAAAGTTTTTTGCGCGCTTTTTTTCAAAAAAGCGCTGCTTGCTTTCCTTCCCGGACCGCGCGCATGAGCGCGCGCATGACCGTGCCGCCCTCGTTCGCCTATCTGGCTTTGCCCCGCCACCTGGCTCTGCTGGCCGGTTTGGCGCTGTTTTCCGCCATTGTCGTGCGGGTGATGATCGCCGTAGGCGTGCCGGACCGGCCGGATGCGCGCAAGGCACACACCAAGGTCACGCCCAAGTCCGGCGGCGTCGGCATCGTCGCGGCGTTCATGCTGGGGGTGCTGCTGCTCTACCATTACGGCCAGGTCTCGCGGCTGGGCGATAATTACTTTCTGGGCGTCATCGGCGCCGCGGCGATGATGGCGGTGGTGTCGTTCGTCGATGATATTTTCGACGTCTCGTTCCTCATCAAGCTCGGCGCGCAGTTTTTCGCCGCCCTCATCGCGGTCGCGTCCGGCCTATGGGTGCACGTGTTCGCGCTGCCGCTGCTGGGCACCGTGAATCTCGGCTGGGCCGGCATTCCGCTGACGTTCTTCTTCATTCTCTACGTCACCAACGCGATGAATTTCATCGACGGCCTCAACGGCCTGGCCGCCGGCGTCACGCTCTGGGCCTGCCTGTTTCTGGCCGGCATCGCGGCCTATTATTCCGGGTTTTTCGTCTATACCGCGGCGCTGCTGCTGGCCGGCGGCGTGCTGGGCTTTTTGCCCTACAACTTCCCCAAAGCCCAGATTTTCATGGGCGATGTCGGCAGCCAGTTCTGCGGCTTCATGCTCGCCTTGTTCGGCATCGCCGCCGCCCGCTACGGCGCCGCGCCGCTTTCCTTCCTGCTGGTGCCGCTGCTGCTCTCCGGCGTGCTGTTCGACGTCACCTTCACCCTCATCCGCCGCATTTTGGCGCGCGAGAACATCGCCAAGGCGCATCGCGGCCACCTCTACCAGGTCGCCGCCCGCTCAGGGGTTGACGCCCGCGCCGTCGCCCTCATCCACTGGCTCTTCGTCGGCGTGGGTTTTTTCACCGCCATCGCCTTCCTCGCCGCCGGCCGCGCCGCCAAACTCCCCGCCGCGCTCGCCCCGCTGGCTGTGCAAATCATCTGGGCCGCCTACGTCATCCGCCGCGCCGCGCGGCAAAACATTGGCAAATGGTAACTTGCGCCAGATCAATTTTTTCCACTTCCCGATGCGTTAATAGGTTATCTTAATCGGGGCTTTCAACAAAGCTTCATTGGCCCTAATAAAAGCCAGAGGGAAAGGAAACGAACCATGGCACGCATCGCATTGGTCACCGGAGGAACCCGCGGCATCGGCGCCGCGATTTCTGTCGCACTGCAACAAGCCGGCCGCCACGTCATCGCCAGCTACGCCGGCAACACCGCCGCCGCCGAAGCCTTTACGCGCGAGACCGGGATTGAAACCATGCGCTTCGACGCTGGGGATTTTGAACAATGCGCCACCGCCGTGGCCACCATCAACGCCAAACACGGCGTCATCGAAATCCTGGTCAACAACGCCGGCATCACGCGCGATACCACCATCAGCAAAATGACCCGCGACATGTGGGATTCCGTGCTCGATACCAACCTCGGCTCCTGCTTCAACCTCAGCAAATTGTGCTTTGACGGCATGAAGGCCAATAAATTCGGCCGCATCGTCAACATCGGCTCCATCAACGGCCAGGCCGGCCAGTACGGCCAGGTCAACTACGCCGCCGCCAAATCCGGCATCCACGGCTTCACNNGGCACGGCCGAGGACATCGCCCGCGGCGTGCTGTTCCTGACGGCCGACGAGGCGGACTTTATTACGGGGAGCACGCTATCGATTAATGGCGGGCAGCATATGTACTAAAAGCAAGCAGCGCTTTTTGAAAAAAGCGCGCAAAAACTTTTTTTAACTGCGGGCGCGGGCGCCGGAAGTGCCCATAATCGCCGCCGACAGTGGCGATTATGGGCAACATGAACATCAGACCCGCTACCGACTCCGACCACGACGCCATCTGGCGTATCCTCGAACCTACCATCCGCGCCGGCGAAACCTATCCGCTGCCGCGCGATATGACGCGCGACGCGGCGCTCGCCTACTGGTTCTCCCCCACCCACGAAGTCTTCGTCGCCGCACCTGAGGGCGAAATCCTCGGCACCTATTACATGCGCCCCAACCAGCCCGCCGGCGGCGCCCACGTCGCCAATTGCGGCTACATGACCGCCTCGCACGCCGCCGGCCGCGGCATCGCCCGCGCCATGTGCCGCCACTCCCTCGCCCACGCCCGCGCAAGCGGCTTTCGCGCCATGCAGTTCAACTTCGTCATCAGCACCAACCACCGCGCCATCGCCCTCTGGCAAAGCTGCGGCTTCCAAACCCTCTGCCGCCTCCCCGCCGCCTTCCACCACCCCACCGAAGGTTTTGTGGACGCACTCGTGATGTTCCAACCCCTCCAATAACCATCCGCCCACCACCGCCCCCTCCACGTCAGAGCGGGCCCTTGCGAAGCAATCCATCTTTTCAACGCCAAAGACGTCGAACAAGAGCCAGAGAAAAGCGGCTCAGCCTAGCCGTCTCTGCTCTGAGGTCGCATCAAATAATCATCAACTCCGCGCCTTATGATACCCCGCCGCCAGCGCCGCCTGCTCGCAGACATACGCGCCGTGCTTGGTTTTCCCGTAATACCTTGAATTCGGCAGGTGAAAACTGTCAGACTTCGTCAGGCTGGACCACACCACCGTATCGGTCGGGCAACTGGCCTGCGCGGCGGCCACGGTGGTGAATTTCTGGCTGTTCATCAGCCGGCTCTTGCCGGTGCTTCCGGCGGCAGCCTGCGTCGCCGCGGCGGCGGTGGGCTTGGCCATCGGCGCGGCCGGCGTCGCCGCGGTCTGCGCCATGGCGGCGCTGGCAAAGCCGAACGCCAAGGCAACGGCGGGAACCAGGCGGCTGAACATTTTTTTGGCGGACATTTTCATTTCTCTCCTGTCGGTTCTGGGGCCAATCTACTATTTTAAGTAGAAATTAATCTACCACCTCACGCCCAACGGGCAAGGCCCGCAAAGCGGCAAAACCTCGTCATGCCTGCCCGCCGCGCCGGGCAATTGCGGCGCCGTACCGCCCGGACTAGGGTTTTGGGCCGTTATCGCCCAAGGATTTTTCCATGAACCTGATCGCCGAACGCCTGAACCGCATCAGCCCCAGCCAGACCATCGCCATCTCCTCCAAGGCGCGGGCACTGGCGGCCGCGGGGCGCGACATCATCAGCCTCTCCGCCGGCGAACCGGATTTTGACACCCCCGAGCACATCAAGCGCGCCGCGATCGCGGCCATCGAAGCCGGCGAGACCAAATATACCGACGTCGCCGGCACCCCGGCGCTCCGCAAAGCCGTCGCGGCGAAATTTTTCCGCGACAGCGGCATAAACTACAAGCCGGAGGAAATCATCATTGCCACCGGCGGCAAGCAGATCATTTTCAACGCCATGCTCGCCACCGTGCAGGCCGGCGACGAGGTCATCATCCCCACCCCGTGCTGGGTCAGCTACCCGGACATCGTGGCGCTGGCCGAAGGCCAGCCGGTTTTCGTCCCCTGCGGCCAGAACCACGGTTTTAAGCTGCGCGCCGAGGATCTGGAAGCCGCCATCACCGAAAAAACCAAATGGGTGTTTTTGAACTCCCCCAACAACCCCACCGGCGCCGCCTATTCCGCCGAAGAGCTGCGCCCGATCTGCGACGTGCTG
>PLFB01000254.1:0-548 GCA_003137135.1 Acetobacteraceae bacterium
AAGGTGCCGATTATTTTGCCGTCGGGGGCAAATTCCAGCACGCCGCCGCCGCCCTGGATCGACCCCTGGATGACGGAGCCGGCGTCGATGACGAGGCGGTTGGCGTAGCCCTTGGCGAAGGCGATGGCAAAGGTGCCGCCGGTGATGGTGCCGGTGTCATCGACGGTGCCGCCTTCGATCACCTGCACGCCGATTTTGTTGCCGATGATGTCGCCGTTGTTGACCACCAGCCCGCCGCCGACATCGAGCTCGATGCCGTCGGCCAGCGTGCCGTCGATGATACTTCCCATCAAGTTGGAGATGTTGACCGAACCGGTGGCGAAAATTCCGTTGTAGCCGGTGATCTGCGACTGATTGGTGATGTCGCCGCCCGAGGTCTGCACCGCGTAGGCCAATGAGTTGATGACGCCATAGTTTGTCAAACTGCCGCCCGCCGCCATGAAAACGCCGGGACCGTTGGCCTGGATCAGCCCGGCATTGGTGACGTACCCCTGGGATTCGAGATAGATGCCGCTGCCGTCGGACACGATTTTGCCTTCGTTAAGGGC
>PLFB01000254.1:589-11427 GCA_003137135.1 Acetobacteraceae bacterium
AGGTCCGACGGACTGCCGTCCATGGCGATGCCGGTCCAGCCGCTTATGTAGCCGGAATTGCCGCCATAGCCGCCGGCGCCGAGACTGAGCGCCGCCGCGCCGTACTTGACGCTGCTATCGATGATGCCGGCGTTGATGACGGAACCGGCGCCACGCAGCTCGATGGCGCTGCCGCCATAGTTGCCGCTATTGGTTGCAATAAAACCCTTGTTCTTGACGACCTCGCCGCCGGCGCTGCTTTGCAGCAGAATCCCGATATTGGACTCGATGGTGGCGGTGTTGACGACCGTGCCGGCGGCGGCGAGCAGAATGCCGGTGTCCTGAAAGGAACCGCCGACGGCTTGGATGGTGGCGTTGTTGGTGACGGTGAAATTGGTTTTGGATGGGCCGTACACCGCGGCGTAATAAGCGGCGCCGCCGATATTATCGGCCAGCGCGACGCCCAGGATGCTGCCGGACAGGGTGGTGTTGGGGTGCGCGGAGGACAGCGTTTTTGGCCCGGACATGGCGTTTGTTTCCCTGTATGCCGGAGCCCTTTTGCCGCGCCCCAGATTCGTTAAAATATTTAAACAAATGGTCTGTAACAGTAACGAGGTGATGCGAGCAAGTTAATAACTTCGCGTTCAAAATTAAATTTTTCAGCGAAAAGAACGTAAAACTGGAATAAGCATGCCGACGCGATGCCGCCCACAGGTTGCGAGCGGACGCCATGATTACGATTACGGCCTGAATCGCCGGTGCTGGCGCGGGATGCCGCCGCGNNCGCGCGATGCGAGCCAACCGCCCGTCAATGGGATTGACGTAACGTTGTTTCAGCTGCCGAAGGTGGCAAGCGGGGCGAGCGTGGTAACCTGGGTAACGGGCGGCAGCGCGCCCGCCGCCGCGGCCAGCGTCATATCGGTGCCGTGGCCCGCGGCGGTCAGCGCAAACGTATCGTTCCCGAACGCGCCGGGATTGGCGAAGGTGAACAGCAGCTTCGTACTGCCTTCGTCGAGCGTCAGAACGCTGCCCACGAATTGCGTCGCGGTAATGGCGCTGAGCTTGACGCCGGTCAGGTCGATGGTGTCGTGCAGCTTGAAATTTTCGATCTGGCCGCCGAATTTTGCCGGATCGCCGAGGTCCAGAATTTCGTGCGTCCCCGTGAAAGAGATTTCCTGGCCGCTGGCAACGCTGCCGTCGAGCGCGAGGGTTTTTTTCGAGAGCTCGACCACGCCGGTGCCGGTCAGGGCGGAGGTGATGGTGAGTTTATCGGCGCTGGCTTCCTTGATGGTGCCGTCGTTAAGCAGCGCATTCGGCGAATTGAACTTGAAATTCCCGGCAAAATCCCAGATCGCGCCGGAATCGATTTCGATCGAGCCAAAATTGGCGAATTGCGTCTGCATGGCGCGGCTGAACATGCCGATGGCGGCGCCGTCCGCGGCCAGCTCCAGGATCGCGTTGCCGCCCTGGACGGAGCCGGTGATATCCGCGGCGGCGTTGATGACCAGGCGGTTGGCATCCCCGGCGGCGAAGGAGATGGCGTAGGTCGCGCCGGTGATCACGCCGGTGTCGATGACGGTGCCGCCGCCTGCGAGCAGGATGCCGTCGGCGCCGGTGATGGTGCCGGCATTGGTGACGGTGGCAAGGCCGGAGAGGCCGTAGATGCCGGCGGTGGCGGCGGTGATGGTGCCGGTGTTGACCGCGGTGCCGCCATCCTTGAGGTAGATGCCGGTGCGGCCGGCATCTATGGTGCCGGCGTTTATGGCGTAGCCGCCGCCGTACAGGTCGATGCCGGGACGGGCGGATTCGATGAAGCCGGTTTTGGCGTTGATGACGGTGCCGGCGAATTTCAGGTAGATGCCGGTGCGGCTGGTGGCGGTCACGTGCCCGGCGTTATAGACGTAGCTGGCGGTGGTGCCGCCGAGGGCGATGCCGAGGGCGCCGATGATGGTGCCGGTGCTGGCGTTGGTCACGTTGGCGCCGTATTTGAAGCCCACGCCGCGGCTGTATTCCACCGTGCCGTTGTTGGTGAACGTGGTGCCGGTGGCGATGATGGTGCCCTTATTCACCAGCGTGCCGCGGCCCGCCTGGCCGTTGACGCCGGCATGCGCGCCGGAGATGAAGCCGGATTTGGCGTTGTACACGGACAGCGCGCCGGCGGTGCCGGAATTGTAGATGCCGGTGGTCCCGGCGGTGATGCGCCCCGCGTTCTGCACGCTGCCGCCGGCTGAGAAAAATATGCCAATTTCGGCCGCGTCGATCAGGCCGTTGTTGAAGACATAGGTGGGATCGGCAACGCCGGGGCCGGCATAGCCGTGGATGGCGTTGCCGCCGGTGGCGAGGATGGTGCCGGCGCTGGCGTTGGTGACGGTGCCGCCGGTTGCCAGGCGCACGCCGGCGGCGGTGAAGGTGGTGTGGGCGAGCGTGGTGTAGTTGAAGGTGGCGCCGGTCGCCTCGATGAGGCCGCTGTTGTAGATCTGGCCGCCGGCCGGGAGCAGGAACACGCCGTCGGGCTTGCCAAGAATGGTGCCGGTGTTTTTGACGCCGCCCGGGGCGTCGAACAGCACGGCGTAGAGGCCCTGGATGAGGCCGGAATTGATGATGGTGGCGGGCTGCGGGACGCCGGTGACCGAGCCGGTGAGCTGGATGCCGTCGCCGTTGGGGTCGGAGATTGTGCCGGAGTTGATGATGGTGGCGGCGCCGTTTGCCACGACGGCGCCGCTGAAATAGGTCCCGCCGGCCAGGCTGACCGGCGCTTTTTGGGCCTCGATATGGCCGCTGTTGGTGATGAAGTTGGTGACAGTGCCGTCGCCCATCACAACGCCCTTTTGCGCGCCGTAGATGGTGCCGGTGTTGCTGACGGTGCCGCCGCCGAAGTAGAAATCGACGCCGTAGCCGTCGGACGAGCTGATGATCGAGTGGTTGATGACGGTGCCGGCGTAGGCGGCGAAGACGATGCCGGCATGATTGCCTTCGATGGTTTTGCTGTTGACGACCTCCTCTACCTCTCCGGTTTCGAGCACTTCGATACCGACGCCGAAGTCGAGGAAGCCGGTGGCGGCGTTGCTGTTGATGTCGTAGGTGCTGACGGCCTCGATGGTGCCGGAGTTCGTAATAAAGCCGGTGACGGTCTTGTTGCCGAATAGTATAACACCAATGCCGGCTTCGATGAGGCCGGCATTGGTGACCGTGCCGCCCAGGTAGGATTCGATGGCGCCGACACTGAGGTTGGTGTCGGTTTGCAGGATCAGGCCGGTGTTGACGACGGTGCCGCCGTCATCCAGAGAGATGCCGTGCACACCGCCCCGCAGGGTGCCGGCGTTGGTGATGGTGGCGGCCGCTCCGGCGATGATGGCGTAGCCGCCGCCGGCGATGGTGGCGTTGGCGGCATTATCGACCAAGCCCCCGGCGTGGAGGATGACGCCTCCGCGGGCGCCATAAAGGTATTTCGAATTGGTGAGGTTGGTGAAGTCCGCACTGTAGACGCCGAAGTTCAGGGTGCCGAAAATCTTGCCGGTGTTCGAGATGGAGCTGGTGCCGGTGGCGCCGAAGAGGCCGATTCCGTCGCCGCCCTTGATGGTACCGGTGTTGAACACGGTGCCGGAAGCGCCGAGCACGAGGCCGGAGTCATAATTGCTGGTGCCTTGGGAGAGGATGGTGCCGGTGTTGTGGACGGTGAAATGGGTGGCGGCGCTGCCGATCACCGCGGCGTCCCAGGTATAGCCATTGTAGGTGCCGACGGCGCCGTAGGCGTTGATGACGCCGGTGAGGGTGACGTTGGGGGTGTTGGAGGCGAGGGTTTTGGGGCTGGACATGGGTTTTGCGATCCGTGGCGGCGCGGTTTTGCGGGCGATTTGTGTTTATATTGTTTTGAGTTATGCAAGCAAATGAAATGATGTCGGTAGCGGTTCGTGCGCCGGTTGCGGCGGGCAGCGCGTGCTTGTTTCGCAAGGGCGAATCCCACCCTGCGATAGAGCGTTAGCTTCCGAAGGTGGGGAGGGTGGCCAGCGTGGTGATCTGGGTTACCGGGAACAAAGCGGCGGCGGCGGGCGATAGCGTGACGGCGGTGCCGGCGCCAGCGGCGGTGAGGGCGAAGGTGTCGTCACCGAAGGCGGACGGATTGGCAAAAGTGAATTTCAGTTTGGCGGCGCCTTCGTCGATGGTGAGGACGTTTTCCACGAAATAAGTGGCGGTGATGGCGGACAGGGCAATCGAGGTGAGGTCGATGGTGTCTCCGAGCTTGAATTTTTCGATTTTGGCGTGGAAGGCTTTTGGGTCGCCGAGTGCGAGGGTTTCGTTGGTACCCGAAAAAGCGATTTTTTGGCCGCTGGCGACGCTGCCGTTGAGGGTGAGACCCTGCCGGGAAAGGTCCACGGCGCCGGCGCCGGTGAGGGCGGCGTCGATGCTCAAAGTATCGTGGGCGGATTCCCTGATGGTGCCGTCGTTGCGCAGCTTGGTGGCGGCGGCGAAGGTGAAGGTGCTCGAAAAATCCCAGATCGCTCCGGAGTCGATCTGGATGGCGGCGAAATCGGCGAACTGGGTCTGCATCGCCGTGCCGAAGGTGCCGACGGCCGTGCCGTCGGCCGCGAATTCGAGCATGCCCTCGGCGCCGTAGATGGCGCCGGTGATGGTAGAGGCGGCGTCGATGATGAGGCGGTCGGCGTAGCCGGCGGCAAACGAGACGGCGTAGGCGCCGCCGATGATGACGCCGGTATTGTCAACCGTGACGGCGCCGCCGCCTGCCGCGGCGATCCCGGTGGTGGCGCCGATGATGGTGCCGCTGTTGCGCAGGTAGCCGCCGCCGATGTTGAACAGCAGGCCGGCGTAAATTCCACCGATGCCGGTGCCGGTGATGGTGCCGGCGCTGGTGTTTGTAATGGCTGCGAAACCGTTGGAAATCACGCCGAACGCGCCGCTGATCTGGCCGGCGTTCACACCCTCGCCCCCCGCCTGCAGCACGATGCCGGCGGCGCCGATATAGGTGCCCGCCGCCTCGATCGTTCCGCCATTGACGAAATTGCCGCCCTTATAGAAAAACATCCCGTTCAGGCTCACGCTGATCGTGCCCTGGTTATCAAGCTCGCCGCCCTGCCCGAGCGCCATGCCGATTTGCGCAAAAATCTGCCCGGAATTATAGCCATAGCCGCCGGCCCCTTTGATGTAGAGGCCTTCGAGGCCGCCCACAATCTGCCCGCCATTGCGCACCTCGCCGGTGCCTTGCAGGTACACGCCGATATTCCCGGATTCGATCGTGCCGGAATTGTTCACCGTAACGGGTCCGCCGGCCAGAATACCGGCATCGTAACGGTTGCCGACAGGTGCGGAGCCGGCGGTCTTGCTGGACTCGATCAGGCCGCTATTGCTGATCGTGCTGGCGGCACTGGCAAACCCCGTCTCGACGCCGACAAAATAGCCCTCGATGGTCCCGCCATTGCTGAGCGTCCCCCCGGCCGCCAGGTCCACGCCATAGCCGAGCCCCGCGACGATGTACCCGCTGTTCTGCACAGTGCCGGCCGCGTCCTCGAATACGATACCGGCATGATTGCCGGAGATGAAGCTGGTATTGACCACCAGGCCCGCCGCGTCGGCATACACGCCCACGCCAAAATCAAGAAACCCGGCGCCGCTTGCGGCCAAAACATCGGTAAAATTATACACCGTGATGCGGCCGAGATTATCGGCATAAACCGCCGCGGCGCCGCCCTGCGGCAGCAGAAATTTCACGCCGTTCCCGCCATACATGCTGCCGCTATTGCGCAGCGTGCCGCCCTGATAAAACCCCACCGCCGCATAACCGGTGTTTTGCAAAAACTGCGAGATATCGGCCTGGTTATCCACCACGCCGCCGCCCTCCAGCCGCACCGCGCCAAACCCGTTCAGCCCGTAAATTTCCCCACCATTCACGATGCTCGCCGCCGCCAGCGCCACCACGCCAAAATTCTCCCGCCCCCCGATCAGCCCGCCGGCCTTATTGTCCACCGCCCCCCCGCCCGCCAGCAAAAGTCCAGCCTGCCATCCAGAAATGCCACCGGAATTGGCGATGCTGACAAAATTTTGCGCGTAAACACCTTCGCCGAAATAGCCCTTGATTTCGCCAAGATTGGTAATCTTGCTGTGCCCGGATTTGCCGAAAAGCAAAATACCGGTGCCGGCATAAATCTCGCCGCCGTTGACGATGCTCCCCGCCGCGCCGAGGACGATCCCCGCGTCAAACGCCGTGGTCCCGGCGGACTCGACCGTGCCGGTATTATCGATCGTAAAATGCTCGCCGCCGGGTCCAACCACCGCCGCGGCCACCGTCTCCCGCACCACGATACCGCCGATCTCAAACCGATACACCCCAATCGCGCCATAGGCATCGATGGTGCCGTCCAGCGTAACATTCCGCTCCGCCGCCGTCAGCGTAACGACGGTATCACTGTCACCAATAATGGCCATCCGCCGCCTCTCCCGGTTGCCCTCTGGCCCTTATCACGACGGCTTCGGGGCGAGAAGCATCCACGTCATTGCGAGCCCGTGCGAAGCAATCCATCTTTTCAGGACCAATCGAGCGCACCGCGAGTGGACAAAAAGCCCAGCAAAAGCAGCGCTTTTTTGAAAAANNGCTGCGGGCCAAAAAACTTTTATCACCCCCGGCCTTTGAGCGGCCAAACCGTGGCCACTCAAGAGCCTGGGGACTCAAAAGTTTTTTGCTGCTTTTTTTCAAAAAAGCAGTGCTTGCTTTCTTTCCGTATCCGACACGTCCGCGCCGCGCTTCAGCTGCCGAGCGTGGCAAGCGGCGCCAGCGTGGTGACATGCGTGACGGGCAGCAGCGCCGCGGCGGCGGCCAGCGTGATCGCCGTGCCGGCGCCGGCGGACGAAAGTTTGAAGCTGTCCGAACCGAACGTGGAGGGGTTGTCGAAGGTGAATTCCAGTTTGATGTCGCCTTCGTCGAGGGTGAGAACGCCGGCGGCGAAATGGGTGGCGGTAATGGCGGACAGGGAGATCGAGGTGAGGTCGATGGTGTCGCCGAGCTTGAATTTTTCGATTTTTGCGTCGAACCCGGCCGGATCGCCGAGCGCCAGCGTTTCCCCGGTACCCGAAAACTCGATTTTCTCGCCGCTGGCGACGCCGCCGTTCAGCGTCAGGACCTTTTTGGAGAGGTCCACGGTGCCGGTGCCGGTGAGCGCGGAGTCGATGGTCAGGGTGTCGGTTTTCGATTCCTTGATCGTGCCGTCGTTGAGCAGGGGGTTGGGGCCGGCGATGGTGAAGTTCCCGGTAAAATCCCAGAGCGCGCCGGAGGCGATTTCGAGGGAGCCGAAATTGGCGAACTGGGCCTGGCGGGCGGTGCTGACGGAGCCGATGGTTTTGCCGTCGGCGGCGAGTTCGAGGATGCCGTTGCCGCCGTTGACGGCGCCGATGATGTCGGACGCGGCGTTGATGACGAGCAGGTTGCCGTTACCGGTGGCGAAGGAGATGGCGTAGTCGTTGCCCTGGATGGTGCC
This sequence comes from Acetobacteraceae bacterium, assembly GCA_003137135.1. Classification (GTDB taxonomy): domain Bacteria; phylum Pseudomonadota; class Alphaproteobacteria; order Acetobacterales; family Acetobacteraceae; genus Acidocella. The sequence goes on from PLFB01000254.1 coordinate 8,053, forward strand.
GGTGTCGATGAGGGTGTCGCCGCCGGCGAGGTCGATGCCGTCGGTGTCGCCGCGGATGGTGCCGGCATTGGTGACGGTGGCGGCGCCGAAGGCGTAGATGCCGGCGAGGCCGGCGGCGATGTTGCCGGTGTTGACCGCGGTGCCGCCGATGTGGAGGTAGAGGCCGCCATGGCCGGCATCGATGAGGCCGGCATTGCTGACGAAGCCGCCGCCGTAGAGGTCGATGCCGGCCTTGGTGGCGCTGATGGTGCCGGTGTTGATGACGGTGCCGGCGAGCCCGAGGTAGATGCCGGTGCCGCCGGCGGCTTTGACATGGCCGGCGTTGTTCACGAAACCGCCCGCGTCGCCTTGGATGGCGATGCCGTTGGCGCCGATGATGGTGCCGGCGCTGGCGTTGGTGATGGTGCCGCCGTTTTCGAGCCGCACGCCGTCGGTGTAGTCGATCACGCCATGCGTGATGATGGTGGTTTTGGTGGCAATGATGGTGCCGTCGTTGATGAGCGTGCCGGCCGAGCCGTTGTCGGTGATGCCGCTTTGGGCGCCGGCGATGAAGCCGGTTTTGGCGTTATCGACCGTGAGGGCGCCGGTGCCGTCATTATAGATGCCGGAGCCGGTGCCGGACTGGATGTAGCCGGCGTTTTGCACGCTGCCGCCGGCGGAGAGGAAGATTCCGACCTTGCCGGCCGTGATGCCGCCGTCGTTGATGATGATCGCGGGGTCCGCGTAGGCGTGGATGGCGTCGCCGCCGGGGGCGGCGATGTGGCCGGTGGCGGCGTTGGTGACGGTGCCGCCGGCTTTCAGCCGCAGGCCGGCGGCGGTATAGGTATTGGCGGCGATGGTGGAGTAGTTGAAGGTGGTGCCGGTGGCCTCGATGGTGCCGGTGTTGACGACGGCGAGGCCGGGGGATTGCAGGAACACGCCGTCGTCCTTGGCGATGATGGTGCCGGTGTTGCTGACGCCGCCGGCGCCGTACATGAGCACGCCGTAGAGGCCTCGGACGAAGCCGGAATTGATGAGCGTGCTGTGCAGGAGCTCCGGTGCGTCCGAGACCCCGAAAAGCTGGATGCCTTCGCCGCCGGGGTCTGTGACGGTGCCGGAATTGATGATGGTGGCGGTGCCGATGTCCAGGATGCCGCCGCCGAAATAGGTGCCGTTGGGGAAGGTTTCCGGGGCGTGGGTGGCGCCGATGTAGCCGCTATTGGAGATGAAGTTGGCGACGGTGCCGGCGGAGGCGCCGATGAACATGCCCTGGTCGTTGCCGTAGATGGTGCCGGTGTTGCTGAGGGTGCCGCCGACGTTGAGATAGACGCCGTAGCCGACGGCGGCGCTGATGGTGCCGGTGTTGATGACGGTGCCGGCGGCGTGCTCGAAGGCGACGCCAATGTGGTTGCCCTCGATGAGTTTGCTGTTCACGACTTCGCCGGCGTTGGTGGAATAGAGGCCGACGCCGTAGGTGAGAAAACCGTCGAACCAGAAACTGTTCTGGGCGACGGTGCTGATGACGTCGATGGTGCCGGAGTTGGTGACGAAGATGGCGGAGGTGGGGCTGCTGATCTCGAACTTGATGCCGTTGCCGCCTTCGATGAGGCCGGAATTGGTGACGCTGGCGGCCTGGTAGGATTCGAGCGCACCGCCGGCGGAGTTGGAGTTGGTTTGCAGGATGAGGCCGGAATTGGTGACCTTGCCGCCGGCCTGCAGAAAGATGCCGCCATATTCGCCGCGCAGCGTCCCGGCATTGGTCACGGTGCCCGCGAGTTTGGAGGCGATGGCGACCTCATCGCCGGAGCCGATGGTGCCGCCCGCGGCGTTGGTCACGACGCCGCCGGCGACCAGCTCCAGGCCGTAGCCCTGCCCAAAAATGAAACCGGTATTTTTGACGCTGACGGCGTCAAACGCGACCAGGCCGACGCCGACGCTGCCCAAAATCTCGCCGCTGTTGGACAGCGAGGATTTCCCGGTGGTGCCCAGAATCGCGATGCCGCTGCCCGCCTCGATGGTGGCGGTGTTGAACACGGTGCCGGACGCGCCGAGAAAAATGCCGGCGTCGTATTCCGTCCTGCCGTCGGAGAAAATCGTGCCGGTATTATGGACGGTGAAATGGCTGCCCGACGGCCCAAACACCGCGGCATCGATCGTGAAGTTCGTGCCGTTGATCTCATACACGCCGATCGAGCCGTAGGCGTTGATCAGCCCGGACAGCGTAACGTCAAGCGTGGCGGATGACAGCGTGATCGGATTAGTCATGGTTTCTCCAGCGTCCCTGCAGCCATGGTTTTTCGTGCGCTAAAACCGCTTACCGCGTTATCGGTTATGCACGCAAATGCAATGACGCCGCATGGGTTTCTTGCGCAGGTTGTCACAAAGAAGTCGCTTTTTTGAAAAAAAGCTCCGCAAAAAACTTTTTATTCCCCCGGCATTTGAGCGGCCACGGTATGGCCTCTCAACCGCCGCGGGAAGCAAAAGTTTTTTGCGGAGCTTTTTTTCAAAAAAGCGACCGCTTGCTTTCCGCGCGGCGGCCGGCGCTCTCGGCAAAACAAAACAGTTCGCCCTTGCCCCGCCCTACGGGCTCGCCGGCACGTCCTTCACCTTGTCGTGCCGATGGTGCCAGGAATCCATCAGTTTCAACACCGTCGCCGCGGTCTCCTCGATACTCCGGCGCGTCACGTCGATCGTCGGCCACCCACGGGCATTGCACAACCGCCGCGCCCAAAGCAGCTCCTTTTCCACCGATTCATGGTCCACATATTCGCCATTATCCCGCTGCAAAAACGCCGGCCCCGTGCCCGTCCCAATCAGCTTCAACCGGTGCCGCCGGATCTCGATCAGCGATTTCGGGTCAATCGTCAGGCCGATCACCGGACATCCCGGGTCCTTCAACAGCTCCGGCGGCTCAATCCCCGGCACCAGCGGCACATTCGCCGCCTTGATCCCCCGGTTCGCCAGGTAAAAACACGTCGGCGTCTTGCTGGAGCGCGAAACCCCCACCAGCACCACATCGGCCTCCGTCAGCCCCCGCGCAGCCTGGCCGTCGTCATGGCTGATCACATAGTGCATCGCGTCGATCCGCCGGAAATAATCCGCGTCCAGCACATATTGCCGCCCCGGCTTATGCTTCGTCGGCAGCCCGAACTGCTGCTGCAGCACCGCCAGCGTCGGGTCCAGAATATGCACCAGCGGCAACCCGGAGCGCTGCGAAAACGAGTCGATGTCGGTCCTTAAGCCCTCATCCACCACCGAGCACAAAATCGGCCCGGGCTCCGCCTGCACGCTCTCCAGCACCCGGTGCAATTGCATCCGCGAGCGCACCAGCGACCACCGGTGATACGTCACCTGCGGGTCGTCAAACTGCGCGATCGCGGCGCGCGCGATGGAGTT
>PLFB01000254.1:11536-11813 GCA_003137135.1 Acetobacteraceae bacterium
GGACCAATAAGCCCCGTTATCCACAGGCTTCCACTTCTCCTCCTCATCTTTAATATCTTTTCTTTTAAGGGTAGGCGAGGGGTATGAAACTGATCGACGTGCTGAACGGGGAGAGCGTGTGGCCTCCACCGGTGTGGCTGATGCGCCAGGCGGGGCGGTATCTGCCGGAATACCGGGAGGTCCGGGCCCAGGCCGGCGATTTTCTAAAGTTATGCATGAACCCCGAACTGGCGGCGGAAGTCACCCTGCAGCCCATCCGGCGCTACGGCTTTGACGC
>PLFB01000254.1:11843-12145 GCA_003137135.1 Acetobacteraceae bacterium
GGCGCCGCCGGAACAGCGTCTATTTTCGAGACAGTGCGGCGGGTGCGCGACCAACTATCCCCCCAAACCGCACTGATCGGCTTCGCCGGCGGCCCCTTCACCGTCGCCTGCTACATGCTGGACGGCAAAGGCGGCGGCGAATTTCCCCGCACCAGAATGCTGGCCTACGAAAATCCAGCCCTGGTGGAGGCCGTGATCGAGCTTCTGGTCGAAGCCACCATCGCCTATCTGCTCGGCCAGGTGGCCGCCGGCGCGGATTGCGTGATGCTGTTCGAAAGCTGGGCGGGAATTTTGCCCCCGGC
>PLFB01000005.1:0-166 GCA_003137135.1 Acetobacteraceae bacterium
TCGCACTCAGACGGCGAGTAAACAAAAATGCTGGCGAAAGGAGGACTATAGATCGAAAAATCTACACTGTCGCTCGGCATCTGGCGCGACACATCCACACAGTCACCTTGGATGGCGCACCAGTTTTGACCAGACTTCTCGTTCAGGCAGCGGACTTCATCCATTT
>PLFB01000005.1:251-5453 GCA_003137135.1 Acetobacteraceae bacterium
TGCCAGTTGACCCCCATCGAAGTCATCTTTGGTTTTGTGATAAGGTGGCCGCCGTCGAGAAACGATTCAAGAATATGCTCTTTGCGTTCCGGCGTCATCGCACCGCGGATTTCCGGCAACCCAGGCATGACGGACTTTAGCGCGTCCGCCTCATAATCGGTATCAACCCATATCAACCATTGCTCGTTTGGCTCCGCGTCAATCAATTCTCGAACCTTGGCGGCGCGGGTCATGGCGGTTTGCCTTTTGAGTGCGTGCATGTTGGTGGCCGAAACGTCTTCAATAAAAAGGCTGCCTGATGGTGGCCGAATGTCACCCATTGCTTGGTGCCGAAACACTTTCATTTCGGGAAGATTAAAGCCGGGCACATTGTACCCGAGATCGGCCGGCGTCTCGAAGCACCGCGCCCAACTCGCAACCCAATCCCAAAAGTCAGTGACGGCGGATTTCTTCAACCGCCAATCCTGGGACGCCGTGCTGGTATCGTTAATGAACCAGCGCGACAGCATTTCTTGAGACGACATGATGCCAAGAAACTCCGCATGGGTGCCGAGTTCGGTATGGTCATTCGGTGCGGGCGTGGCAGTCGCGCAAAGCCTATACGGCGTATCGGAAAACCGTTCCGTCAAGGCTATGCGCGTTTTGCCTTGCAGCGATTGCAAGATGCTGGATTCGTCTAGCGCCACGGCGCCGAATGCCGACGCATCCAACAAATCAAGCCGGTCATAATTGCAAATGTTGATGCCGGGCCGCACGTCTTTTTGCGACCGCACTACTCGCGCTTCATATCCAAACTTTGCGGCCTCGCGCTCAAATTGCTTGGCGACCGCCAAGGGCGTCAGGATGAGACTGTAGCCATTCGACGCGCGCCCAGCTTGATCGCACCACTCCAACTCATCTAACGACTTGCCCATGCCCGTATCAAGAAACAGCGCAGCACGCCCTTGCCGCAAACAAAACCCGGTCACATCCCGCTGATCTGGACGCAGAGCTTCGTGCATCGGTCCTGGTTCAAACCCCGCCGCCTGCGCTCGCGGCGCTTTGCCGGCGAGAAACGCCTGGTAGTCGCTCCTCACACCACCCCCGCAAACACCGGCAACCCCGGCTCGCACAGCCCAGCCTGATCGGTAATCGCGCAATCCCATCCTTCGACCCTGTCCGCCAGCTTATCCAACTCCGCCAGCGTCAGGGGCTTTTTGTTATCGACCGCGCGCCGCAACATGCGGATGACGTCGGTCATGTCGGCTTCGAGGGTCATGGGGATGCTCCGGGTTTCATAAATTCAGGCAACAATCGGACGGTCAAAGTAAGTGCGCCCATCTAACTCATGGCCGCCTTTGTCCGCCCGGCGACCGCCAACTTGCTTAAAATTGAACACGCGGCCTAAATCTGCCGATTGCCGCCGCAATGAACGCGCCCAGTCCAAGTTCATCGGCCTGGCGTGCAGACCACTCTCGCCGCCCACGATGATCCAGTCCGGCGCGTTTTTGTCGAGGATCACAGGGCCAAGCAACGGCTCGAAACTGCCAAAGGTGAACAGCGCCCCAAGCTCTGCACTGGCCGCTTTCAGTTTCATCCTGTCCCGGTCATAATCGCGCTGATCGCCAAACGTCGCACCTAGTGCCGAATTAGGCGGCAACCCGCCAGCGTCACGCGCCATTTCGACGGCGTTGCCGATACGCTTCGACAGGAACAGCATAACAAGATTGCGGCACTGCCGGGCGACGGCAAACGCATCGCGCCGCCACGCCGGATCAACCTCGTTGTCCCAAATGTCGCCCAGGCTCAATGAAAACACAAACGCCTTTTTGCCAGCCACAGCCGCGGCACGATCCCACTTAAGAAGCTGCGCCCACGTGCTTGCGGACGTGCGGACCCGCGCCTCGCCAGCGCCCCATTTTACGCGGCCGTAGCGCGCGTCCATGAGGTTTTCGGCGTAGCAATAATCGCATGGCGCCCCGACTTTGGTGCAGCCGATCCAAAAATTCATCGTGTGATCGGTCCACTCGATTTTGCTGTTTTTCACGAAAAAAACCCCCGCAGCGGATACTTCGGCGTCCCAACATACGCCCGACCACAATGATCCACGCAATAAGGCCGTCCCGGCGCGGCAGGAAGCCCGCAGAACGTCCACGGGTGTCCAGAGGAGGTGGGCCAGCTACAAGTCGCCTGGCGCCCGTCGATTAGCCTTAAACCGGGTGGTTTTGGCGGTTCCGCCTCTGGCAATATCTGCGCCGCCCGGCGAGATGCCTNNCTGACCGCGTTTTTCGTCAGTTGGAGCCGTCCCCGTGTTTCTTTGGTTATTGTTTCGGCGATTTGCGCCAGAGAAAGGTTTTCATGCCACAACTCAACCAATCGGGCTTTGTCGGCGTCAGTGTACGGATCGCGCGGCGCCATCTCAGTCCTCCTCAGCGCTGGGACGTTCTGCGCCGCGGAAAAACGCCACTATCGCGGCCACAACCACCACCCAGCTAACCACCAGCCAAAACATCAACGCCTCGCTGCCGGAAAACTCGAAGATAAGCCCTGGTCAGGTCGTCCATGCACTGGGACCGTGTTGCCATTTTCCGGCCGTCATCGCCGTCTTTTTCCAAAAGCGCGCAATAGTCTGCGCTGCCCATACGATCTTCATAAACGGCCAGCGAAACGTCCCGCACCAATTCAGGCGGAAAGTCCGGCGGTCTCGGCCTGCTCTTCGCATTGCTCATTCAAAAATTCCTCCAAAAAGGCCAGCGCAGTTGCGCGGCGCAATGTGCACTTGCCGTAAATGCGGTAACTGAAAAAATTGCGGGGTGGGTAATTTCGGCCGCGCGCAGTTTGGGAATATTCCACCGAAAGCTCCCCGCACTCAACCGGCGGCGGAATGGCTGGTATCTCGGCATCACCACGCAGCCTTGCGGCCGCCGCCACGTTTGACCACCCAAAGCGATCTCGTGCCGATCTTTCGAGGCTCTTTAGGGTGGTTTCCGCATTTTGCATTGTTGGTCCTCATGCTCTTTGAAAATGCGAAAAATCCGCATATACGCCGCGTGACGTAGATAACTGGCAGCACAAAGGAGAGCGAAGTTCACGCCCACCACAAACCCTATAAGCAGCCCATCAAGAAATAAATGTAAACTGAGCATCAGAACGGCGAACCTTCTTTTAGTTGCGGAACGTCAATCGGCTCAACGGCCGGCGGGTCGGGATCGGCGGGCAGAACCTCGGCAAGCGCCACACATCCAGCGAACGGCTCTTGGTCATCCACTGGGCGGTAAGGGCGGCGATAATCAGGGCGCTTCACCTTCACGGCTCGATTGGCAATTTGCATAAGCAGAATCGCGTCCTCTCCCGACATGGCATATTGCCCATAATTCAACTCAACCAAAAACTGTTTTGCCACAACTACCTCCTCACGCTCAAACTTTGTTCAAACACAAACTCAACCCCCGGAATTTTGATGGTGACTTGATTTGATTTTTTGTCGATGCTGCTTTTCATCTTGGCCGTAATGACATCCATGTTTGCCATCAGACAGTCGCGGGGCAGTTTGTCGAGGTCGCGCACGTAAGCCTTCCATACTCCACGAAGGCCCGCGGTCGTTCCCAAATCGCCCCGGACCAGCGAGGGTTTCGCACTTTGCGCGCGGGCCTGGGCATCAAGAGCCGCCTGTTCTGCCTCCATCGCCCGGTCAAGATCGTCCTCGCCGGCGCCGGGGGCCAGCGAAGCAGCAGCAGCCGCAGCGTCCGCCGCAGCCTTTGCAGCCGCTTCTTCCGCCTCGCGTTTGAGCCTTGCGGCGCGGGCGATCTGGTACTCACGCATCGGGCCTTGCAGCCTGGCAGCCTCCGCCGTCAGTTTATCGGCCAAGTCGCCCTTGATGATGGCATCAACGATGCGTCCGCCTTGCAAAAAAGGCCCCTTCACCGTCTCGTGCAGACACCCCTTCTTGCCATAGATGCCGTCAATTTCGGTGAGGATTTGCCCAAGCTGATCTGTGCTGGCCGCTTGGTCCACATCGTCAGCAATCGCCACCACTTTTTTGCCGTTTACCTCAAAAGTGTGGTTCTCCACCCATTGCTCAATGCCCGCCAACAGCGCGTCTCGGCGGGCGAATTTGTGAGCGAAGGTCTCCCGCAGCCGTTCCGCCAATGTTGGGAGGTCTATGACGGTTTCGGGGTCGAACGGTGGGCGGTTGTGCNNGCCCTCGGCGCCACAATCACGTCCTCAACCCGCAAATTGACCCGCTTGCCGGGGTCCGCGAACGGCGAGCCAGGCTTGTGCTGGACATTCCATTCGTACCGCGCCAGCAAAAACCGATGTTCATTCGCCGTAACAGGCCGGGCGCGCAGCCAGACGAACTGCACGCCGTTGGCAAGCTGGGGATCGGCGGAAGGTTCGCCGTGCGGCTTATCGTTGATTTTCGCCCACCAGACGCCATCCGTGCAACCGATCTGCGCCGCGCACTCCACGCCACCCTTTACCATTTTGACCGCGTAGTAGCCCGGCTGGGGTGATTGTGGGTTGCGCTCATCTGTTCGGTTCCAGGGCATGTGTTCTCCAAAAAAGCACGTTGACAGGTTAACCACAGTGAGGTTAGGTTGACAATACTGAGTTTTGGTTAAGGAGTTTCAAAATGAAAATAGTTTCCAAAGGTGCCGCGCAAGGCGATTTGCTGGTGACGCGCATTAGCGCCATTCCAGCGAACGCTGTCCCCGAACAGCCTGAAAACGGGCGCCTCATTCTCGCTCGTGGTGAGGCGACAGGCCACCACCACAGCCTGCCGCACAAGAGTGGCGTTGCGCTATTCCGTGACGCTGCGCCTGGCGTGCTTTATTTCAAATGCGACAAACCGGTCTCGCTAGACCACCAAGAGCATTCCACAATTAAGTTTGCGCCCGGCACCTACAAGGTGACGCGACAACGCACTTACCACGCCGGCATGGCTTCTCGGGTGTTGGACTGACAATGCCAAAAATCGAAACCCTAACTCCAGAGCAGGTGGCATACCTGCCGAAGTTCCGCGGCGAATATTTACGCCACGGAATCAACTGCGACCCTGCGGACCGACCGCGCGCCGAACGGGCTTTTGCGCTCGCTTATCGCAGAATCGGCAAAGAACCGGTGCCGGTAATCTGGGTCGATAGCCCGCTCACTGCGCAGCTCGCATTTGCGGCGCTAAAAAACCTGAAACTCGCTGACCCAAAAATTTTGGAGGCCAGCCTG
>PLFB01000078.1 GCA_003137135.1 Acetobacteraceae bacterium
CGTCGGCATCGTGGCGACGGGGGGCAATTTTTTCCCGAAGCACGCCGTGCAAGCCGCCCTGCCGGCCATCCTGGCGCGCATTTCCGGCTACAGCCAGCGCGTGGTCTATGGCGGCTCGATGGGCGGCTACGCCGCGGTCAAGCACTCCGCGCTGCTGGGGGCGACGGAGGTCGTCGCGCTCTGCCCGCCCTGGTCGATCGACCCGGCGGAATGCGAGGGCAATTTTCCCGGCTGGCCTGAACTGATGCATCCGGCGCTGGAAGGGATGGGCACGCGGCCGTGGGAAATTTCCGGTGAGGTGTACGTGTTCGCGGACATGTTCGACCAGGTGGACAAGTTTCAGGCCGGCATGATTCTGCGGGCCGATCCGACGGCCACCATCATCAACGTGCCGATGGTCAAGCACCACGTGGTGCCGGTGTTTGCCGGGACCGAAATCCTCCGCCGGCTGATCGACGCGTGCCGCGGCCGGCGCAAGGCCGAACTGCACGCGATCAGCCGGGAATTGCGCAAGAACAGCGAGCGGCGATTGAACGGGCTGATCGAGACGGCGATCGAGAAGCATCCGGGCATGACGTACCGGGTGATGGCGACGCGCCGGACGCACGATATCCATATCGGCGCGTTGGGCGCCAAAAATCTGTTTCCGGCGGTCGGGTATCTGCTCGGCCGCGGCGATCCAGACGCGGCGGTGCGATATCTGGAGTGGTTCCAGCACGAATTGCGCGAGCCGCACGACATCGTCCTGGCGGGAGCCATGCAGGCGCAGCTTCTCGGGCGCCAGGCGCATGTTCTGACGCATCACGGCACCAGCCTGGTGTACGATTTCGCGCGGCGTTTTTGCGTGCATGTGCGGGACATCACCCCGCATTTGCACGCGCCGGTGCGGTTCGAACTGCGGGACAGCGCCGCGGCGCTGTTCGCGGAGGTCGGCGGCGTGCGGATCGACCTGCATATTGATGATCAATTCAAATTGACGGACCGTCTGCACGGTGCGCCGCGCGCGACCAGGTTTACGCTGGTCTCGCCGCGCGGGAATCGTTTCACGATGGCCTGTAACGGCCTCTTCGTGAGCGCCGAGCCGGAGGGCGACGTGTTTTGCAATCGCGAAGCGGCTTATGAGTGGGAGCAGTTCAAAGTGGGGTAGCCCTGCCGGGGGGCTAAAGATACACCGGACCTGCCCCACCCCCAGCAAAAGTTTTTTTGGTTACTTTTTTTTTCAAAAAAAGTAACAGCTTTCTCCCACCTTTCCTCACCCCGCCCGGCGCTCCGCCAGCGCCGCCACGCGGTTGCGAAAATCAATGTTGCCGGGCTCGAGTTCGCTGGCGACGCGCGCGAAACCGGTGGCGGCGTCGAGGTCCCCGGAATCCTCGCTGAGCTCGCTGAGCCGCAGATGATTGCCGGCGGAATTGGGCTGCAGCGCGATCAGCTGGCGCAGCGCCGCGGCCTCCAGCTCCGGGCGGCCGCGGCGCCGTTCGATCATCGCGAGCTGGTCCCAGTAGCGCGCGTTCCAAGGTCCGATGCGCGCGAGGTGATTGGCGATCTCGGAGGCGTCGTCAAACCGCTCCAGCTTGAGCATGATGTTCAGCAGCGTGATCATGATCGTCTCGTCGCGCGGTGCGGCAGCCAGAATGCCGGGCACCAGCGCCGCCGCCCGATCCAGATTGACATCGTGCTTGATCAAAAACTCGGCGTAGCGCGCCGCGGCTTCGGCGCCGCCGCCTTGCGCGAGTTCGCGTTCGAAAACGGCGATGGGCTGCGTCATATCGCGCGGCGCCTTCTTGCGCAGTGCGACAAAACCACCGGCGACCGTGACGGAATCGATCTGCTCGAAGGCGTAGCGCGCAAAGCCCCAGCTATCCGCCGGCAGCCTCGCGCTGGCGGCGCGCGCGCGCATAAACTTGTTCAGGTAGTCGTAGATCGGCGTCGCCGAGAGGCCCTGATGCGCCGCGGCACCCTGAAACCGCCGGTCGCTTTCCTCGAAATGGAACGCCATGTCCTCGAAGATATAGACGCCGCCGGGCAGCAGCGCCGGAAACAAAGTCTCGAAGGAGGCGATCATGTGATGCGCCAGATGCGAGCCGTCATCGATGATGATGGTGGGCGGAAATTCGACCGTGACGCCGTGCAGAAAGCCGGGGTCCTCTTGCGAGCCGATCCGGATCGCCACACGCTCTCCGGCGAAGCGCGCGCCATCCGGGTTGATTTCCACGCCGACGATTTGCGCTTTGGAAAAATACCGGGTCCAGACCGCGAGCGAGGCGCCGCTGGCGACGCCGATTTCGAGGAGGTTGATCGGTTGATCGCGGAACGGCCGGAACAGTTCCTCATAATGGCGCAGATAGTCCCAGCACCAGCTGACCGAGGACGATTTGTCCGTCCCGGCCAGCGCGCCGTAGGCGTCGAGTTCGCTCATGCCGCGTCGGCGCCCGCCGCGGCGGCGCCCGCCGCGTCATGCCGCTGATCGTCCCACGCCATGCCCACCGAAGAACTCTTATCCGGGCCGGTGAGCACTCCAATCACATCAATCTCGCTCATTTTTACAAAATCTCTTAAAATTTAGACTTACGACGAATTCAGTCTAAATCTTCTGCCGATGGCTGTCACCACCTGGAGGGTTCAGCAAGAGGTCGCTTTTTTGAAAAAAAGCTCCGCAAAAAACTTTTGATTCCAACGGGCGGGGCGCTTTTTTTAAAATAGTCATGGCTTTCTAATCATCGGAATCCTGCATCGCCTCAAGCTTTGCCTTGAACGCCTTCGGCAGCTTCAAATTCGGGCCGGATTCGAACATCTCCTGCAGATTTTCCTTCAGCCGCTGCAGCACCGCCTCGGCCACCTTGATGTCTTTCTCGTCGATGCCCTTGAGAAAAATCGTATTCAGGCTGGCTGCGATCGGCGACATGTAATGGATCAGATCATAACCGTGATCGGTGATGTAGATATGTTTCACGCGCCGGTCATCGCCGTGCGAGCGCCGCTCTACCATGCCTTTTTCCGTCAGCCGGTCGATCAGCCCGCCGATCGTCGGCTTGCCGACATTCAGCGCGCGCGCAAGGTCCGATTGGTTCATGCCTTCCGCCTTGTGGCGAGACAGGTTGGATAACGCCCACCATTGCGCCCGCGTGATGCCCATGTCCTGTACGGCCTGGTCAAAAATCGTTTTGCGCATCCGCGCGACGTCGTGCACCAGAACGCCGATGCGCACGATCGGTTTCGCCGCCGGGGTTTTTTTGGCGATATGCCCGGCCGGCGGCGGTTTATCGCCGGGCGTATCGTTCCTGCTGGCTGCTTTGTTAGTCCGCAAAGCCACGGTCCTTGATTTTCGCATTGGCTTGGTTTCGCGCGGTATGATCATAGATGTCCGAGGCCGGATCCGACGGATTGACATTCCCGAACTCGTAATCGTGCGCCGTGGCTTTGTCGAGCGCGCCGGGGACGGCGTCTGGCGGAGGGCGTATGCTCAACCGCCAAACGCCCCCGCCGCGCGGCACGCCTCGATCGCGGCAAACGGCCCTGGCCCAATCCCGGCCAGTTCGATGATCCGAACCTCCGCCGACGGGCCCATCGGTGGAAATCTCCCGAACTCATCGAAATTGCCTCGCGCTGCCCAAGATATCGGGAAAATTTTGCTGGATTAATTTATGTGAACATACTAAATCATCGGACTGTCCAAGCACAATGGCGTGCAAATCGCAAAAACTGTCAGAGGAAGTCCCATGAACAGGGAATACGACCAAAGCCACCAAAAACCGCTCTCAGGCCGGGCTTGCGTCGCCGTCGGCATCGGCTTCATCGCGTTCCTGGTGGTGGCCCTCGTCGGGGTCCGCATGCTCAGCGGCGGCTGATTCAAAAAACTCCAGTCGCACACCGTCGGTGCCGCTGACGCCGAAGGCGCGGCAAAAACCATAGGGGGCGATGCCCAGGCGGGCGATCGGGCCGACGGGAAGAATGCCGCGCACCGCCAGACGCGCCGCACCTGCGCGCCGGCGTCCGCGGCGGCTAGGTGGCGCGGCCAAGTCTGCGGCCAGGAACCGCCGGCGGCTCGGCGGCGCCGCGCGGCACCTCAGCGCCGGTCTTCCGGCCGCGGATTCGGTCCCGGATTGCCCAAAGCCGCCCCGCTGAGGCCCTGCAGCGCCAGGCCGTGGCCGACCTCGCGCACCACCATTTCCTTCAGGCGCTGGGCAGTCGCGACGCGCATATAACGCAGGGTTAACGTCGGCAATCTGGCGAGCTGGCGGGCAAGCTCCCAGGCGCGCGGCAGCAGCGCCTCGAGCGGCATCACTTCGTTGACGACGCCGAGCCGCAGCGCCTCCTCCGCGCCGATTTTTTGCTGCGTGGCGAGAAAATAGCGACCGCGCACCGGCCCCAGCACGTGCGGCCAGAGGACGTGCACGCCGTCCCCCGGGACCAGGCCGAAGGCCAGGTGCGGCAGGTCCTGGAACACGGTGTTGTCGCTGGCCAGCACGGCGTCGCAGGTGAGGATGTACTCGCTATGCACCAGCGCCGGGCCGTTGACGGCGGCGATCACCGGGACGTCGATATCCAGCAGATTCTGCAGGACCTTTTTGCCTTCCCAATACACCCGGTCCCAGTTTTTCGGAATCGTGAAATCGTCGCTCTCGCGCGCCTGGCTCTCGTCGAAGGCGGCGATCCAGCTATCGCCGGTGCCGGTCAGAATCATCACCCGCGTATCGGCGTCGCGGCTGATGTCGTAGAACGCGTCCACCATGTGCTCATGCGTGCGCGGACCGAACAGGCAGGGGCCATCCTTGGTGTGCAGGCGGACTTCCAAAATGCCGTTTTCGTCGCGGCGCATGCGCAACTGGTCGTAGCGGGTGAAGTAGGCGGGATCCATGACGAGGCTCCTGGAAGAAGAGAAGGAAGCAGTTACTTTTTTGAAAAAAAGTAACCAAAAAACGTTTGATTCCCACGGCTTTTGAGCGGTCATACTGTGGCCGCTCAAAGGCCGGGGGAGTCAGAAGTTTTTTGCGGAGCTTTTTTTCAAAAAAGCGACCGCTTACTTGCTTAAGCCGGCGGTGTATGCGTCCGCTTATAGACCTCCCAGGACGACTCAATCGGCACCGAAAAATCGTTCGGGAATTCCAGCCATTCCGGGTACGTCTTTTCCGTATAGGCCACCAGGCTTTTTGGCAGCGCCGAAGGTCCGGTGATTTTTTTTGTGGTGCTGCGGTAGAACAGGTGTCCCGGCGCCTCGCCCATCATCATCCACGGCAGATACGGGCCAAGGCGCGTCCAACTGCCGGTGCTCGGCACGTTGGTCACCGCGGGGTCGAGGGCGGCGCGGCGCGAGCCGGTGACCATATAAAATTCCCCAACCGAAATGGTCGGCCCGGTGGACGCGGCCTTCCACACCGCCGGCGTCAGCGGGTTGGGAACCACGCCGACGCTGTCGGCGAATACGGAAAGCTGGTCGCCGATCACGCTGTAGGGCAGGCCGTAGGGGTGGGTGGGATCGTCCGGGTTGGCAAAGTTCTGGTTCATGATGTGGTAGCCCAGTTTCGCCAGCATCGCCGGGTCCGGGTAGTGGGCGGAGAAGGTGAGGTTGACGGAGCGATTGCTGATCGGCATCACGTCGCACTTCACGCCGTTCAGCGGGTTGACCCAGGTTTCCAGCACTTTTCCGGTCCGCAGGTCGGTATAGAATCCGACCTCGTGCCAGAAATGGTGGTAGCTGCCGTCCGGCTGCGGACGATCGGAGCCGAGGCCGAAGCCGGTGAAGCCGAACAGCGGCTGGATCATCTTGCCGGGGATCCAGGCGAAAGCGTGGCCGGAATAAAAACCGCCGTAATTTTTGCCAGAAATATCGCCGGCGAGCTTGATGTAGGTATCCAGCATGCCTTTCGGCGAGTCGAACACGGCGTTGGGTGGCGGGCTGAGGGAGATGTCGCTGGTGGTTTCGGCTTCCGCCGCGTCGGCTGCGCCGATGAACGGCAACGACGCGGCGGCGACGCCGGCGCCGATCAGGAACGAGCGGCGGCCTTGCGGCAAGGGACGGAACATACTGGTGAACATGAAAACTCCTCTAACGGTAGGGGGTTAGGCGGTTCGCGCCGCGATGCAACCGCTGGCGCGTTTGGCGATGGCGGGGGTCACACCTGGGCCCAAATTAACAAAAGTTTTTTGGTTCTTTTTTTCAAAAAAGAACTTCTTTCTTCTTCCTCAAGATCCCGCGCCTAAGCATCCCGCCGCAAAGCTTCGACGTCTTCGGCAAAGACGCGAAACAGGCGGCGGATATAGGCGTCGCGCCAGGTTTTTCGCGCGGCGATTGTCTCGGGGTCGGGTAGATATGCCTCGATTTGCGCGGTTTGCGGCAAGGACCCGGCATTGGCGACGCGCTCGTGGGTATCCAGCCGGTCGCGCAGGGAGGCGACTTCGGAGGCCAGCGCCAGCACCACGGCCATCACGCGGTCGATGTCGCTCTGGTTGAAATACACCGGGCGGTCGGGGCCCTGGGCCTTGCGGGGGCGTTCGGCGGTTTCTGTCATTGTGTTAGTCCGAGTGAGCCGGGGTTCATCAGGCCGGCGGGGTCCACGGCGGCTTTGATTTGTTCGAGCAGGTGGCGGAAGGCGGGGGCGCGGGTTTCGAGGTAGTGGTAGGTTTTAGCGATTTGCAGATGCGCGCAGCCTTGGTCCGCCCAGAAGCGGAGCAGGTCCTCGCGCAATTTTTGCATCGCGGCGTCCGCTGCCGGGTTGGGCGGCAGATCCGGCAGTTTGGCCAGGTAACCGGGGTCGATCATGCGCTCGTGGTAGGGCAGGCGGGCGCCGGGCCAATAAAACATCGGCTCGAACAGGATGGCGTTGGTGGCGATGGCGAAGGTGACGAAGCCGCATTCGATGCCGTGCCGATCGAGCAGNNGGGGCCCAGCGATGGCCCTTTGGGCCGAGCAGGTCGTTGGGGGCGAGGAATGGCGTGCCGCGGATGGCGGCGGGGACGGTGGCCTCGATTTCGCGGCCGCCGCGCGCCGCGATGCCGCGGATTTCGATGAGCGATTGGGCAACGGCGGCCTGGCTGTTGCCGTCCACCGCGACGTTCATGGCGTAGGTGACGTCCGAGAGCGCCTTGCGGCCGCCGGCGACGGCGCGCGCGCCTTTTGCCAGGCCTTGCAGCAGGGAGGGGGCAGATTTGATGACGCCCAAAAGCCGTTTCGTGTCGCGTGAAAAATCCTCGTCCCAGAGGCGCATGCCCCAGATATAGGGGTCGGCGCCAAAGCATTCGGCGGCGAGGCCGCGGCGGGAGATTTCCGACATCGCGGCTAAAAGTTCGGCGTGGGAGCCGAAGGTGAAGCTGACGAAACCGGTGGCGGCGGGCGTTTTCAGCAGCCGCAGCGTGGCGCGCGCCTTGAAACCCAGCGCGCCGCCGTCATGCAAAAAAATCCCGGTCACATCCGGCCCGTAATGCCGGAAGAACGGATTCCTTGCCGCGCCAGCCGCGGAGCCGGTGTCTAAAATTGTGCCGTCGGCGAGCACGACGGTGAGGCTGAGGACGGATTCCGCGGTGGTGCCGTACTGGGTGGAGCCCAAAAAAATGCTGCCCTGGCTCAGCGCCCCGCCGACGCTGGAGGCATAGCCCGACATCGGCCCGAAATACGGCGTGCGCAGGCCGAGCGGCTTCAGCTTTTCGTACAATGATTTCCAGGTCGCGCCGCATTCCACCGTGACATACATATCCTGCTCGTTGACCTCGATGATGCGGTCGAGCCGGCGCATGTCGATGGTCGCGGTGCGNNATTGCGGGTGCAAAGGGCGATGGCGGCGGCGAGTTCCTCCGTCGTGCCGGGGCTGAGCACCAGCGCGGCGTCCACGTCGGCGCGGCGATACACATCGGTCGAGAAAAACGCGCGCTCGCCGGCTTCGGTGCTGACATGCGCCTCGCCCAGCAGCGCCCGCAGTTCGGCCGCCACGCTGTCAAGTCCGGGCGGCATGGCGATCTGGTCCATCAGGTTTTGACGGCGCCGCGGAACCCGACATAGGCCAATTGCTCGGACATGTAGGCGGCATTGACGGGTTCCAGAAATACCGACGCTTCGGAGAAACCCGCCGCCACGCAGGCGGCGCGAAAATCCAGCGTGCCGCTGCCGCGCTCAAACACCTCGTTATTATGGTGCGCGTTCCATTCGGCCATGAATTCCTGGAACGGGTCGCTCGGCCAGCCGACCATGTCGTTATGCACCATCACGCCGCCCGGGGCGAGCAGCCGGTGGCATTCGGCGATCACCTGGCGCGAGACCTTTTGCGGCATTTCGTGCAGCATGATGGTTGAGACGATTAGGTCGAATGTGTTCGCCTCGAACCTGGTTTCCGCCGCGTTGGCCTGCAAGAAATGGACTTTCTTGCCTAGAGATTCAGCCCGCCCATGGGCGTAGCGCAGCATCGGCGCCGCCAGGTCGATCGCGAAAATTTCCGCATCCGGATAGGCGTCGGCGAAGGGCAGGGTGGACATGCCGGCGCCGCAGCCCATGTCGAGAATCCGTTTCGGCTTCAGCTCCGGAAATCGGCGCTGGACGCAGCCGAGCGTGGCGAGACCAAGCCCGTCATTCTCCGGGCCAAGCCCGCCATAGGCGTACAGATACACGCCGCGGTCATACACCGCGCC
>PLFB01000169.1 GCA_003137135.1 Acetobacteraceae bacterium
AGCCGGGCACGATGATGACCTTCGAGGCGTTTTTCATGATGAAGGCGGCGTCCTCGGCGGAGCCGGCTTTGACCGCCTTGTCGCCCTCGGGACCGGCGATGGCGGCCTCGCCGGTGGCGCCGAAGCCGCCGGCGATGACGTTGATGATGGAACGATTCATGCCCTTGCACATGATGTAGGACAGAATGGCGCCCGACGAGCCGACCAGCGCGCCGGTGACGATGAGGGCGAGGTTACCGATGGTGAAGCCGATGCCGGATGCCGCCCAGCCGGAATAGGAATTCAGCATCGAAACCACCACCGGCATGTCCGCGCCGCCGATGGGGATGATGAGCAGGAAGCCCAGGGCCAGCGCGAGCAGGGCGATCAGGGTGAAGAGCACGAAGCTGCCGCCGCTGGCGACGAAGGCGATGATGAGGAGCACAATGGCGATGCCGATGCCGGCATTCAGCGGGTGCTGGAATTTGAAGGTGATCGGCGTGCCCTTCATCAGCGCCTGCAGCTTGGCGAAGGCGATGAGCGAGCCGGTGAAGGTGACGGCGCCGATGGCCAGGCCCAGAGACATTTCGATCAGCGATTCGGTGTGGATGTGGTGCGGCGTGCCGATGCCAAAACTCTGCGGGCCGTTCAGCGCCGAGGCGGCGACGAACACGGCGGCGAGGCCGACCAGCGAGTGGAAGGCGGCGACAAGCTGGGGCAGCGCCGTCATCTTGATGCGCAGGGCGGCGATGGTGCCGATGGTGCCGCCGATGGCGATGCCGAGGATGATGAGAAAAACGCCGCTGCCGAACATGCCGCCATGCGCGAAGGTGGCGATAATGGCGATCGCCATGCCGGCGATGCCCATCTGGTTGCCGCGGCGCGACGTGGTGGGGTGCGAGAGGCCGCGCAGCGCCAGGATGAAGAGGACCGCGGCCGCGAGGTAGGCGAGTGACGTAAAGGAGTCGTTCATCTGGGCGGAAACCTTACTTCTTGCTGCGGAACATCGAGAGCATGCGGTTGGTGACCACGAAGCCGCCAAAGATGTTGATGCTGACGAGGGTGACGGCGAGGAAGCCGAAGACATGGGCGGTGGCCGAGCCGCGCAGGCCGGTGGCGAGCATGGCGCCGACGATGATGACGGAGGAGATGGCGTTGGTGACGGCCATGAGCGGCGAGTGCAAGGCGGGTGTCACGCTCCAGACCACGTAGTAGCCGACGAAAATGGCCATGACGAAGATGGAGAAGAGATAGACAAACGGGGCGGCGGGCGGCGCGTGCTGCGCGGCGACGGCGGCGACGCCGGCGGCGTTCTGGGCCAAAATGGCGGCGCGGTGGGCGAGGTCCGCGGCTTGGGTCGCGAGATCGGTCGGTGTCATTTTTTTGCGCCCTCCTTCAGGCAGCGGCTGGCGGGATCGGGGGTTCGGTCGTGGGCGCGGCGGGCGGTATCTCCGCCGGGGTCGTGTCGATGACGGGGGGCGCGGCGGCGGGTTCGGGCGCGGGCTCGGCTTTGGGGGCGAAATTCGGGTGCACGACGGCGCCGGCGCGGGTCAGCATCACGCCCTTGATGATGGCGTCGTCTTCCTTGAGTTTCGGGGCTTTCGCGTCCTTGTCCCAGAAAGTCGTGAGAAAGGTGAGCAGGTTGCGGGCGTAGAGCTGGCTGGCGGCAACCGCGATGCGGGACGGCCAGTTGCGGTGGCCGAGGATGCGCACGCCGTTATCGGTGATGTAGTCCTCGCCCGGTTTGGTGGCGCCGCAGTTGCCGCCGCTATCGGCGGCAAGGTCCACGATGACCGAGCCGGGGCGCATGGCGGCGACCATTTCGGACGTGACGATGACGGGGGCCTTTCGGCCCTGCACCAAAGCGGTGCAGATGATGATGTCGTTTTTCGCGACCGTGGTGGCCATCAGGTCCGCCTGTTTCTGCCGGAAGGCTTCGGACATCTGGCCGGCATAGGGGCCGGTCTGTTTGGCGGTTTCCTCGTCCTCGACGCCGACATAGCTGGCGCCGAGGGATTTGATTTCCTCTTTGGCGGCGGGGCGCACGTCGGTGCCGGAGACGATGCCGCCGAGGCGGCGCGCGGTGGCGATGGCCTGCAGGCCGGCGACGCCGGCGCCGATGACCAGCACGCGGGCGGGCGGGACGGTGCCGGCGGCGGTCATCATCATCGGAAAGCCGCGGGCGAAGGCGCCGGCGGCCTCAATCACCGCGCGGTAGCCGGCGAGGTTGGCCTGGCTGGAGAGCACGTCCATCGCCTGGGCGCGGGTGATGCGGGGCAAAAGTTCCATGGCGGCGGCGTCGATGTGGGCTGCGGCCAGGGAAGGGACGAGGGTTGGGTCCGCGGCGGCGTTCATGGTGGCGACGAGCAGGGCGCCTTTCGGAATTTTGGCGAGGATATCGGGGCCGGGGGCCTGGACGGCGAAGACGATGGCGGCGTCCTTGAGGGCGGCGTCGGCGTCCGGGGCGATGGTGGCGCCGGCGGCGGCGAAATCCTCATCCGAAATGGAGGAGAGCAGGCCGGCTTTGGATTCGACCGCGACGGTGAGGCCGAGGGCGGTAAGTTTTTTGACCGAGTCGGGCGTGGCGGCCACGCGGCCTTCTCCGGCGAGACGTTCCTTCAGAACCGCTAGGCGCATAGTCAACCTTCCCCTGATATACGGTCCAGATAGGGTTTTGGACCGCCTTCGCAATTGCGGCGCACCATGATGGAGGCGAAGCCCGAGTGCAAGAGAGGTTAGCAAGAAGTTCTTTTTGGGCGACCCGCCCGGTGACTCCTGGGGGCGTTGGGACCGGAATGGCCGTTAATCGCCTCCACTGGGGGCGATTAACGGCAATTCCGATCCCAACGCCCGCAGCTCGCAAAAGTTTTTGCGCGCCCGGGCGGGAAGCCTTTTTTCAAAAAGCGCTGCTTACTTTATGATGACCGCGACGTGGCCCTTTTCGGCCGAGAAGCCGAGGTAGCTGTAGGTTTGGCCGGAGGCGGCGATGAATTCCTGGAAGGCTTTGTACTCGTGGTTTTGCCACCCTGGGTAGTTGAAGTATTCGTCGAAGACGATGACGGTGCCGGGCTGGATGCGGGTTTTGAGGGCTTCGAAGATGGTGACGGTTGAGGCGTAGATGTCGCAGTCGATGTGGATGAGGGCGGCGGGCTCCGGGGTGGTGGCGAGGAATTTGGGAAGCGTGGCGTCGAACCAGCCGACGTGGAGCTTTGCATTGGCGGGGTGTTTGGGGAGGCGGCCTTGCAGGTCGAAGGCGCCTTTGGATTCCTTTGTGCCTGACCAGTCCGCCGGGAGGCCGGCGAAGGAGTCGAAGCCGTGGACAATGCGGGGGGTGAGGCCGGCGAGGTGGCGCAGCGAGGCGCCTTTTTCGACGCCGAATTCGAGAATGAGGCCTTCTGAAGGGGCGCGGGAGAGGGCGTAGGTGAGGAGGTCGAAGCGGTCGGTGCGGACCAGGGCGCCCTGCATATGGGCGATGATGTAGGCGACGGATTCGCGTTTGGCATGGAGGCGCAGGTCGATCCAGAGGTCGTTGGCGTAATAGGTGTGGAGGATTTTGCGGTAGGCGCGGGCGAAGATGCCCTCGGAGAGGCCGCGTTTGAAGATGGACATGGGAGGGGGTTTAGACGGGCGGGAGGCGGATTGGCCAGACGGCGGTTCAGTTATTTTGAGATTTCGGCGTCCATCTGGCGGCGCAGGATGGCGTTGATTTCGGTCTGGTAGCCGGGGCCTTTGCGCTTCAGCCAGTCCACCACGTCCATGTCCAATCGGAGGCTGACGGGCGCTTTGCGGGGTTTGAAGAATTTTCCGCGCTCGGCTGACGCCCAGTTTTCTGGGGGGGCTTCGGGGATGTCCGTTGTGTCGGGCTCGCCGGTGAGGGCGGCAAGCTGTTCGAGTTGGGCTTTGGTGAGCGGCGTTTTATGGGTCATTGTCTTCATATCTGCGCCTTTCGTGCGCTGTGGCGGCGCGAAGGCCGATGATTCTGATGAGTTCGTCATCTGCCGGGTCGGGGAAGCAATGGACCACGAGCAAGACCTTCAGATTTGGCCCGACCGCTCCAATTCTGTGATAGCGGTGCTCGCCACTGTCGTAGCGGTCATAGACTGTGACGCCGAGAGGGTCTTGGAACACTCGCCCTGCAAAACTGAAGTCCAGTCCGTGTTTGCGGATGTTTTGTGCCTCTTTCGCCGGGTCAAAGACGAAATTCATGTATATACGATTTCGTATATACAAATGGGGCGAGGAACACAAGTTTCCTATTTGGCAATCGGGACTCCGGCGGCTGCTAGGGCTTCGGCCTGGCGGGTCGCGAGGCCTTGTTCGGTGAAGCCGGCGACGGTTTCTTGGAAGAGGCGGGACCAGTTGAGTTGGGCGCCTAGGCGGAGGAAGACGCTGCCCAATCCGATGGCGGAGCGGTCCATGAGGACGAATTCGCGCGGGGGGCGCACGCCGCCGGTGCGTTGCAAACCCGCGTGGACTTTTTGGGCGACGGCGCGGCCGTATTGCGGGTCGGAATCTTCCTGGATGGGGCGGACGCGGTCTTGGATGATGGGTTCGTACAGGAATCTCGCCCAGTCGTTGAGGATGCTGACCTGCTCGTCGGTGATGCCCCTAAAACCCCAGATGTCGTAGGCGTGGCGAGAGCGGGCTTCGTCGTTGTCGCGGATGGCCTCGTAGAGCTCGATGACGCCGGTGACGAATTTGGCGTCGAACACGCGGATCGCGCCGTAGTCCAACAAGTTGAGGCCGCCTTCGGGGGAGACCTGGTAGTTGCCCAAATGCGGGTCGCCGTGGATGACGCCGTAGCGGTAGAAGGGGACGTACCAGGCGCGGAACAAAGCGGTGGCGAGTTTGTTGCGGGCGTCCTGGCTGGGATTGGTTTCGAGCCAGGATTTGAAGCTGGTGCCCTTCAGCCATTTCATGGTGATGAGGCGCTTGGTGGTGTAGGCGGCGATGGGCTCGGGCACGCCGACGTCGGGGACGCCGTCCAGCATGGCGCGGTAGAGGCGCATCTGCGCGGCTTCGCGCAGGTAGTCGAGCTCTTCGCGCAGGCGCTCGGCGAGTTCGACATAAATGTCGTCCTGGATGATGGCGTTGTCCATGCGGCGATACACGGCCATCGCGAGTTTCAACTGGCGCAGATCGGCTTCGACGGTGCTGGGCATGTCCGGGTATTGGAGTTTGCAGGCGACATCCGTGCCGTCCGGCAGGGTGGCGCGATGCACCTGGCCGAGACTGGCGGCGGCGGCGGCTTCCTTGCCAAAAGTCTTGAATTTGGATTCCCAGTCGGTACCGAGCTCGCCGGCCATGCGGCGGCGGACGAAGGGCCAGCCCATCGGGGGCGCGTTCGCCTGGAGTTCGGAAAGCTGAGCGGCGTATTCGGGGGGCAGCGCGTCGGGCACGGTGGAGAGGAACTGCGCGACCTTCATCATCGGGCCCTTGAGGCCGCCGAGGATGGATTTGAGGTCTTCGGCGTGCTTGGCCTGGTCGGTTTTGATGCCGAAAACGCGCTCGCCGGTGATGCGGGCGGCGATACCGCCGACGGCGCCGGAGGTGCGGGCGAAGCGGCGCATTTCGCCGAAGATCGAGCCTTCGCGGGTGCTATCAGCCATTAAAAACCAATCAAAGAAAGGGAAGGAAGAACTTCTTTTTTTGCAAAAAAAGAAGCAAAAAAACTCTTGTTTATCACGGCTTTTGAGGGGCCACGGTTTGGCCGCTCGAAAGCCGGGAAGGCGTGGATGGCCGGCTCAAGGCCGGCCATGACAATGGGAAGGGCTGATTCACGCGGCGGCTTCCAGTTCGTCGATGAAGGCGGACAGGATGTTGAGGCCCTTGTTCCAGAAATTTGGGTCGGAGGCGTCCAGACCGAACGGGGCTAGGAGGTCCTGGTGGCGGAGGGTGCCGCCGGCGCGGAGCATGTTTAGGTATTTTTCGGCGAAGGCGTCGCCGCGGCCGGCGGACTGTTCGTCCTGATAGACGGCATAGAGGGCGTTCACCAGGCAGTCGCCGAAGGCGTAGGCATAGACGTAGAAGGGCGAGTGCACGAAGTGCGGCACGTAGGCCCAGAACAGGCGGAATTCTTCTGAAAAATTGAAGGCGGGGCCTAGGGACTCTGTCATCACTTCGAGCCAGATTTCGCCGATCCGGGCGGGGAGGATTTCGCCGGACCGGCGCTCTTCGTGGATGCGCAGCTCGAACTGGTAGAAGGCGATCTGGCGGACCACGGTGTTGAGCATGTCCTCGACCTTTTGGGCGAGCATGATGCGCCGACGCTTGGGGTCGGTTTCGGCATTCAGGAGGGAGCGGAAAGTCAGCATCTCGCCAAATACACTCGCCGTTTCCGCCAGCGTTAGGGGGGTGCCGGACATCAGATAGCCCTGGGACGCCGCAAGAATCTGGTGGGCGCCGTGGCCGAGTTCGTGGGCCAGCGTCATGACGTCGCGGGTGCGGCCGTGAAAATTCATCAGGACGTAGGGGTGGGCGCTGGGGATGGTGGGGTGGGCGAAGGCGCCGCCACTCTTGCCAGGGCGCAGCGCGGCGTCGATCCAGTTTTTTTCGAAGAACGGTGTCAGGGTGCCGGCCAAAGCGGGGGAGAAGCCGGCATAGGCGGTGAGGACGCGGTTTTTGGCCTCGTCCCAGGAAATGTGGCGGTCGTCGTCGTCCGGCAGCGGGGCGTTGCGGTCCCAGTATTCGAGTTTGTCGAGGCCCAGCCATTTGGCCTTCATGGCGTAGTAGCGGTGGGCGAGGCGGGGATAGGCGGCGGTGACGGCGGCGGTGAGGGCTTCAACCACCTCGTCCTCGACCATGTTGGCGCGGTTGCGGGCACTGGAGGGCTTTTCGTAGTGCCGCCAGGTGTCGGTGATCTCCTTGTCCTTGGCGAGCGTGTTGGTGATGAGGGAAAACAGCTTTTCGTGCTTGGCGATGGCCTCCCCAACCGCCTTGCCGGCCGCCTCGCGCACCTCCCGCTTGGGGTCCGAAAGTTTGTTGAGGGCCGCGGAGAGGGTAAAATCCTCGCCGCGGACGGGGATGCGCATGGCGGCGGTGGTTTCGTCGAACAGGCGCGACCAGGCGGAATGGCCGGTGACTTCCTTTTCGTGCAGCAGTTTTTCGAGCTCGTCGGAAAGCTGGTGGGGCAGGAAGACGCGCAAATCCCGCAGCCAGGGGGCGTAGCGGGCCAAAGCGGGGTCTTGCAGTTTCGTTTGGATTTCGGGTTCAGGGATGCGGTTGATTTCCAGGGTGAAGAACAGGAGGTGGGTGCTGATGGTGGTGACCCGCTCACTCATGGTCTGGTAGAATTTGCCGGATTCGGGGTTGGTGGAGTCGGCGGCGAAGAGGAGCTGGGCAAAGGAGGCGGCGCGGCCGAGACGTTCCTCGATGGCTTCATAGGTCGCGATGGCGGCGGCCAGCTGTTCGCCGGCCAGGGCGGCGACGTTGCCGGCGAATTCGGCTTCGAACGCCTTGGCCTGGGCGTGGGCGGCCTGCAGGTCGGTTTCCAGGCGCGGGTCGGCGGGGGAGTCGTAGAGGTCGCGCAGGTCCCAGGCGGGGAGGGTCTCACCGCGGGCCAGGCCGTCGGCCTCAAAAGTCTTTTGTCCGGTGGGCATAAATCAACCGCTCCTATGGTGATGATGTAGGCACGAAAGGCAAAGCGTCAAACCGGCATTCAACAGGACGGGCGGGCCGGGGGCAAGAGAAGGCAAGAAAGAAGCGCTTTTTGAAAAAAGCGCGCAAAAACTTTTGCTAGCTGGGGGCGTTGGGACCGGGATTGCCGTTAATCGCCACCCTCGGTGGCGATTAACGGCAATCCCGGTCCCAACGCCCCCAGCTAGCAAAAGTTTTTTGGTTACCCCGGGCGGGGCGCCTTTTTTTCAAAAAAGTAACTGCTTTCTTCCCTACTAACCTTGGGTCGCTCGCCTTGCGAGAAAGCCTGATTCTGTTATGATATCGATACCTCCTACAAAAGGGATTTGTCTGCGCTTTCGCCTTACCCTGATCTTGGGCTTGGCCGCGCTTTGCGCGGTGCTGTCTGGTGCTTTCGCGGATGCGGGGGCGGGCGGGGTGGTTTTGAGCGCGGCGAAATTTCCGGCGACGGGGGTGCATGAGGCGATCCTGACCGTCACGGATTTCGGGCGGTATGAGATTGCCGCCAGCAGCGCGCAGGGGACGGCGCTGCAATTGGTGGACCGGATGGCGGGGCCAAGGGAGGTTTTTGGGGCGCCGGGGAGCGCGGATGGGCGGATCGATGCGTTTCTGGAGCGTGGGCAGTACAAGATACGGCTGATTTCGGATGCGCATGGCACGGGCACGGTGGCGCTGGCGGTGACGCCGTTTGTGGAATTGCAGATGCAGCCTTTGCAACTGGTGGAGCAGAAACCGGTTTTGACGCAGTTGGGGGATGACCAGCAGCGGTCCTGGTGGGTGGTGATACCGAGCCAGGGGAGTTACGATTTTGAGGCCGGCGGGCGGTATCTGAACGATCTGCGGCTGTGGCGGGATGGGTCTTGGATGGTGGATGCGGCGCCGGTGGATGCGGTGTCGGATGCCGATCCGGGCCGGCCGCTGGCGCTGCGGCAACTGGCGGCGACGTTGGAGCCGGGGCTGTACCGGTTGACGGCGTATGGCGGGGCGCCGGTGCCGTGGGCCAATGGCGGGACGGACGCGCCGCTGGAACTGCGGTGGGGATTCGAGCCGCTGGCGGATTCGGGGCGGACTGTGCATGTGGCGTCCCGGCTTGGGATCGAGCGGTTTCTGGTGCCGGCCACGGCGAGCGATGTGCGGCTGGTGCTGGATGCGCCAGGTGCGGCCTCACTGGCGGCGGTGGCGTTTGATCCGACCAATCCGTATGACGAGAGCCAGGCGCAACTGGCGACGATTTCCAAGAGCAGCCGGGACCCGGTGGCCGAACTGCAGCTGGCGAGTGGCTCGCAGGCGAGTGGCTCGCAGGCGAGTGGCTCGCAGGCGAGTGGGGCGCAGGCGCCGTGGCTGGTGACGGTGACGCGGCAGCCGGGCAAAACATTTCGGCTGGATGTTTTCAATAATGCCGGGGCTTCGGCGAACCTGAGTGCCGGAATCAACAATGACCTGCTGGCGGTGACGCTGCCGGGGGAGCCGGATGACGAGATCGATCCGGCGTTTTTGCTGGAGGATAACAACAGCCAGCGTGTGGTGGCGGCTTCGGTGATCGATCTGGATACGGCGCTGCCGTGGCGCCGAAAATTCAATCTGATCGGTCCGGTGCAGACGTTTTTGTATGCGGACAAGAATATTGATCTGCGGATTGATGGGGCGGGGGCACGGGCGGAGTTTACCGTGGCGCGGTATTTTGAGGAGGGGGGGACGGCGCCGGGGCCGAAGGGGTCGGGCGGGGTGTGGACGCTCACACCGGGGTATTACGTGCTGACGGCGGCGCCGCAGGATAATGGGCGCGGGGTACTGACGATGTCGATGTACGCGGCGGGGACGGCGGCCCCGGCGCGTGACAGCGCGCGGCTGGCGGCGCCGGTGTTTCGGAATTTGCAGTTGAATGGGGCGGATTCTTATACGCTGGAAACCTCGTTGGCGGACGGCACGCCGTTTGGCGTGCGGCTCGAAAACTTGCCGGCGGCGCTGGCGCAGCCGCTGACATTCGAGACGGCGCCGGGGGAAACCGTCGGGTTTCCAATCTCCTCCTCCGAGCCGGAACAACTGGCGGTGACCAACGAAGCGGGTCAGGAAGTGGGATTTTCGCTGGATGGCGTGAACCAGAACGGCACGGTGACGGTGGCGGCGGGGCAACACCAGTTCAGCGTGACCGGGCCGGGGCCTGGCGACACGGTGCTGGAGGTGGCGGCAGTGCCGACGCGGCTGCTGCCGGCGACGGCGCTGCCGGCGATTCCGGTGGCGAGTACGGCGCCGCCGGTGTTGCCCAAAATCGTGCCGGACCGGCCGGACTTTGTCGATCTGGCGCGCGGCGAGAGCGTGACGTTCGGGCTGCCGGTGGCGGCGGATGCGCTGTACCGGTTCGAGACGACCGGGCTGCTGGAAACCGGCGGGGCGATAAGGACGAGAACCAATCCGTCGCTGGCGTCGGTGGAGGGCAACGGCATTGGGCGAAATTTTTTGCTGCAGCCGTTTCTGCGGGAGGGGGATTATCAGCTGACGGTGACGGCGCAGGGGCAGACGGAAGGGCATGTGGGGGTTTCGGTGGCGCAGGCGCCGCTGGTGGATGAAGGGTTTCTGGCACCGGGGCAGCCGGCCCGGATGACGCTGGAGCCGGGCGAGGCGGCGCTGTACCGGTTTCATCTGCCGGCGACGGGGACGTATCATATTTTTACGCTGGGGCTGGGGCATCAGTTCGCGATGCGGCTGGAGGATGCGGATGGGTGGCCGCTGATTCCGCCGGGCGGGGCGGCGGATGCGACGCTGGATTTTTCCGCCGGGGAATATCGGATGATTCTGCTCCCCGGGACGGTGGAGAATCGGGCGGTGACGATGCTGCAGCCAATTCTGCCGCCGGTGGTGCGGTCGGGGCATGGACCGTTTGCGGTTTCGTTTGGGGAAGAGATGAGCAATCGGTGGCTGGAGCCGGCGGCGGGGGCGGCGCGGACGCCGGATTCCTGGACGTTTTCCCTGCCGGCGCCGGCGACGGTGACGGTTTCGATCAATGCGGGGATGGCGGCGACCTTGGCGCCGGCGGGCGGGGCGGCGATGGTGACGACGGGGACCAGCTGGACGGGGGCGCTGGCGGCGGGGGATTATGTGATCACCGCGGTGGCGGCGGCGCCGGATAACCGGGTGGACTATTCGTTGCGGGTGGATACGGCGGAACTGCTGGCGGGAGAGAGCCGGGATGTGACGGCGCCGGTAAAAATTCCGGTGTCGCTGGGCGGTGGGGAGACGGAAATTTCCTCGTTCGGGGACCAGGATGTGGCAGCGGCGCTTTATGATTCGGCGGGGCGGCTGGTGGCGGCGGATGATGACCGGGATAATGACTGGAATTTTTTGATTGCGGGGAATTTTGCGGCGGGGCGCTATACGCTGGCGGTTGATCCGGTGGGGGCGGACAGTGCCGAGACGACGGTTTCGGTCAGCAGCCCGGAACAGGTTGCCGGGCCGGCGCTGGCGCTGGGGGGGAGCCAAAAATTCGCGGATGGCTTGGTGCACGTGATGGCGGTGCCGGCGGCGGCGGACGGGCAAATTCTGCTGGCGGGGGCGAGTGCGGCGGTGCCGGTGGGCCTGACACTGGAGGCGGCGCCGGATTTTTCGCACGCGGTGGCGAGTGCCAGTGGGATGGACCCGTATGTCGCGGTGCCGGGCGGGAGCCGTGCCGGATACCGGCTGGCGGTGTGGGCGGAGGACCATGGCGATACGCCGATTACCGTGAGCGCCGCGGCCGCGGCGCCAGATGCCGTTAGTGAGGCGGATCTGGCGGGTGGGGTGGCGATGCGGCGCGTGGCGCTGTCGGGCCGGACGGTGGGGGTGCTGAAACTGGCCACACCAGCGCCGGTGATTCTGCGGCCGCAAAGCGTGGGATCTCTGTTGTGGTCCAGCCGGCCCGGCGTGGCGGCGGCGCAAGATTCGTCCGGCACCATCGCGGCGGATGGCACGGATTTGTGGCTGGTGGATGGCTATCCGCACCAGGTGCGCGCGCCGGCGGCCGAGCTGACGGATGGGCCGGTGCGGGTGACGCTGGCGGCGGGGGAAAGGCTGCATCTGCGCTTGCCGGCAGCACCTGCGGGGCAGCCGGTTGCGGTCTGGGAGGCGCTGGCGCAGGGCCCGCAGCCGGGGGTGAGCGTGGGCGCGGACGGCGCGGCGCCGGTGATGGCGCTGGCGCCGGCCAGCGGGATTCTGACCGGGGCGCTGGCGGTGCAGGTGGCGGGCCAGCAAAACCCGGAGCTGTCGCTATGGCAGGCGGCTGGGCCGGGCGACCCGTTGCCACTGACGGTGCAGCGCACGGGGTTCGCGGCGCCCGCGGCGTTTTCCGTGCGGGCGGGCGACAATGACGGCGTCATGGCGGCGAACGCGGCCATGCAGGCAGGGCTGCAGGCTGGGTGGAAGCGATTGACCCTCACGCTACCGGCTGGAGCCGTGGCGGTGTTTTTGCGAGCCGGTGTGCCGCAGAGCATCGTGGCGGCGGATGGCAGCACGCCGGATGTTGTGGAGACCCAGGCGGATACGCTGATGCTGCTGAACATGACGCCGGCGGCGGCGCCGTTCAGTGTTTCGATGGAGCCGCTGGACCGGCCGCAACTGGTGCTGAACGCGGGCGGGCTGCTGACCCGCTACAGCGCGACGCCCGCCATCCTGCACGTTGTGATTCCGGAAGGTTACGCGGGCGGGCTGCAAATCGCCGGCGCCGCCAATGCGGTCACCGCCATCGATCCGTCCGGCATGGTCACCGCCGGGCCGCATGCGGAAGCGGTGGCGGGCAGCCAGGTGGCGCTGACCGTGCGGCCGGGGCCGGCGGTGCTGGCGGCCGGTGTTGCGAAGCCGATGAATTTGCCGGTCACCAACATCAGCGGCCCGGTGGATGTGGCGCTGTCCGGGCAGGCGACGCCTGTCGCGATCGCGCCGGCGGGTGCGCGGCTTTTGCACATTTCGGCGGGCGTGCCGCTGGTGCTGCGTGAGCTTTCCGGCGGCGCCGTGCGGCTGTTTCCCGCCGGGGTGGCGACGGATTTGTTTCAGCCGAAGCAGGGCATTTTGGATGTGGAGTTTTCGGCGCTGGGCGGGCAGAGCCTGGCTGGCGACGCGCATCTTGATCCGATCGAGCCGATTGCGATTGCCGATGGATTGGGGCCGCCGATGCTGGTGCCGCCGGGGGAGGCGCGGCTGTTTACCTTTACGCTGGCCGCGCCGAGGACGGTTGGGGTCGGCGTACGCGGCTCGGTGGATGACGCGACGACGCGGCTGCTGGCGGCGGACGGAACGGATTTGGGAAGCGGGGTCATCCACATGCATCATCTTGATCCTGGAACGTATTTCTTGACGGTCGAGGTGCCGGCGGATGCGGCGGCGACGGTGGTGCAGCCGGCGCTGGTGGGCGTGACGCTGCCGGATGACGGGCCGCCGCCGGATGTGCAGGCGGCGTATGAGAGTGGGCAGGAGGCGCCATGAAGATGAAGAAAGTAAGAACTACTTTTTTTGAAAAAAAAGTAGCAAAAAAACTTTTGTTTCCCCCGGCGTTTGAGCGGCCAAACTGTGGCCGCTCAAGGGCCGGGGGAAATAGGAGTTTTTTTGGTTCCCCGGGCGGGGCGCCTTTTTTTGCAAAAAAAGAACTTCTTACTTTCCTCTTCGTGGTGTTGATGCTTTCGGCCGGGCCGGCTTTTGGGCAGTATGATTCCGATACGGTGGTGCAGCCGGCGGGGACTGTGGTGGTGCCGGATGAGTTTTTGAGGCGGTGGGATCCGGTTACGTTTTTCTTTGATCATGACATGGGGGCGCAGGCGGGGGCGGCGGATGATGCGCCGGAAAAGCTGGTGACGATGACGCCAGCGCAGCCAGGGGCGTTTACCTGGCTGAACGGGAAAACGTTGCAGTTCCGGCCGGCCGCACCCTGGCCGCCGTTGAGTGAGTTTTCGATTCGGGTGAAAGATGATGGCGGGTGGCGGACGGTGGAGCTGTCGCGCCTGCTGGACCCGGCGGTGCAGACGGCGCCGGCGAACGGGGCGGCGGATTTGGAGGAGATGAAGAGCCTGGCTCTGACGTTTTCGGAGCCGCTGGATGTGAAGGCGCTGGCGGGGATGCTGGATATTTATGTCTCGCCGCTGCCGGGGCTGGATGCGGCGCAGGCGCAGCATCTGACGCCGGCGGATTTTGATATCAAAACCGTGGAGCGGACGGCGCCGGGGGACCAGGCGACCTATATCGTGGAATTTCATCAGCCGATTCCGGATGGAATGCATGTGGCGGTGGATATTGGGCTTTCACCGGTGCCGGGGCTGACGGGAACGGTGGAGCATTTGGAATTTTCGACGGCGGATGCGTTCCGGCCGGTTTCCATGGGGTGCGCGGGCGAGCAGGCGCCGCTGGCGGCGGATGGCACGGTGTTCGACAAGACCGCGGCGCTGGCGTGCGGGGCGGCGCAGAGTTCGCAGGATAATTCTCAGGATAATGGGAATGATAGTGGCGATCAGTCGTCGGATTCGGATCAGTCCGCGCCGGCATCGAGCGATGATCTGCAGACCACCACCGCGGCGACGCCTTCCATCGGCACGCCGGATGCGCCGGCGGCGCTGGGGGGTGGCACGGCCGCCACGCCGCGCGAACTGGTGGTGGATTTTTCCGCGAATCCGGCGCCGATCGACCCGATCGAGGCGCGCAATTTTATCCGCATCACGCCGTCGGTAGCGAATGAGCAGACCAGCCTGGCGGGAAATGAGCTGCATCTGACGGCGGATTTTAAAACCGCGACGCTGTATGAGATTACGCTGGAGCCGACGCAACTGACCGACACGGCCGGGCGGCCGATGCAGATGGGTGGCGTGAGTACCGTATGGCTGTACTGGCCGCCGGAGCCGAATGCGCTGGGGCTGGTGGCGGGGAATGGGGTGGTGGAGCGGTATGGGCCGCAGATGATTCCGCTTTCCGGGCGCGGCTATACCGAGGCGGATGTTAGAATCCATGCGATTGACCCGCTTGACCGGTCGTTCTGGCCGTTTCCACCGGCGCCGGTTTTGACGAATGATGACGATCAGCCGCCGGCGCCGGGGGAGCAGGCCGCAGCCTATACGGATGCGGCGCCGATTGATAGCACGGGGTTGCAGGCGCAACTGGCGCGGATGGGGTCGCCCGAGATTTCGCAATTGGCGGCGCTGCCGCTGACGAAACTGGGACCGAGTGCGAGTTTTGGGCTGGATCTGGCGGATGATTTCGCCAAAATTTCGGGGCGGCATAATCCGGGGACGTATCTGGTGGGTGTGCGGGCGCTGGATGTGCCGGGGGCGCGCGACTGGATGCGCGTGCAGGTGACGGATTTGAGTTTGACGACGGTGGAGGAGGAAAAGGCCGTCCGGTTTTTTGTGACGTCGCTGGCGAGCGGGCTGCCGGTGGCGGGCGCGAAGGTGGAGGTGGACGGGGTTGTCAACAACAATTTTGTGGTGCTGGATTCCGGCGTGACGGGCGCGGATGGCGGCTATGTGTGGCCGGTGGCGAAGGAAAATAGGCAGGCAGCACCTGCGAGGATTGTGGTGAGCAAGGCGGACGACGTGCTGGTGGTGGACCCGAACCAGCCGCCGGACCGTTATACCGCGCAGGGCTGGACGGCGGGGACTTCCGACTGGCTGCAATGGACATCCGCCGGCGATTTTTCGAACCGGCATCCGGCGGCGCAGGTGCTTTGCCATGTGTTTACGGAACGGCCGATTTATCGGCCGACGGACCCGGTGCATGTGAAGGCGTTTATCCGCACGCTGGCTGATGGGATTCTGACGCCCGGCGGGCTGCATAATGATGTGGAACTGGTGGTGACCGGGCCGGGGCAGGATGACCAGTGGCAGTACAAATTGCACCCGGATGCGGGTGCGAATTTGCATTATCTGTTTGATGAGGAAACGGATTCGACGGGGCAGTATCAGGCGGAACTGGACATTGACGGGACGGCGTGCGGGACGGCGCATTTTATAAAGGATGCTTATCGGCTGCCAAAATTTCAGATTCGTATGAATGGGCCGGATACGATTCCGATGGACCGGCCGGCGAGCGTGGGGATTACGGCGACGTATTACGCGGGCGGGCCGGCGGCGGCGCGGCCGGTGCGGTTCCGCGTGACGGAGTTTCCGTATGATTTCACGCCTGTCTCGCGGCCCGGATTTATTTACGCCACCAATTCGATTTTCCAGACCGATTTCGGCCAGGAATCAACCGCGGCACTTGAGAGCCAGGCGACCACCGACAAGGAAGGGCGCGCGGCGGTGACACTGGACCCGGAGCAGGAGGCGAGCAACGCGCCGCGGCGCTACGTGGTGGAAGCGACGGTGACGGGGGATGACGGCAAGACCGTGACCAACACGCAGGACGTGCTGGCGCTGCCAAGTTTTGTTCTGGGCCTGCAGGCGCCGCGGTTTTTGCCGCATGCGGATGCCATACCGATCCAGGTGCTGATGGTGGACGCGGCGGGCAAGCCGGCGCCGGGGCGGGCGATGACGCTGACGCTGCTGCGGCGGCAGTGGAGCTCGATACTGCAGATGAGCGATTTTTCGGATGGGAAGGCGAAGTACCAGACGGAGGTGGTGGACGATAAGATTCTGCAACGTACGGTGATGAGCGGGGCGGATGCGGTGCCGGTCAATCTGCCGATTTCGCAGGCGGGCGTTTACATTGTGCAGATTCAGGCGGCCGATGATCTGGGGCGGCTGCAGACGGTGAGTGAGGATATGTTCGCGGCGGGGAATAACCCGGTGAGCTGGTCCCGCCCGCCGGCGACGGTGTTCAAGGTGACGACGGATAAGCCGGATTATGTGCCGGGGGATGAGGCGAAGCTGATTTTGCAGAGCCCGTTCCAGAATGCGCGGGCGCTGGCGATGGTGGAAATGCCGAATGGGAAGAACTTTTACTCCTGGCTGGATATTTCGAATGGGTATGGGGTGTTTACGCTACCGATCGAGAAATCATTCATGCCGCGTGTGCCGGTGCATTTTGTGCTGATGCGCGGCCGGCTGCCAGGGGAGGATG
This sequence comes from Acetobacteraceae bacterium, assembly GCA_003137135.1. GTDB lineage: Bacteria > Pseudomonadota > Alphaproteobacteria > Acetobacterales > Acetobacteraceae > Acidocella. The sequence continues at coordinate 16,621 of PLFB01000169.1, forward strand.
ATGGGCCGTTGGATTTGCGGCGGCCGGAGACGATTGCGGCGACAGCGTGGATTGGGGTGAAGCCGGTCAAAAATATTGTCACGGCGACAGTGAGCGCGCCGGCGCAGGCGCTGCCGGGAAGTACCGTGCAGGTGACGGTGAAATTGGCGGATGACTCCGGAAAACCGATTTCGGGCGAGGTGACTCTGTGGCTGATCGACCAGGCGGTGCTGGCGCTGGCGCATGAAGCGCCGCTGAATCCGCTGCCGGATTTTATCCGGGACCGGGGGAGTGACCTGGCGTTTTCAGATACGCGGAACTGGCCGTTCGGGTATCTGCCGCTGGACGAAAATCCGGGCGGCGATGTGGGGGCGGGCGATCAGAACCTGCTCAACAAGGTCACGATACGGAAGAATTTCAATCCGATGCCGTATTATAATCCGGCGCTGATGGTGGGGCCCTCCGGCACCGTGACGGTTTCGATAAAATTGCCGGATGATCTGACGATTTTCAAAATCCGCGCGGTCGCGGTGAGCGGGGCGGAGCGGTTTGGGTTCGCGACCGGGGAGATCGCGGTGCGGCTGCCGGTGATTGTGGAGCCGAATTTGCCGCGCTTCGTGCGGCCGGGCGATGAGTTTGAGCTGGCGGGGATTGGGCGGATTGTGGAGGGGCCGGGCGGGCCGGGCGAGGCGCAGGTGGCGACACAGGGGCTGACACTTTCCACACCCACGGTGCAAAAATTTAACTGGGAAGCTGCCACGCCACAACCGTTTGCGTTTCCGGTGACGGTGCAAACGCCGGGCTACACCGCCGCCGGCAATCTGGCGCGCACCACCGTGCAGGTGACGATGGCGGTGGAACGGGATTCCGATAAGGCGATGGACGCGTTTTCCGTGGCGCTGCCGATCGAACCGGACCGGGGGTTTGAGCATCGGCGCGTGCTGGCGGATTTGACTTCGGCAAAGCCGCTGGTGCTGCCTGCGATTTCCTCGCCGGCGCGCACCGGCACGGTGCGGCGGCAGATACTGGTCGCTTCGGAGCCGGAACTGGTGCGGCTATTCGCGGGGTTGGATTATCTACGGGACTATCCCTATGGCTGCACCGAACAGCGGGTTAGTTTGGCGCGGGCGGAACTGGCGCTGCGGGCGTTTTCCGCGATGTTTTCGGGCGCGCCGGATGCGCGGACGGCTAACGATGTGACAGGGACGTTGACGTGGATTGCGAGCGCGACGGACCCGAATGGGCTGGTGGCGTTCTGGCCGGGGAATGCGGGGGATGTGACTCTGACGGCCTGGGCGCTGGAATTTTTGGTGGAGGCGAAGGCGGGCGGGTTTGCGGTGGACCAGGTGGAGTTTGCGACGCTGACGCATGCGCTGGAGCAGGCGCTGCGCTCGGATGATGCGCAGAACGTCTCGCAGGACGCGCTGGAGCAAAGGGCCTGGGCGCTGGCGGCCCTGGCCTATGCCGGCGAACTGGACCGCGATTACGCCGACGAACTGGCGCGCCAGCGCGACCAGATGACGTTGGAAGGCATTTCGGAAGTCGCCATCGCGTTGCAGCAGGGTGGTGCTGCGAATGCGCCGCTCATTCCGCCATTGCAACAGGCGCTATTTTCCGGGCTGGTGCTGAAACTGCGCGACGGGCGGACGGTTTATGCCGGGCTGCAGGAAGGTGCGGCCGCGAGCGTGGATGAGGCGGAGATTTTTCCCTCCGAGACGCGCACGCTGGCGGAGATGCTGCGGGCGACGGCGAGCACCACCGATCCGCGGCGGCATATTATCGTGACGGCGCTGACGAGGTTGGGCGAAGGTGATGGGTGGGGCAGCACGAATGCGGATGCCGAGGCAATGCTGGCGCTGACGGCGTATATGAAGAGCAACACGGGCAACCCGGCGCAAACCGTCGCGCTTAACGCGCGGACTGTGAATCTAACGCCGACGCAACCGGTGGCGGAGGATGTATCGACCGAAGGCGGCGCGGTGAAGGTGACGGCGGCGGGGGCGACGGCCAAAAATCCGGTTTCGGTGTTGAATGATTTGTCCTGGCTGCCGGCGGCGGATGGCAGCCAGCAGGCGCCCGCGGCGGACGGGTTTGTGGTGACGCGGGAGTTGGATCTGGTGGACCCGAAGGGCGGGCCGATGACGCGGACCAGGCTGGACAAGGCCGGCATGGTGGTGGCGTTTCATGCCGGGGATACGGTGGAGGACCATGTGCAGATCGTGAACCCGGAGGAGCGGCATTATGTGGCGATTACCGCGCCGCTGGCGGCGGGTATGGAGCCGCTGGACCCCTCGCTGGCGACCGCGCCGCCGGAGGCCACGCCGTCAGCGCCGCCGACCCTGGCACCCTCTTATGTTTCGTTTCTTGATGACAAGGTAAGCTATTTTTACGACGACCTGCCGGCGGGGACATATGATTTTTATTTTCGCACCAAGGCGGCCGTGCCGGGGCGGTTCATTCAACCGGCGCCGGTGGCGGTGATGATGTATGATGACGCCGTGAACGGCAGCGGGGCGGGCGCTGTCGTTCAAATTGCGAAGTAAGCAAGAAAGAACTTCTTCTTTGAAAAAAAGCAGCAAAAAACTTTTTGCTCCGCTTCGCGCGGCTTTGGAACGCATGCGGTCCAAAGCCGCGCGAAGCGAACCAAAAGTTTTTTTGCTGCTTTTTTTTCAAAAAAAGAAGTTCTTACTTCTCCTTGTCTTGCCTTCCCTTGCGCGGCTTGGCGCGGATATTTGGCAGCGTTCCACCTTCATTTCGCCGCCGCCTACCACCATCGTCACCGACCGCAACGACCTGTTCATGGCGCAGCTGGGCGGCGGGCCGGCGGGCTATGGGTATTGGCCCGTTAGCACCGTACCGCGGCGCGCCGCGGCGGCGCTGCTGGCGCTGGAGGATAGGCGGTTTTGGGAGCATCCGGGGGTGGACCCGCTGGCGGTGCTGCGGGCGGCGCGGGCGGATGTTTTTTCAGGGCGGCGGGTAAGTGGGGCTTCCACGCTCGCGATGCAGGTGGCGCGGATGCAGCACCCGGAGGCGCGCAATCTCTCCACCAAGCTGTTAGAGGCCGCCGCCGCGGTGGTGATGACGGCGCGTTATGGCCGCGATGGGGTGCTAAAACAGTATTTGCGGCTGGTGCCGTTCGGGCAGAATACGCATGGGATCGAGGAGGCTGCCGTGTGGTATTTTGACCGGCCGGCGCAGGACCTGAGCTGGGCGCAGATTGCGTTTCTGGCGGCGATTCCGCAGTCTCCCAGTTTCTACAACCCGGCTCATGCGGCGGGGTTTTTGCGGGCGAAGGCACGGGCGCGGCTGGCGCTGGCGCGGCTGCGGGAGCAGGGGGTGATGAACCAGGTTGATTATGAAGAGGAGCTGGATGACCTGGCGGCGCTAACGGTAAAGCCACATCCCGCGCGCCGGCCGGATGCGCTGCACGCGATTTTGCAAATCGCCGCGCTGGCGCGGCAGGGCGCGCCGGCGGCGCAGATTCATTCCACTATCGATCTGGGCTTGCAGGCGGAGGTGACAAAAATCGCGCAAGCGCGGCTGGCGGCATTGCGGCCGGACGGGGCGCGGCAGATGGCCGTGCTGGTTGCGGACCGGCAAAGCATGGACGTGCTGGCGCTGGTCGGTTCGCGGCAATACTCTACGCGCGATGCTGGAGAAATTGATTACGCGTTGCGCTGGCGCTCGCCCGGCAGCACGCTAAAGCCGTTTATTTTCGCGCAGGCGCTGGACCGCGGCGCGATTTTTCCCACCAGCGTGCTGCAGGACGCACCGGATAGCGGCACCGGCGTGGACAACGCGGACCGCCGGTTTTTGGGCCCGCTGCTGCCGGCGCAGGCGCTGGCCAATTCCCGCAACGTGCCTGCTGCCGCCTTGGTGCGTTTGAACGGACTGGATCAGAGCCACTGGTTTCTGGCGCAACTTGGCCTGGATTCGGACGCGGATGACGCCGGTAGTTATGGGCTGACGCTGGCGATCGGCGGGATGCCGACGGAACTTTCCCGACTGGTGGCGGCCTATGGCGCGCTGGCCAATGACGGCGTGTGGCGGCCGTTGCGCTGGTACGCGGAGCAGCCGGAACCGCTGGCGAAAACCGTGCTCTCACTGGATACCGCGCGGACGATTACGCTGTTCCTGTCCGACCCGATGGCGCGGCTGCCGAGTTTTTCCCGCATGGGCTCTACGGAATTTCCGTTTCCGGTGGCGGTGAAAACCGGCACCAGCCAGGGCTACCGGGATGCTTGGGTGGTTGAATTTACCGACAAATACATCGTCGGCGTATGGGTGGGCCGGCCGGACGGCGCGCCGATGGACGAGCTGGGCGGCGCCACCAGCGCCGCGCTGATCGGCCAGGACATTTTGCTAAAACTTTACGAAGGCGATACGGACGGGCAGGATGACGGCAATTTTGCGCCGCCGCCCGGCACCGCCGCGGTGCAGGTTTGCGCCGCCACCGGCCGCCTGGCCGGCCCGGGCTGCGCGCAAAAACTGGTGGCCTACCTGCCCGCCGGCTTCACGCCGCCGGCGCCGACAACAGCGCCGCCGCGCCTGCGTATTGTTTCTCCTTTGAACCATTCTGAGTTTCTGCTGAACCCGGACACGCCCCCCGGACTGGCCGTGCTGCCGCTGCGCGCGGCGGGCGCCGGCGATGCGCCGGTGGAATGGATCGTTGATGGCCAAGCCTACCAGATGGCCCACGCCGGCGAAACGGTGGAGTGGCCTGCCTCGCCTGGCCGGCACGTTTTTGAGGCCGCCAACCCGCAAACCAACGCGCATTCGCGGCCGGTTGAAGTGGAAGTGAAGTAAGAAGCGCTTTTTTGAAAAAAAGCGCGCAAAAAACTTTTGCGAATCTCGGTCTGGCCGCTTAGCGGCCGGAGGCTTTGACTTCGGCTTCCTTCGACGATTGCTGAGGCTTTTCGTTCAGCAGCACTTTCCAGCCGAACAAGTCCGAAAACGGCGTCGGCGACTTTGAAAGCAGCTTCCAGCCGAAATGCGTGGACAAAAAGCCGCCTTTGGTGAGCACCGGCAAGCCCAAAGCGCGGGAGAACGGCGCTGCATCGTCGCTGCCGCCGGTGCCGCCCTCCGCTTGGTCCGCCAGCTCGACAGTTTCCGCCGGCGCCAAATCGCCCGCGCGGCGCTTTTCAAGAATCGATATCGCCGTGCGCGCCGTGCCGAACGCCGGCTCCACTTCCACCATTGGCCGCGCGCCTTGTATCACACGTGTGCGCCCGCCGCCGATGCCGGCTTCCATCAATTCCCAAGCGGTGGCGTTGGCGTCTTCCAAATTGGCGTATGCGCGGTGCAGTTTCATCGAGCGTTCCTTTCCTGGGTTTTTATGTGGCGCGCGCGCGCAAAAATTCAGCCGCGGGGCCCGCAGGTAACGCAAGATTCACGCGCGGTTGAGGTGCGGGACAACCGCGCGGGCCTTTCCATCCGCGCCGAGCTGCTATAATTGCAACCTGCGTTTGTGAAAATGGGTAAGACATGATTGATATCATCGAAATCGCCGGCGCAATGCCGCACGATGCGGCGGCGGCGCTGGAGCGCGGGGATATTCTGCTGTTCCGGGAATCCGGCTTTGCGCTGACGGGGCCGGAATGCGCGATGATCGAAGCCGGCGAGGCGGCCGTTGGACTGGCTAAAAACATAAGCTACGACGCCGCCACGTGCGAGGTGAAGGGCACGGAGATGCCGCCGCCGGGCCGCGACGTTTTGAAAAACCTGATGGCCCGCTATGCCGTTTTCGCGCGCGACCTGGTGCACGCCGTGGCGCCTTCCTATCAGCCGGGGCTGAAGCAGGGGCGGACGAGTTTCCGGCCCGCGGAAATCGCCGGGCGCGAAACGTCCTGGCGCAAGGATGACCGGCGGCGGCACGTGGATGCGTTTCCCTCCACGCCCACGCAAGGCGCGCGCATCCTGCGCGTGTTCATGAACGTGGACCAGGCGGGCACGCCGCGCCAATGGCGCGTGGGCCCGGATTTTGAAAGCTATGCGAAAAATTTTCTGCCGCGCGCCGCGCGCCTGCCGCCCGGCGCCGCCACGTTATTTGCACTAACCGGCATCACCAAAACCCGCCGCAGCGGCTACGACCAGGTCATGCTCGGCCTGCACGACGCGGCCAAGCGCGACACCGCCTGGCAGGCCAGCGCGCCGGCGCGCGACGTGAGCTTTCTGCCAGGCCAGGTGTGGATGGTTTTCACCGACCAGACGCCGCACGCGGCGCTGGCGGGGCGCAACGCGCTGGAGCAGAGTTTTTATGTGGCGCCGGAAGTGATGACGGTACCGGAACAGTCGCCGCTGGCAGTGCTGAGCAGGCTGACAGGGCGCGATTTGGCGCGGGTACTGGTTTAGAGGGAGCAAAAGTTTTTTGCTGCTTTTTTTCAAAAAAGAAGTTCTTACTTTTTCTGCGTCTCCAGCCCCGCAATCACCTTATCCAACGTCAACGGATAATCCCGAATTCTTACGCCGCACGCATTATAGACCGCATTCGCGATCGCCGCGCCGGCGCCGGAGATGCCGAGTTCGCCGACACCTTTCGCCTTTAGTGGATTCGCCTTGTCGTCGAGTTCCGGCAGGTAGATCGCCTCGATATCCGGCACGTCGGCGTGCACGGGGATGTGGTATTCGGCAAAATCCTGGTTGACGAAATGGCCATAGCGCGTGTCCACCACCGCGTCTTCCGTCAGCGCCGCGCCGATGCCGAACACCATGCCGCCGATCGCCTGGCTGCGCGCGGTTTTGGGATTGAGAATGCGCCCTGCGGCGAACACGCCGAGCATGCGCCGCACGCGGATTTCACCGGTGTCCGCATCCACCGCGACCTCCGCGAAATGCGCGCCGTAGCCGGCCTGCGTGTAGGCGTCGTTCAGCACGCCTGGCTCGATTTTGCCTTCCGCGGTGATGCCGTCCTCGCCGGCCAGTTCCGCGATGCGGCGGGATTTGTTGCCTGCTCTGATCAGGCCATTTTCGAAAACGGCCGCGCCGGGCTCGAACCCCGCGGCGGCGGCGAGTTTGGTGCGCAGCGCCTCGCAGGCGTAAAATACCGAGGAACCGGAACTGGCGGCACCCCATGAGCCGCCGGAGCCGGCGGCTTCGGGATAGTCGGTATCGCCGATTTCCACGTCCACGTCGCCTTGCTCGAGGCCCAGCAGTTCGGCCGCGATTTGGCTGAGAATGGTGTAGGTGCCGGTGCCGATATCGGTCATGGCGGTGCGCACGCGCAGCCGGCCGGTTTGCGAAAGTTTCACTTCCGCGCTGGAAGGCTGCAGCAGGTTGCCGCGCACGGCGCTGGCCATGCCGATGCCGACGAGCCAGTTGCCCTCGCGCCGGGTGCCGGGCTTTTTGTTACGCTCCCGCCAGCCGAAAATGTCGGCGCCTTCGCGCATGCAGTCGATCAGCTTGCGCGCGGAATAGGGCGNNACCCTGGTTTCTTGTTGCGCTCACGCCAACGAAAAAGCCTTGCCCCTTCCTGCAAACATTCCACCAGCTTGCGCGCGGAATAGGGCGTGCCGTCCTCGGGATTCTGCGACGGCTCGTTTTTGATGCGCAGCTCGATCGGGTCGATCTCGAGTTGTTCGGCGAGTTCGTCCATCGCGCATTCCAGTGCTAGCATGCCGACGGCTTCGCCCGGCGCGCGCATGGAAGCGGATTCCGGAATGTCGAGTGCGACCATGCGGTGCGAGATTTTGCGGTGCGGCGCGGCGTAGAGCATGGTGGTGGCCAGGCCGACCGGTTCAAAAAACGTTTTGCCGGGCAGGTTGCTGACGATGCTTTCGTGCGCGATCGCGAGCAATTTGCCGTCGCGTTGCGCGCCCAGGCGCAGCCGCTGGATGGAGGCGCTGCGATGCGTGGTGTGATTGAAAATCTGCTGCCGCGTCAAGGCGATTTTCACCGGCCGGCGTAACTCGCGGGCGGCCAGTGCGGCGAGAATCGCGTCGCCAAACACCTTCAGCTTCGAGCCGAAGCCGCCGCCGACATAGTGCGCGACGACGCGCACCTTTTCCGGCGGCATTTGCAGCGTGGCGGCGATGCTGGCCTGCGCGGCGTTCAGAAGCTGGTTGGCGGTATGAATGACCAGGCGGTCATCCTCCCAGTGGGCATAGGAGGCGTGCGGTTCCATCATCGCCTGGCTCTGCGGCGGCGTGGTGTAGGTCACGTCCAGCTGTACCGGCGCGGCCGCAAAACCCTTGTCGAATTCGCCGGCGCCGGAATCTGGCTTGAACATGCCTTCAGGCGGCGTCTCGGCTTTTTCGGTGTTTGCCGCCAGGTCATAGGCGGCATCGGCGGCTTCATACGCGACCTCGATCAAGAAACTCGCCTCGCGCGCCTGCTCAAAACTTTCCGCCACCACAACCGCGATGGCTTCGCCGTCATGCACGATGTTTTCGCTGACCAGCTGCGGCACGGTCTTGGGCGAAGGTGCGGCCTGCGCGGGCGCATTCTTGTACGTCCACACCAGCAGCACGCCGGGCGCGGCCTCGGCCTTACCGGTGTCAATACGTGGGATCCGCCCCTTGCCGCGGCCGGCCGTGAGCAGAAACCCGTAGGCGGCGTCGCCGGCTTCCCGAATCTCGTACGCATAGCGCGCGGCACCGGAGACCTTGATCTTCCCATCCACCCGGTCCATGGGCTGGCCGGTCAAACGCGCCGCGTCGATCGGCGTTTCGCGGACGGGAATGTCGTATTCCATCACCTCTCCTTAAGTTGCGGCCTGCGTCAGCACGGCTTTTATCGTCCGCCGCAGCAGCGAAAACTTGAAATCGTTACCGCCATGGCCGACCGCTTCCGCCAGCAGCGCATCACAAAATGTCTCCGCCGTGGCGTCATTCGCCGGCGCGTCTCGCAGCAGCGCCTCGGCTGCTTCATTGCGCCATGGCATCGGCGCGACGCCGCCAAAGGCAAACCGCGCGTCGCGGATTTTTCCGCCGCTTATGTCGATGACGGCGGCGGCGGAGACCAGCGCGAAAGCGTAGGACGCGCGGTCGCGCACTTTCCGGTAAATCTGCCGGCCGGATGGCGGCGGCGGCAGCAGCACCGAGGTGATAAGCTCGCCCGGCGCAAGGGTATTTTCAATATGCGGCGTTGCGCCAGGAAGCGCATAAATTTCGTCGATCGGAATCACGCGCGCCGTCGTCTCAACCCGCGCATCCAGCACGCGCATCGCGACCGCCATGTCCGAAGGGTGGGTCGCGATGCAGTGCGCGCTGCCGCCCAGAATGGCGTGCACGCGGTTGAAACCGTCCAGCGCCGCGCAGCCCGCGCCTGGATCGCGCTTGTTGCACGGCTTCGCGGTGTCGTAGAAATAATAACACCTGGTCCGCTGTAACAGATTACCCGCCGTGGTCGCCTTGTTGCGCAATTGCGCGGAGGCGCCGGAGAGCAGCGCGCGGCTCAGCACCTGATATCTCTCGCGCACCACCTTGTGCGCCGCGAGGTCGCTGTTGCGCACCGCGGCGCCGATTCTCAGGCCGCCCTCGAACGGCTCGATGCCGTCCGTGCCTAGATGATTCACGTCCACCAGATGCGCCGGCGTCTCCACCTGCAGCTTCATCAGGTCGAGCAGATTGGTCCCGCCGCCGATGAATCGTCCACCATCGTGCCCGGCCACGGCGGCCGCGGCCACATCCGTGGCGCGGGTATAGGCGAACGCCCTCACGCGCCGCGCTCCGCGACTTCGGCGATCGCTTTCACGATGTTCGGATAGGCCGCGCAGCGGCACAAATTTCCGCTCATCCGCTCGCGGATTTCCTCCGCCGACAAGGCAATCTCGGTTTGCCCCAAATCCTGCGTCACCTGGCTCGGCATGCCGGCTCGCCATTCCTGCAACATACCCATCGCCGAGCAGATCTGCCCAGGCGTGCAGTATCCGCACTGGAAACCATCATGGTCCACAAACGCCGCCTGCAGCGGATGCAGCGCGCCGCCTTCGGCAAAACTCTCAATCGTTTCGATCTCGTCGCCCTCATGCATCACCGCGAGCGTCAGGCACGCATTGATCCGCCGGCCGTTGACCAGCACGGTGCACGCCCCGCACTGGCCATGGTCGCAGCCTTTCTTCGATCCGGTCAGCGCCAGATGTTCGCGCAGCAGGTCGAGCAGCGAGGTGCGCGGATCCACCTCGCGCTGCTCTAGCCTGCCGTTCACGCGCAGCGCAAGCTTCGCCAGGTTCATGCCCTAATGGTCCGCCGTCTCGCCGGCTTCCACGCGCTGCAGAAAAGTCAAAGTGGTCGAGCCGATCCGCTCGTCGATCCACGCCGCCATCCGCTCCTCTTCCCGCAGTGAAATTTCGGCCGCCGCGGCGCCCGCGGCGTCGCCAAGGTGCTCGGACATCGCGATCAGCGACTTGTAGGCGGCGATCTCGAAATGCTCGAACATATAGTTGGCGAGCGTGTTTTTGAGGATTTCGTCACTCGCCGCGACATGCGCGAGTGCCGCGAAATTGCCGCCAATGCCCAAGGCCGCCTCTTTCAACGCGGAATAATTCTCCTCCAGCCCATGCAGCACCTCTTCCAGCCTGGCGCGCTGCGACTTGGATTCCTCCAGATGCTCGCGCATGCGCGCCTCGAGCTCGGGATAGTTTTCCAGCCGCTCCACCTGCCTGGTCAGCAATTGGATCGCCTGCGTTTCCATCGCGTGCGCGTTCTGCAGCCCGGTGACGTAGAACATTCTTGCCTCATCGGCGATCAATTTACCCATTGCCGGCACCTTTCTTGTCCATGGCTTTTTGAATCATATCGAGATGCATCTGCAGCGTCGGCAGCGTTTCGGAAGCGAACTGCTGCAACTGCGGATCGCCGCCGCCATCGGCCTCTTTCTGAAACAGCGCGATGGCCTTCTGATGCGCCTTCAGCTGATCCTGCAGATACTGCGAATCAAACTGATCGCCCGAAAGCTGCGAGAGCGCATCATGTTCGGTCTGGTCCTTGGCATCCAATGCGGCCGGCGCCGGGTCGCCCAGTTGCTGCGAGATCGAGGCCAGCTGATCATTGGCGGCCTCGTGGTCTTTCACCATGCGTTCCGCGATCTTCTGCACATCCGCGCCGCCCTGGCTCTTCGCCAGCTTGCCGTCGGCCACTTCGGCCAGCCCGGCATCGCCCGCCTTCTTGATAAACATCTTGTCCTGCGCGCTTAAATCGCCGTCTTTCATGCTCTGCGCCATCGCCGCCACCGGCAGCGCCATGCAAAGTGCGGACGCTAAAAGAAGCTTTTTCATCATATGACTCCGTGGTTTCAACCTACGGATCAACTGTGGTGCAAGACGCCGTGCGGCAATCGCTAATGGGTTATTGCGGCATTATTTCTGGGTAATTTGCCGTAAAGCATAAGACAGCCGCGCTCTTTTAAAAAAAGTCGCGCTGCTTCCGGAGTATTTTTGGCCTACACCGTGGAAACCACCGCCGGCGCCAGCCCCACGGATTTCGCCGCCGGGTGCATCGGGTTACGGAACCGCAAATCCCCTTCCGGCGCGCCGGCGTTCACCAGTTCGAACCGCGACGCGCAGGACACCGCGATCACCGTCCTGGCCTCCGGAAACGTCAGGAACTGCCGCGCCTCGCCCTCCAGCAGCAATTGCTCGCGTAAGATTCGCCATTCCAACTGGTCGGTATCATCGATGAACATCGCCAGAATTCCCGGCCGCGTGCCGGTCAACCGGGCCGGCGCGATCGCCGCCAGCCGCCGCCGTACCGCCCCGGCGACCTCGTTCTCCGCCGCGCCGCGCGCTGCCATCACGAACAGGCTGCCGCCGGCCTCGGTCACCGCAAAATGCGCCTCCGGCCCAAACTCCCGCCGCAGCTTCGCCAATATGTTGGACGGGTTCAGCTTCGCGTCGGTCGCTTGCGCGCCGGCCAGCAGCAGCGGGTCCAGCCGCAGCACCGCCGCCTCGTCGTAGTCCGCGCGCTTGGCACTCGCCAGCATCGCGTTGATGCGCGAATGCAGCGCCGGCAGCGTGTCCGCCTCCGCCTTCAGCCCGTGCGGCAGCGTCATTTTCAGCAAATACCGGCCCGGATGCGCCGCCAGCCAGGTCTGCAAATCCGGGTCGATGCGGTCCGCCAGTTGCATCCACGCCCCGCGATGCACCGCGCGCCCTTCCTCCGCGGAGATGGTGTCGCACGCGATCTCCGCCTCCGCGCCGTCGCGCCGGATCAGCAGATCAAACGGCGCCGCCGCGGAAAGCCCGGCAAATTCCACATCAAACCCGCGCGCCTTCTGCAGCCCGGCGGTATAGACCAGGTGCAGCAGACCCGCGATCGTCTGGTCCCCCACCAGCGCTGCCTCCAGCGCGTCGCCCAGCCGGTTTTGCCCCTCGGCATTCAGCGAGCCATGCAGCGCCGGCAGCCGGGTCGCCAGCTCCACCAGCGAAGTCTCCGCCGCCGTCAGCACCTGGCCCCGCCGCGCCTTCTCGATCGCGCATTCCGCCGCGAAGCGGCTGGCCGTCAGCTTGCCGGCGCGCGTCGGCTTGGTAATGCGGTCATAAATTTCCGCCATGCGCTGGCGCCAGACGGTGTTGCCGGTCAACGCGGTAAATTCGGCGGCCGATGAGTTGTTCATGCGCGCACCCTATCCGAGATCACGCATTTCGCGGCTTCACAGTTACGTGAACCGAACAACCGGCAGTTTCGCCACCGCCGGCGTCTCGCCATTCTGCGCGCGGTGCCGCAGAAAATGGTCCGCCAGCACGCAGGCCAGCATCGCTTCCCCCACCGGCACCGCGCGGATCCCCACGCAGGGGTCATGCCGGCCCTTGGTCACCAGTTCCACCTCCGCGCCGGCGCGGTCCACGCCCCGCACGGGCGTCAAAATCGAGCTGGTCGGTTTTACCGCGAACCGCGCCACAATCGGCTGGCCGGTGGCGATGCCGCCCAAAATGCCGCCGGCATGGTTCGCCAAAAACACCACCCTGTCTTCATCCATCCGCATCTCGTCGGCGTTATCCTCGCCGCGCGCAGCCGCCGCGGCGAAGCCATCGCCGATCTCGACACCCTTCACCGCATTGATGCTCATCAGCGCCGCCGCGATATCCGCATCCAGCTTGCCATAAACCGGCGCCCCCAGCCCCGGCATCACGCCTTCCGCCACCACCTCGATCACCGCGCCCATCGACGAGCCCTGCTTGCGCACGCTCTCCAGCACACCCTCCCAGTCATGCGCCGCCACCGCGTCGGCGCAGAAGAACGGGTTTTTGCCCACCTCCTCCCAATCCCAACGCGCCCGGTTCACCCAGTGGCTGCCCAGCGCCACCATCGAGCCGCGGATCACCACCGCCTCGCCCAGCACTTTTCGCGCCACCGCGCCGGCCGCCACGCGCATCGCCGTCTCCCGCGCGGAAGACCTGCCGCCGCCCCGAAAATCCCGAATCCCGTATTTCAGCTCATACGCGATATCGGCATGCCCCGGCCGGAATTTTTGCGCGATCTCGCCATAGTCTCTAGACCGCTGGTCCACATTCTCGATCACCAGCGCGATCGGCGTCCCCGTCGTCCGCCCCTCGAACACGCCCGACAGAATTTTTACCGCATCCGGCTCCTGCCGCTGCGTCGTGAATTTGCTCTGCCCCGGCCGCCTTTTGTCCAAAAACGGCTGAATATTCGCCTCGGACAGCAAAATTCCCGGCGGCGTGCCGTCGATCACGCACCCGATCGCCGGCCCATGGCTCTCGCCCCACGTCGTGACCCGAAACAAATGCCCGAACGAGTTATGTGACATGACCGAGCCATACCACGATCCCCCGGCGCCTAAACCCCTATCCCGAAATATCTGCCAGGTAGAAATCGGACGGCCGCGCCAACGAATTCTCCTGCGACACAAACGCCCCCAGCGCCTTGGACTTCGCCGCAAACTCCTGCCAGCCGGGATCCTGCAGCATCGCCCCGCGCCGCGCCTCCCGGTCCGCCTGGCTGTCATACTCCCAGATATGGATCACCGTGTTCAGCTTGCCCTCCGCCGTGACATACCACCCCCGGCACTTGCCCAGATGTCGTTTCTGCACCGGCCAGCCCAGTTCCTTGTACAGCGCCACCCAGTCGGCGAGCTTTTGCGCGTGGCAGGTATAGGTGCGAATATCGACGATCATGCAAACCTCCTCAGTTTCGAGCAGGCTAAGAATATTAGCGAAGGCAAGCAAGAAGCGCTTTTTTGAAAAAAAGCGCGCAAAAAACTTTTTTTAATGCGGGCGCTGGCGCCGGGATTGCCTTTAATCGGCCCCGCCAGGTTGCGATTAAAGGCAATCCCGATCAAAGCGCCCCCAGGAGTCCCCGGGGCGGGGCGCCCCTTTAAGATGATTTCAGTTCCTTAACCGCCCAAGGTTGTGCTTCTTTCCAGCCGTAGCCTCCTGAACCACAGCAAAGGACAAAAACCATGGTCAGCTCATCCTACGTCGAATTCAAACCCAGCCACCGCGAAGCCCCGCCGGGCACCCGCCACGCCGCCACCCCCGCCTCCGAGGAAATCGAGGTCAGCGTCTATCTCAAGCCGCACGGCCACCATGCCGGCGTCTCGCGCGAGGAATTGGCCGCCCACCGCGCCGCGGAGCACGAAGACGATATCAAAATCGTCACCGACTTCGCCAAGCAGGCCGGCCTGAATGTGGTCGCGGTGGAACCGGCCCGCCGCCTCATCCGCCTGGCCGGCTCCGCGGACAAAATGCAGGCCGCCTTCAAGACCGAACTGATCGAATACAAGGAAGGCGGCAACGCGTTTCGGGGCCGCACCGGCGCCCTCTCGATGCCCGCCGACATGGCCGGCGTGGTCGAATCCGTGCTCGGCCTCGACACGCGCCCCGCCGCCTCGCCCCGCCTGGTGAAATCCCAGGCCGCCGCGGCCGGCACCTCCTACCTGCCCAACCAGGTCGCCAAATTCTACAATTTTCCCACCAGCGTGACCGGCGCCGGCCAGTGCATCGCCATCATCGAACTCGGCGGCGGCTTCAACAAGGCCGACAACGCCGCCGCGTTCAAAGCCATGCACCTGCCCGAGCCCACCATCATCGCCGTCTCGGTCGATGGCGGCAAAAACAAGCCCAAACCCGTCAACGACGCCGACGGGGAAGTGGCACTCGACATCCAGGTCGCCGGCGGCTGCGCGCCCGGCGCGAAACTCGCGGTCTATTTCACGCCGAACACCGACAAGGGTTTTGTGGACGCCATCACCGCCGCCGCGACCGACGCCACCAACAAGCCCAGCGTCATGTCCATCAGCTGGGGCGGCCCGGAATCCAAGTGGTCCGCGCAGGGCCTGGCCTCGATGACCAGCGCGCTGCAGGACGCCGCCAATCTCGGCCTCTCGGTGTTCGTCGCCGCCGGCGACAATCTGGCCACCGACGGCATCGCCGGCACCACCGCGCATGTGGATTTTCCCGCCTCCAGCCCGTGGGCCATCGGCTGCGGCGGCACCAGCATCAAAGTGTCGGGCGGCGCCATCACCGCGGAGACCGTCTGGAACAACGGCAACAGCGGCACCGGCGGCGGCATCAGCAGCGCCTATCCCGTCCCCGCCTTCCAGCAGAACGCGGGCCTGCCCAACAACGTGTCTTCGGGCAAGCCTGGCCGCGGCGTGCCGGACGTGTCCGGCGACGCCGACCCCAACACCGGCTACGTCGTGGTGGTGAACGGCAAGAACGAAATCGTCGGCGGCACCAGCGCCGTCGCGCCGCTATGGGCCGGCCTTGCCGCGCTCATCAACCAGGCCGCCGGCAAACCCATCGGCTTCTTCCTCCCCGCAATCTACGCCGCCCAAAATGTCACCAACGACATCACGACCGGCAACAACAAGCCTGAAGGTTCCAACGTCGGCTACGCCGCCGGCCCCGGATGGGACGCCTGCACCGGCCTAGGCACCCCGAAAGGGCAAGCCCTGCTCAACCTCTTGGCCCCCTAAGCGTAACCCCTCGGTCGCGGGTCCGTGCCGTTTGCCACGCGCGGACCCAAATCTTCCTTGCTTTCCCAAAGGTCGCGCGCTACCTCACGGCATTGTTTTTGGAGTTTCCCATGCCGCGCCCCGCCGCGACGGACGGCCAGCCCAAGCCCAAGCGCAACCGTGTTTCCGGCAGGAAGCCCGGCATGAAGCTCATCCGCATCTGGGTCCCAGACCCCGACGCACCCGGTTTCGCCGAAGAAGCCGCCCGCCAGGCTGCCCTCCTACGTGGTTCGCCTGACGAAGAAGAAGCATTAGACTTCATCGAAACAGCGGGCGATTGGAGTGATGACTGACTTTCGTGAACCGCGGTGAAGTTATTACCGTGGCGAGCGGGGGCGACTACGGAAAACCGCGACCCGCGGTTGTCATCCAGACGGATCGCCTCACCGTCACGGATACCGTCCTTGTTTGCCTCATTTCCTCCACCATCATCGAAGCGCCCCTGCACCGGCTTACATTAGCGGCTGGCAAGGAAACGGGGTTGCGCGTGAAGTCGCAAATAATGGCGGACAAAATAATGGCCATCCGAAAATCCAGGTGCGGCCCGCCCATCGGCAGAATTGATTCAATAACGTTGTCAGCCCTCGGCAAACTTCTGGCGTTCGTTACAGGAGTGGAGAACTGAAATAATCCATCGATGACCAAAAGCAGAACTCGCAAAAAAGAGAGCGGACCGCAATTTGTTCGGTTTTTCGGACCGATATTAGACGCTTTGCGCGCTCTTGGCGGTTCTGGAGCACCGGGAGAGGTGGTCCAACGAATCGCGCAAGATCTAAATATCCCAGACGAAATACAAAACGAATTGTTGGCCTCAGGCCAGACGCGATATTATAATCGGGTTCACTGGGCTCGCTTCTATTTGGTGCGCGTCGTTCACTTATGGATCAGCGTCCCAATCCCCCCCTCCGTGAATAACTCCAAAAGCAGCGCATGCGGCACCCGGCCATCCAGAATCGTCGCGCCCTTCACGCCCTGCTTCACCGCCTCGATACAAGTCAGCACTTTTGGGATCATCCCCCCATGAATCGTTCCATCAGCGATCAACTCCCTGATTCGCGCCACCGATAAATCCGAGAGCAGATTCTTCTCCCCATCCAAAACCCCCGGCACATCCGTCAGCATCAGCAGCCGGCTGGCATTCAGCGCCCCCGCGATCGCCCCCGCCGCCGTATCCGCGTTGATATTGTAGGTCTCGCCCTTCTCCCCCACCCCCACGGGTGCCACCACCGGTATCAGCCCCGCCCCCGTCAGCGCATGGATCACCCGCGCGTCGATATGCGCCGGCTCCCCCACAAAGCCCAGATCCAGCACCGACTCGATCTGCGAATCCGGGTCGCGCACCGTGCGCGCCAGTTTCCGCGCCCGGATCAGCCCGCCATCCTTCCCCGAAATCCCCACCGCCAGCGCGCCCGCCTGGTTGATCAGCCCCGCGATCTGTTTATTCACGGAGCCCGAAAGCACCATCTCCACCACCTCCACCATCTCGGCGTCGGTAATCCGCAACCCATCCACGAACGTGGATTTTATCTCCAGCCGCGCCAGCATCGCATTGATCTGCGGGCCGCCGCCATGCACCACCACCGGATTAATCCCCACCTGCTTCAGCAGCGCGATGTCCCGGCCGAATTCGGTCGCCAGGGAATCCACCTCCATCGCGTGCCCGCCATATTTCACCACGATCGTGGCGCCCGCATACCGCCGCAGATACGGCAACGCCCGCGCCACGATATGCGCCTGCTCCGCGGCCCGGCTCATCGTCTCAGAATCCATCTGTTTGCTACTCCTTGCCATACCGCGCGATATGCGCCCGCAGCTCATCCATTCCCAAACCGGTATTGGAAGACGTCGTCAACACCTCCATCCCCGCCGCCGCATGTTGCCGCGCCAGCGCCTCGATCTCCGCCTGCTTAGCCGCCAGCGGCCCCGCCTTCACCGCATCCGCCTTCGTCAGCACCAACTGGTAAGCCACCGCCGCGTGGTCCAACAATTCCATCACGACTTCATCGGAAGCCTTAACCTCCACCCGCGCATCCAACAGCAAAAACACCCTTCGCAGATTCGGCCGCCCGCGCAAATAATCCAGCATCAGCCCTTGCCAGTCCCGCTTCACGCTTTTCGGCGCCTCCGCGTAGCCATACCCCGGCATATCCACCAGCACCAAATCCGCCGCCGCCAGCTTGAAAAAATTCAATTGCCGTGTGCGCCCCGGCTGGTGCGAAACCCGCGCCAGCGCCCGGCGGCCCGTCAGCGCGTTCAACAGCGAAGACTTCCCCACATTCGAGCGCCCCGCAAACGCCATCTCCACCCCCCGCATTTCCGGCAAATGATCGAGCGCCTGCGCCGCATGAAAAAACTCCGCCCCGCCGGCGAACAGCAAGCGGCCTGCTTCCAACTCTTCGGGAGAATAAGGAATCGCGGCGAAAGTGGGTTCGTTCATGAAAAGCAAGAAGCGCTTTTTGAA
>PLFB01000119.1:0-122 GCA_003137135.1 Acetobacteraceae bacterium
TTGTCCATCGCGACCTGGTCGGCGTCCGAGAGGTCTTTTTGGGTGACTTTCTGCAGCACGCCGTTGGGATCGAAGGTCAGGACCACGACGTGCTGCTGTTTGACGCCCTCGGTCTGGCCGAT
>PLFB01000119.1:160-20557 GCA_003137135.1 Acetobacteraceae bacterium
GAGGTCGTGCGGGGAGACGGCGATGCCGCGGTAGTGCGGGGCGTCGGAAAACAGGGCGCAGCCGGCGAGGCCGGCCGGGGCGATGAGGACGAGCGCGTGGCGCAGTCTGGGTCTGGACACTCTTATATCCTTGTCGTGATGTGGCGCTGGCGTGTCATGGGTTGGGCTGGCGTGTCAATTCGCGAGGTTTTTGCGATTATAGGAAAATGATTATCCGCGGATGACGCTTTTGATGGCTAGGAGGTGGCGGTGGAGGATGATCTGGGAGCGATTTTCAGCCGGAAAATGCGGGTTTCGGCGGCGGGGGTTTTGGAGCGGCGGGTCGAGGCGTCGGTGGCGGAGTGTGCGGCGCTGGCGGCGGCGTTCGGGCTGCCGGCGGTGCTGCGGCTGGCGGGGGAATTCGTGCTGACGCCGGAGGCCGGCGGGGTGTTTGCCGCGACGGTGCGGCTGGCGGCGCGGGTGCGGCAGGTTTGCGTGGTGACGCTGGAGGAATTCGAGGTGGAACTGCGGGAGGAGGAAGAGCTGCGGTTCGTGCCGGCGTGGGCGGTGAAGGAGGGGGCGGAGGTTGAGCTGGATTTTGAGACGCTCGAGGGGCCGGACGAGATTATTTATGGCGGCGAGTTGATTGATCTGGGGGCGGCGCTGGCGGAACAGTTGGCGCTGGCGCTGGACCCGTATCCGCGCAAGCCGGGGGCGGCACTGGCGGCGGAGGCCTTGGATGAAGAGGCGAAGCCCCTGGCGGGGCTGGCGAAGTGGAAGGGCCCGGCGGTGTGATGGTTAATGACCGAACGGTCTGGGTGTTAAGGGTGAACGGTTTGGTCATTGGGGTTTGGGGTGGGGACGGAGTGTGATGGGTAGCGCTGCGCTCACCCATCCTACGGGTTGACGGATTGGGCGAGGGTAGCCTGGGGCGGTAAAGGAGGGGTTAATCGGCGAGGAAAACCGTGGCCTGGCTGGGGGCGTCGGAGGGCAGGGATTTGCCGAATATGTAGGCCAGTATGTCGGTGTCGGGGGTGGCGCGCTCCAGGTCGCGCTCGAGCAGGTGGTAGTCCGGCGGGTAATAGGCGAGCGTGACGGGGGCGTTTGGGGGGATCGCGCGCCAGCAGGATTTCATGGCTTCGGGGGGGACCAGTTCGTCGTTGCCGCCGTAGAGGATGAGGGCGGGCTGGGAAAAATCAGCGCAGGATTCCTGGGCGGCGCCCATCAGGTGGACCAGGCCGTTGACCTGGTCCACGCGCGGCGCGTGGATGGTGAGCGGGTCCTCGCCGAGCGCCTCGAGCGCAGCAAGATTGTCGCTGGCCTTGATGTGCAGGGCCAATTGCGTTTTCGGCAAGATGCGGTGGCCGGGAATGGTGGCGGCGGCGAGGTCGGACAAAGCGCGGTAGAGCGGGTTGAGGGCGGCGCCGCCCCAGACCGCCGGGGCGAGGATGACGTAGCCGTCAACCGGCGGCGGATTCTTTGTGGCGCCGAGGACGAGGAGAACGGCGCCGCCCATGGACTCGCCCATCAGAAACAGTTTGGTGTGGGGGTATTGGGCGCGCAGCTGCAAAGCCATGTCGCGGGCTTCGCCCACCATTGTGGACGTGCCGGGCCAATGGCCGCGATTGGCGGTGGCGCCGAAACTGGACTGGTCCGGCGCGTAGATGGCGACGCCGGCGGGGACCAGGGTTTGCGCGAGGATGACCCAGGCGTCGCGGCTGTCCTCGACGCCGTGCAGCGCGAGCACGACGGCGCGCGGCGGGCCGGAGGGGGCGTAGAGGCGGTAGGGCAGCGTGGCGCCGTCCGCGAGGTGAAAATAGCCGGAAGTAATGATGGGGTGGCCGGCATAGGGTGCGGGGATGCCGAAGGGAGGCGAGGAGCAGGCCGAGAAAAGCAAGAAAGTAAGAGCTACTTTTTTTGAAAAAAAAGTANNGAAGGGGAGTAAAAGTTTTTTGCTTCCCCGGGCGGGGCGCCTTTTTTTTAAAAACGAAGTTCTTTCTTGCTCCCTGTCGCGCGGCTTTGTGGGCGGTTTAATTGAGGCTATCATCCGGCGACCCTAGCAGAGAGGTTTTCACAATGGCGGATGGCGGCGAGACGGCAAGCCCTACCGAGACGATTGTCGCGAACAGCCGGGAGGTGGCTTGCGATGGGGGGGATGGAGCTTATGGGCATCCGAAAGTTTATCTGAAAATACTGGGGCATGAGGTGGTTTGCCCTTATTGCTCCCGAAAATTTGTGCTCGCGGCGGGTGTGGGGGATGGCGGGCATTGAGTTCGGCTGAAAGCGCGGCGGCAAGCGCGGTGGACGCCCCTGCCCTGCCGGCGGCGTCCAGGAAAAAATTGGTGCTGGTGGATGGGTCGGGGTATATTTTCCGGGCGTTCCACGCGATTCCGCCGATGACCAGGCCGGATGGCACACCGGTGAATGCGCTGTTCGGGTTCTGCAATATGATTTCCCGGCTGATGAAGGAGCATACGGGGACGCATCTGGCGGTGATTTTTGATGCGGGCAGCCAGACGTTTCGGAATCGGATGTATGACCAGTACAAGGCGCACCGGCCGGAGCCGCCGCCGGAACTGGTGCCGCAGTTCGCGCTGATCCGGGAGGCGACGCGGGCGTTTGGGCTGCCGTCCATCGAACTTGAAGACTGGGAGGCGGATGATCTGATCGCGGCCTATACCAAGCGCGTGGTGGAGGATGGCGGGGAGGCGGTGATTGTGTCGTCCGATAAGGATTTGATGCAGTTGATCCGGCCGGGGGTGACGATGCTGGACCCGATGAAGAATATCCCCATCGGCGCCGCGGAGGTGGTGCAAAAATTTGGGGTGGGGCCGGAGAAGGTGGTGGAGGTGCAGGCGCTGATCGGCGATGCGGTGGATAATGTGCCGGGCGTGAAGGGGATTGGGCCGAAGGGCGCGGCGGAGCTGATTCTTGAATATGGGGATCTGGAAGCGGTGCTGGCGGCGGCACCGTCGATGAAGCCGTCGAAGCGGCGGGACATGCTGATCGAGCACGCGGAGGCCGCAAGGATTTCGCGAAAACTGGTGGAACTGCGGGATGACGCGCCGCTGCCGGAGCCGGTGGAGAAGCTGGTGCTGACGCCGTGGGATGCCGGCGTGCTGGAGGCGTTTCTGGATGCGCAGAATTTCCGGAGCATCAAGCATCGCCTGGGGCTGACGGAAAAGCCGGCCGCGGGCGCGGCGCCGGTGGCCGAGGCGGTGGGGTTTTCCGGCTATCAAACGGTTTCGACGCTGGAAGGGTTGCTGGAATTTATCCTCAAGGCGCGCGCGGCGGGCCGGTGCGCGGTGGACGTGCAGACGGATGACCGCAATTCGCTGCACGGTAATCTTTTGGGGCTTGCCCTGGGCGTGGGGCCGGGGGAGGCGGTTTATGTGCCGCTGAAGCATAATTTGGGGCTGGAGGATGCCAAGCAGCTCCCGGAGGCGGAGGCTTTGGCGGCGCTGCAAAACTTCTTTGCCGATGCGGGGACGCTGAAAATTTTTCATGATGCGAAGTATGGGCTGGAGGTGCTTTTGCGCGCCGGTGCGGGATTTGTCGGGCCGGTGGATGATGTGATGTTGATGTCCGCCTCGCAGTTTGGCGGGAATCACGCGCATGATCTGGCGACGTTGAGCGCGGTTTATCTGTCGCATGAGGTCAAGACCTACGATTCTGTTTCGGGAACCGGACGGAATCGGCTGGCGTTCGCGGATGTGGCGGTGGAGAAGGCGGCTGCGTTCGCAAGCGAGGCGGCGGATGTGATTCTGCGGCTGTGGCTGGCGCTGAAGCCGTTGCTTAGGGTTAATGAATCGCTGGCGCTGTATGAGCTGACGGAGAAGAAACTGATTCCGGTGCTGGCGGATATGGAATTGTTGGGGGTGATGGTGGATCGGGAGGATCTGGCCGCGATGTCGGTGGAGTTTGGCTCGCGGATGGGGGAGATCGAAAAGGACATTCATCGGCTGGCGGGGCAAGAGTTCAATGTGGGGAGTCCGAAGCAGCTGGGGGAGATTCTGTTTGAAGTCCTGAAGATGCCAGGGGGAAAGAAGAGCAAGCTGACCGGGGCGTGGGGGACGGATGTTTCGGTATTGGAGGCTTTGGCGGAACAGGGGTTTGAGATTGCGCAGCTTGTGACGGATTGGCGGCAGTTGTCGAAGCTGAAATCGACTTATGCGGATGCGCTGATCGAGCAGATCGGGCCGGATGGGCGGGTGCATACGAGTTTTCAGATGGCGGCGACGACGACCGGGCGGATTTCGTCCACCGATCCGAATTTGCAGAACATTCCGATCCGCACGACCGAGGGCGCGCGGATTCGAAAAGCCTTTGTGGCGGCGCCGGGATTTTTGCTGGTTTCGACGGATTACTCGCAGATTGAGCTGCGGTTATTGGCGCATGTGGCGGATATTCCGGCGCTGAAAGAAAGTTTTGCGGCGGGGGAGGATATTCACGCCAGGACGGCGTCGGAAGTGTTTGGGGTGCCGATGGCGGGGATGGATGCTTCGACGCGGCGGCGGGCGAAGGCGATTAATTTCGGGATAATTTATGGCATCTCGGCGTTCGGGTTGGCGCGGCAACTCGGGATTCCGGGGGGCGAGGCGAAGATTTATATTGATGCGTATTTCAAGCGGTATCCGGAAATACGCGAATATATGGAGACGGCGAAGGAGCAGGCGCGCACGCTAGGGTATGTGCTGACGCCGTTTGGGCGGCGGTGCTGGGTGCCGCGGATCAAGGATAAGATGCCGCAGTTGCGGTCTTACGCCGAACGGCAGGCGATCAACGCGCCGCTGCAAGGCGGGGCGGCGGATGTGATCAAACGGGCGATGGTGAAGCTGCCGGCGGCGATGAAGGCGGCGGGGTTACGTGGGAAGCTGTTGCTGCAGGTGCATGATGAGTTGTTGTTTGAGGCGCCGGACGACGAGGCCGCGGCGCTGGCGGCTGTCGCGAAAGAGGTGATGGAGGGAGCGGTAAAAATTTCGGTGCCGCTGATCGTGGAGACGGGGATGGGTAGCCATTGGGGGGCGGCGCATTGAAGAAGAAAGAAAGCAGTTACTTTTTTGAAAAAAAGTAACCAAAAAACTTTTACTAACCAAGGCGGTTGAGGGGCCACAGTTTGGCCGCTCAAAGGCCGGGTAAATAAGAAGTTTTTTGCGCGCTTTTTTCAAAAAAATCCCGCGTTGTTCAGGCTTTAGCTTGCCTTAGGTCCCTAATGCCGGCGCGGCGGCGGGATTCGAGCTGGGCTTTGGCGCCGGCGATGTAGCTGGCGATTTGCGCGTCTGTCGAGCTTGCGGCGGCCTGGGCAACGAAACTCGGCGAGGCGTAACTGGATAGCTCCTTGAGGAGGGACTGGCGGGCGTCCGGGATGAGTGGCCGTTTAGTTGACATTGGTGTCGTCCTCGTTCGCCGCCAAAATGACCAGGTTGGGCAGGTGACGCAAGATACGCAGTTTTGTACCTCGGTTCAATAAAATCTCGAATTCTTCGTGCTCGTAGTCCGGGAAGGGATGAATATAGGCGGCGCCACGCGTGCCGGCGGGGATGATGATGTTGATGAGTGATCGCTTTTCGGGGGCGGCGATGGCTTGGGCGATATCGCGATCGGTCGTGGTTGATACGAAGGTTTTTGACGTCACGACAGCGCTAAACGGGGCGGAACGGTATGTCTTATATTGCTTCCTGCCGGCGGCTCGCCAGGCGGAGACCGTGAACGGGAAGACGGCCGAGACTAGCGCCGCGGAGAGCGTGTGGGCTGCCTTGATTAAGGGATCTGAAATTTTCTCGTCGTCCAGGAGGGCGCGGTTGATGGGCTGACCCATGGTGCGTTTGTAGTCACGCAGGGCGTCGTCCTCGATGCGGGTGAGGGTTTTGGCCCAGGGGCGCATGGCGAAGGTCAGTTCTTCGTCCTGGTCTTTGAGGGAGGAAAAATGATGAATGGCGGGGATGTCGGGAAGGGATTTGTTCACGGATTCGGAATAAAGGCGAGTTGACCGGCGGGCAATGCAAGGCGGAACGGCGTGTTGCGTTGCGGTAGCGCGGGGTGAGAAAGCCGCCTAGAGTGCGGTCCAGCCGTAACTTTTGGAGAAGAGACCAATGGACGCTGCCCAGGATGCCGTTGTGAAGACGACCGTGACCGCGCTGCCGGGGGATGGGATCGGGCCGGAGGTGATGAAGGCGACCATGGAGATTCTGGCGGCCGCGGGGGCGCCGATTGAGTGGGAAATGGCGGAAGCGGGGGCGGAAGTTTTTAAGAAGGGGCTGATGACGGGGGTGACGCGGGAGGCGATGGATTCCATCGCCAAAAACGGCCTGGCGCTGAAAAGCCCGCTGGAAACGCCAGTGGGGTTCGGTGGCAAGTCGGCGAATGTGACGCTCCGAAAGCATTTTGAGCTGTATGCGAATATCCGGCCGGTGCGGGAGCTGCCGGGGGTGACGACACCGTTTACCGGGCGCGGGATCGATATGGTGATCGTGCGGGAGAACGTGGAGGACGTTTACGCCGGCATCGAGCATATGCAGACCACCTCCGTGGCGCAGTGTTTGAAACTGATGACGGCGCCGGGGTGCGAGCGGATTATCCGGGCGGCGTTTGCGGTCGCCAAGGCGGAGGAGCGGAAAAAGGTGACCTGCGCCACCAAGGCGAATATCATGAAGCTGACCGAGGGCATGATGAAGCGGGTGTTCGAGAAGGTGGGGCCGGAATTTCCGGAATTCGCGCAGGACCACATCATTATCGATAACTGCGCGCATCAGTTGGTGATCGCGCCGGAGCAGTTCGACGTGATCGTCACGTCCAACATGAACGGGGATATTATTTCGGACGAGGCGGCCGGGTTGGTCGGCGGGCTGGGGATCGCGCCGTCGGCCAATCTCGGAGACCACGTGGCGATGTTCGAGGCGGTGCACGGCTCGGCGCCGCAGATCGCCGGCAAGGGGCTGGCGAACCCGACGGCGCTGCTCTCGGCCGCGATCATGATGCTGCGGCATATCAGCGCGTTCGAGGTGGCGGAGAAAATCGAGCAGGCGCTGTTCATCACGCTGGCGGAGGGCAAGAATTTGACGGGCGACTTGAGCCCACGCGGGCATGGCGTAGGAACCGCGGCGTTTACCGAGCAACTGATTTCGAATTTGGGGCGGGCTTCGAATTTGCCGTCGCGCAATTATCAGAAAATTGAGCTGACGGCGTGGCCGGAGCTGACGGCGCATATTGAACCGGGAACGCGGGAGCTGGTGGGGATCGACGTGTTCCTGGAGACCGACATGGCGGCGAAACCGCTGGGTGAAGCGCTGGAGGCGATTGCGGAGGATACGCCGTTCCGGCTCTCCGGCGTCTCAAACCGCGGGGTGCAGGTGTATCCGCCGACCGGCGGGCAGACGTTTCTGGTGGACCATTTTGACTGCCGGTTCTTGCTGAAACATCCGATCAAGCTGGATGGCACGAGCGCCAATGGGCAGCCCGAAATAAGCTATCTGGTGCAGCGGATCGGGGCGAAGTTTGCCTGGATGCATATCGAAAAGCTGCAGCGGTTTGACGGCAAGGACGCGTTTGAGCGGCCGCAGGGAGAAGGGTAAAGTAAGAAAGTAAGCAGCGCTTTTGAAAAAAGCGCCTGCGCGCGGACCTGTTAAAAAACTTTTGCTCCGCTTCGCGCGGGGCTGGCCCGTTACCGGCCAGCGCCGCGCGAAGCGGAGCGAAAGTTTTTGCGCGGTGTGAGTGATGGGTTTCGCAAGCGCTCAACCCATCCTAAGAGGCACGGTGCCGGTTAGATGGCGTACTCGGATTGGGCCTGGGAGGCTTGGGCCAGGGGGTAGGCGGCGCTGTGGCCGCAGGAGGTGCAGGTGAGACTCAGCTCGTTCTGGCTGGCGAAAGGCTTGGCGTTGTACTGAAACGACAGTTTGTTGTCACACGTCTTGCAGGAGACGACGTGAAAGGTCTGGCCGGAAATGGTCTTTGGCATAGAAAAACACCCTCAATTACGCGCGGTTAAGCAAAGTCTTTGCCGTATGGCGCCGGGCGACGTGGCTAGCAAAATTTGTTTTTGACTGACGATCATCGAGCTTAATGCGCTTGTTGCAGTTGCGAAGGCAAGGGCTTGATTTCCACAAAATGTAACTGAATGTTGTGGAGTGTAACGGGAAATCCATCTGGTGCTAGGCGCGATGGGAGTTAATTGCGCGTTTACCAATATCTCTATTATTGGACAACGGCGTCCTCGGCCCGGAACGCTAAGGCAAGAAAGCAGCGCTTTTTGAAAAAAGGGTTCCCGCCCAGGCGCGCAAAAACTTTTTGATTTCCCCCGGCGTTTGAGCAGCCATAGTATGTCCGCTCAAGCGCCGGGGGAAATCAAAAGTTTTTTGGTTACTTTTTTTCAAAAAAGTAACTGCTTTCTTTCTTCCTGACTCTAAGCGGCCAATGCCTCGATCT
This sequence comes from Acetobacteraceae bacterium, assembly GCA_003137135.1. Taxonomy (GTDB): domain Bacteria; phylum Pseudomonadota; class Alphaproteobacteria; order Acetobacterales; family Acetobacteraceae; genus Acidocella. The sequence goes on from PLFB01000119.1 coordinate 8,561, forward strand.
GGCCTTTGGCAGCGGCGACCGCCGGTTCCTTCTGGCCGGGGATGGCCAAACCTTCGGCGCGGATGAAGGTGATGTCGGTCAGGCCGATGAAATTGAGCGCGCCCTTGAGCAGGGTTTCCTGGTGATCGAGGAAGGCGGTTGGGGCGTCGCCGGCGTACATGCCGCCGCGGCTGGAGGCGATGAAGACTTTTTTGCTGGCCGGGACCAGGCCGACGGGCATGCCCTGTTCGTTATATTTGAAAGTTTTGTTGGCGATGAGCAGGCGGTCGATCCAGGCTTTGAGCTGGGTCGGGAGCGTGAAATTGTACATCGGCGCGCCGATGACGATGATGTCGGCGGCGAAAATCTCGTCGAGGATGGCCTGGCCGACGGCGAGGTCGGCGATGACCGCCGGGTCGGTGGGCGTGGCGCCGAACCAGGCGGCGATGTGGGACGGCGAGAGATGCGCGTTGGGCGCGGCGGCGAGGTCGCGGTAGGTGACGGTGGCGCCGGGGTGAAGGACTTTTTGGCGGGCGGTGATGGCGGCGGTGAGGCCGCGGGAGACCGAATTTTCGCCCAGAATGCTGGAATCGACGTGCAGTATGTTCATGCAAAGCTCCGTTACAGGAAAAGGCGCGGGACGCGCGGACCGGGAAGATGTAATGCAGATTGCCCTGATGGAAAAGTATATGGTTTAATATGGATACCATCGTGATTCACGATAGTTCGAGCGTTTGATGCTGGAGGATGTCTCGGTCGAGCAGATCAAGATTTTTATCGCGGCGGCGGAGCTGGGGAATTTTTCGGCGGCGGGGCGGCGGCTCAAGCGGGCGCAATCGGTGGTGAGCCAGGCGGTGGCGGGTTTGGAAGGCAGGTTGCGGGTCAAACTGTTTGAGCGGGAGGGGCGGTATCCGCGGCTGACCGAGGCGGGGAAGATTCTGCTGGCGGATGCGCGGGCGGTGGTAGCGGGGGTGGACGCGATGAAGGCCCGGGCAAGAGGCATGGCGGGCGGCCTGGAGGCCGAGCTGGCGGTGGCGATCGACGTGATGTTTCCGATGCCGGTGCTGACACGCGCCGCGGCGAGTTTCATGCAGGCGTTTCCGGTGACACCGTTACGGCTGTTCGTGGAGGCGCTGGGCGGCGTGGCGCAGACCGTGCTGGACGGGCGCGCGGCGCTGGGCGTGATGGGCTCACTGGTGGTGGAAATGCCGGCGCTGGCGCGCGAGCGGCTGCTGGGGGTGCGGATGGTGTCGGTAGCGGCGCCGTCGCATCCGCTCGGCCAGCTGACGGGCGACGTGCCGGCGGCGGCGCTGCACGAGCATGTGCAGCTGGTGCTGACCGACCGGTCGGAGCTGTCGGCCGGGCGGGAGTTTCAGGTGCTGTCGCCGCGCAACTGGCGGTTGGCGGATCTGGGCGCGAAACACGCGTTTTTGCTGGCCGGGCTGGGCTGGGGCGGGATGCCGTACGCGCTGGTGGCGGCCGATTTGGCGGCGGGACGGCTGAAGGCGCTGGCGCTGCAGGATGTGCCGCGGGAGGGTGCGGTGATGCCGATGTACGCGACCTACCGGCCGGAGGCGCCGCCCGGGCCGGCGGGGCGATGGTTTGTGGAGCGTCTGAAGGTTTTGGCGCGGGAGGGAGAAGAAAATAAGGAAGACCTACTTTTCTAAAAAAAAGGGCCGCGCCCGGAGCAGCAAAAAACTTTTGATTCCCCCGGCCTCTGAGCGGCCAGACTTTGGCCGCTCAGCGGCCGGGGGAATCAAAAGTTTTTTGCGCGCTTTTTTTCAAAAAAGCGCTTCTTTCTTTTGGCTGTCCGGCCGCATGTTGCCGCGCACGCCGCCTTTTTGTTGACAAAAATTGCCGCTCTTGTGGATCAATTTATCAGCAGCGGGCCGTCATTCTTGCCGAATTTAATAGGTTGTTAACCACATAAGGTTTAGAAAGGAGTTTCACGTTTTGGCGGGTGAACGATTTTTCGGAATTTTCTACACGAATCGTCGGCCTGGTGCTTTAGTGTTCGATACACGGCGGGTCACTTGAGGAATCTAGCAAATTTACGGCGGCGATTTGCGGCGCCGGCGGGGCCGGTTCCACCTGGTCCTTATCAGGTGCCTCGAAACAAGAGTCTGGTGACCGAAAAAATCGGCACTATATTTGCTAGATACGGGTATGGGCGGCTGGGCGGCGAAGTCGGGGCTGTCAGCAAAATGAGACCGTGATGACAAAAAATGAGAATTGATTCGGCGTTTTGGTGAATGACGGTGACTTTAGGAGTTTGCGTATGGGCATGATCGACCAGCTTTTTTCTCGTTCCCAGCAGACCTACGAGGCGCAGCGGCAGCAGGAAATGCCGCTGATGGACTACCTGGAATTGTGCCGTAAGGACCCGATGGTGTATGCCACGGCGGCGGAACGGCTGGTGGCGGCGATCGGCGAGCCTGAGGTGATCGATACCTCGAAGGATTCCCGGCTGGGGCGGATTTTCATGAACCGGACGGTGAAAATCTATCCGGCGTTCGCGGAATTTTTTGGCATGGAGGACACGATCGAGCGGATCGTGAATTTCTTCCGGTATGCGGCGCAGGGGCTCGAGGAGCGGCGGCAGATTCTCTATCTGCTGGGGCCGGTGGGCGGCGGCAAGTCGAGCATTTCCGAGCGGTTAAAACTGCTGATGGAGAAAATGCCGATCTATGTGCTCAAGGCCGGCGAGCAGTTGAGCCCGATTTTTGAGAGCCCGCTGGGGATTTTCACGCCGGACGTGATGGGGCCGGAGCTGGAGCAGCATTTTGGCATTCCGCGCCGCCGGCTGACCGGGCTGATGAGCCCGTGGGCGGTGAAGCGGCTGGACGAGTTTGGCGGGGATATTTCCAAGTTCACGGTGGTGAAGCTGCACCCGTCGCGGCTGCGGCAGATCGGGGTGACCAAGACCGAGCCGGGGGATGAGAACAACCAGGATATTTCGAGCCTGGTGGGCAAGGTCGATATCCGGATGCTGGAGAATTATCCGCAGAATGATACGGATGCTTACAGCTATTCCGGCGGGTTGAACCGGGCGACGCAGGGGCTGCTCGAATTCGTCGAAATGTTCAAGGCGCCGATCAAAATCCTGCACCCGCTGCTGACGGCCACGCAGGAGAGCAACTATGTCGGGACGGAGAATATCGGGGCGATTCCGTTCCAGGGCATTATTCTGGCGCACTCCAACGAGGCCGAGTGGCAGGCGTTCAAGCATAACAAGAATAATGAGGCGTTCATCGACCGGATCTGCGTGGTCAAGGTGCCGTATTGCCTGCGGGTGACCGAGGAGCAGAAGATTTATGAGAAGCTGATTAGGACCAGTGAGCTGGCGAATGCGCCGTGCGCGGCGGCGACGCTGGAGATGCTGGCGCGGTTTTCGGTGCTCTCACGCTTAAGGGCGCATTCGAATTCCAATCTCTATTCGAAGATGCGGGTTTATGATGGAGAAAACCTGAAGGAGACCGAGCCGAACGCGAAATCCATGCAGGAATACCGGGACGCGGCCGGCGTGGATGAGGGGATGGACGGGATTTCGACGCGGTTCGCGTTCAAGGTTTTGTCCGCCACTTTCAACTATGACACGCGGGAAGTTGGCGCGGACCCGGTGCACCTGATGTATGTGCTGGAGCAAAGCATCAAGCGCGAGCAGTTCGGCGAGGAGCTGGAGAAACAATACCTGGATTTCATAAAGGGCACTCTCGCGCCAAGATATGCCGAATTTATCGGCAATGAGATTCAGAAGGCGTATCTGGAGTCCTATACTGATTACGGTCAGAACATGTTTGACCGGTATTTGGACTATGCGGATGCGTGGATCGAAAATCTCGACTTCAAGGACCCGGATACCGGGCAGATGCTAGACCGGGAGCAATTGAACCAGGAGCTGACCAAGATCGAGAAACCGGCGGGGATCGCGAATCCGAAGGATTTCCGCAACGAGGTGGTGAAATTCGCGCTGCGGGCACGGGCGACGCGCGATGGGAGAAATCCGTCCTGGACATCCTATGAGAAAATACGCGAAGTTATCGAACGGCGGATGTTCTCTCAAGTGGAGGATCTGCTGCCGGTGATCAGTTTTGGCTCGAAGAAAGAGGTGGAGACGGAGCGTAAACATACGGAGTTCTTGGACCGGATGATTGCGCGCGGGTACACTGAGAGGCAGGTTCGCCGGCTTGTGGAATGGTATATGCGCGTCAAGCAGGCGGGGTAGCTAGGATAAAAAATGAATATTGTTGATCGCCGGCTGAACCCAAAGGGCAAAAGCCTCTCCAACCGGCGGCGGTTCATCCGGCGCGCGAAGCAGGAACTGACCGAGGCGGTGCGCAAGGCCACCGGCGAGCGCTCGGTTTCCGACACCGGCAGCGATAACCAGATCTGGGTGAAAGCGGACCGGCTGAAGGAGCCGAGCATCCGGCATTCCGGCGAAATGGGGGAGCGCGACCATGTGCTGCCGGGCAACAAGCATTACGAGGAAGGGGACAGGCTGAAGCGGCCGGAGCAGCAGGGCGGCGGCGGCGGGAGCGAGGGTGCCGAGGATGGCGGCGGCGAGGACGCGTTTCAGTTCGCGCTGAGCCAGGACGAGTTCTTGGATATTTTTTTCGACGATCTGGAACTGCCGGATATGCTGCGCAAGCAGATGAAGTCGTCGGACAGCTTTACCCCGGTGCGGGCGGGACACGCGGTGAGCGGGTCGATTTCAAACCTGAATTTGAAGCGCACGATGCGCAATTCGTTGGCGCGGCGGATCGCGCTGCACCGGCCGCGGCCGGCGGATATTGATGAGAAGGAGGCAGAACTTCTGGCGCTGGGGGATGCGCTGGATGAAGAGACCGTGGCGCGGCGCGGCGAGCTGACGGCGCGGCTGGAGGTGCTGCAGCGGCGCTCGAAGCGGATTCCGTTCATCGACCCTGTGGATGTGCGGTATAACCGGTTTGAGCTGGTGCCACAGCCGGTGACGAGTGCCGTGATGTTCTGCCTGATGGACGTCTCGGGGTCCATGACCGAGCATATGAAGGATCTGGCGAAGCGGTTTTACAAGCTGCTGTATCTGTTTTTGCAACGCCGCTACAAAAATGTGCAGATCGTCTTTATCCGGCATACGCATCAGGCGAAGGAGGTGGACGAAGAGACGTTTTTTATGAGCACCGAAACCGGCGGGACGGTGGTCTCCACTGCGTTCGAGGAAATGATGCGGGTGGTGAAGGCACGGTTTCCGCGCGACCAGTGGAATATTTATGCGGCGCAGGCCTCGGACGGCGATAACGCTTCGAATGACAATGCGCGGGCGGCGGCGTTGCTAAAACGCTTCGTGCTGCCGGCCTGCCAGTATTTTGCCTACCTGGAAGTGAAGGATGAAGGCGGGCGCGACGTGACGACCGATCTGTGGCGGACCTATGACCAGCTGATCAAAGGGGGCGCGGAAATCGCGATGCGCAAGGTGAGCGAGCGGGCGCAAATCTATCCCGTGTTCCGCGCGCTGTTCGCCAAAGACGCCAAGGCGGGGGCAAAAGCGTGAGTGCCGCGAAAAAGCTGGAGCCGGATTGGGATTTTGACGGGCTGCGGCGGGCCTATGACGCGATTTCGGACATCGCGCTGAAGGAGTTGAAACTCGATCTGTATCCGAATCAGATCGAGGTGATTACGTTTGAGCAGATGCTGGATGCGTACTCCTCCATCGGCATGCCGCTGATGTACAAGCATTGGTCGTTCGGGAAAAACTTTGCGCGGGACGAAATTTTGTACCGGCACGGGTTGCGCAACCTGGCCTATGAGATCGTGATCAATTCGAATCCTTGCATCGCCTATCTGATGGAAGAGAATTCGATGATGATGCAGACGCTGGTGATCGCGCACGCGGCGTTCGGGCATAACCACTTTTTTAAGAACAATAATCTGTTCAAGCAGTGGACGGATGCGGATGGGATTCTGGATTATCTGGAATTTGCGAAAACCTACATCTCGCGCTGCGAGGACCGGTATGGCGAGGAGGCGGTGGAGCGGGTGATCGACGCCGCGCACGCGCTGATGGCGCAAGGCGTGAACCGCTATCCGCGGCGCAAGGCGATGAATCTGCGCGACGAGGAGAAGCGGGCGCGGGACCGGCTCGAGGAGCAGGAGCGCAATTACAACGAGTTATGGCGCACGGTGCCGACCAAGGGGGTGCGGGCAAGGCCGGCCTATAATGAGATCGAGCGCAAGAAGCTGCTGGGGCTGCCGGAAGAAAATGTGCTGTATTTTCTGGAGAAAAACGCGCCGCTGCTGAAAACCTGGGAACGGGAAATTTTGCGCATCGTGCGGCAGGTGGCGCAGTATTTTTATCCGCAGAAGCAGACTAAAATGATGAACGAAGGCTGCGCGACCTTCGTGCACTATTACATCATGATCCGGCTGCACGAGACCGGGTTTTTGGACGAAGGCGCGATGCTGGAATTCTTCCAGTCGCATACCGGGGCGACCTACCAGCCGGATTTTGACCATCCGGGGTATTCCGGGCTGAACCCGTATGCCGTCGGGTTTAATATGATGACGGATATCCAGCGCATCTGCACCAACCCGACCGACGAGGACCGGGAATGGCTGCCGGATATCGCCGGCAAAGGCGACTGGGTGAACGTGCTGAAGGATGGCTGGGCGGACCACCGGGATGAGAGCTTTATCCGGCAGTTTTTGAGCCCGGCGATGATCCGGAAAATGAAGTTTTTTGACCTGCACGATGACAGCGAGAGCGACCTGGTGGTCAAAGCCATCCATAACGAGCGCGGCTATCAGACGGTGCGCAGCAAACTGGCGAACCAGTACGACGTGGTGCAGAACGAACCGGAAATCGAAGTGGTGGACGTGGACCTGGACGGCGACCGCCGGCTGATGGTGCAGCACCGCGTGTTCAACGGCATCATGGTGAAGGAAAAGGAAACCGCGATGGTGCTGCAGCACCTGGCGAATCTGTGGGGCTACGAGGTGATGCTGACGGAAATCTCCGCGCAGACCGGCCTGGTGCTGAAGCGGCACGTGACGCAGCCGGCGCCGCAATAAAGGCAAGCAGCGCTTTTTTGAAAAAAAGCGCGCAAAAAAACTTTTGCGGACGGGTTGGGGGAGGTTCGGTGTCTCTTCATTGCCCGCGTTTGGGGCGATGAAAAGACACCGAATTTGCCCCAACCCGCCCGCAAAAGTTTTTTTGCCGCGGTCGCGGGCGACTTACTTTTTTTCAAAAAAGTAACTTCTTACTTGCCTTCCTTGAGCCCTTCCGCCATCGCCGCCGCGATGGTCGTGACCTGGCGTTTGAGCGCCGGCAGGTCGATCGGGCCGGTGCGGTGTTCCAGGCCGAAGGAAACGATGCCGTGGATGGCGGCGAAAATGCTGCGGGCGAGGAGCGGGAGTTCGGTGGCGGGGAGATCGGGGCGGATGGTTCTGAGGGGGGCTTCGATGTGGGAGAAGGCGGCAGACTGGGTGGCCATGAACCAGTCCGGGGCTTCGATGCCGGCCGGGAGGCGGTGGGTGAAAAGCGCGTCCCATAGGCCTGGATGGGTGACGGCGAAATCGAGGTAGGCGGCGGCGAGGTCCTGGAATTGCTGGGTTGGGGTGGTGGCGGGGATGGCGGCCATTCTGGCGCCGATTTTCTCCAGCGTGGCGGCATTGACGGTGAGGATGAGGGCGTCGAGGTCCTCAAAAATGTTGTAGATGGCGCCGATGGAGCAACCGGCGGCCGCCGCGAGGGTGCGGGCGCGAAGGTCCCGTAAGCCGCTGGTTTCTATATGTTTTATGGCGTGGGCGATGAGGGACTTGCGCAGGGATTCGTGGCGCTGGGCGGTGCCAGGACGGGCCGCCGCGAGTTTTTCTGAACGGCGTTCACTTTTTGCTTGAACCATGTTCACTTTTCCGGTATCACGTGAACATCGTTCATATATGGAGGTTGTGCGATGTTCAAGCAGATTATCACGCTATGCCGCGGGCAGGCCTATGAGGCGGTGGAGGTTGTGGCGCAGCGTCATGCGCTGACCATCCTGGACCAGCAAATCCGCGATGCCGGCGCCGGCATTGCGCAGGTTAGGCGGGCCTTGGCGCTGGCGATGGCTGAGGATTCTCAGGAGGCGGCGCGGCTGGAGGCTCTGGCGGCGCGGATTGCCGGGCTGGAGGAGCGGGCGGTAGCGGCTTTGCGGGGCGGACGCGAGGATCTGGCGGCCGATGCGGCGCAGGCGATCGCGGAATTGGAGACGGACCGGCAGTCCGCCGCGAAGGCGCGGGCGATGTTTGGGGTGGAGATTGGCCGGCTGAAGGGGCGGCTGAAGGAGGCGGAGCGGCGGTTTGCCGCGCTGCATCGCGGTCGCCGGCTGGCGCGCGTGGGCGAGGCGGTGCGGCGAAGCCGGAATTTTGACGGGACGCTGGGGGTGAATGACGCGGAGGCGACGCTGGCCAGCTTGCGGGAACGGCAGGAGTTGGAGGCGGCGGCGGATGAGGCGATGGAGAGCGTGACCAGCGTTTCGGTGACGATCGAGGAGCGGCTGGGGGCGGCGGGGTTTGGCGATAGCGGGCCGCAGGCGGACAAGATACTGGCCAGGCTGAAAGAGCTTGCCAGCGGACAAGGGTAACTTCAACTTTTTCTAGGAGCGAATCAAATGGATAATGTTACGGGTTCCATGCCGGCGACGCAGACTCAGGCGTGGGTGGTGTTTACTTACATCGCGTTCGTGGCCTCGCTGGTGATGGTGGGGACGGGGATTGTGTTTTTGCCGATCGACGTGTGGATGCGCGGGTATCTGGGCATCGGCGTGCTGATGGTGGTGCAGGCGTGTTTGACGCTGGCGAAGACGCAGCGCGACGCGGCGGAGAATGCGCGGCTGGTGAACCGCGTTGAAACGGCGCGGACCGAGAAAATTTTGATGGGTGCGTGAGTGTGTTGTCCCGTGGCGTCCCGGCGCCACGGGACCAGTTAGTAAAAGTTTTTTGGTTACCCCAGGCGGGGCGCCTTTTTTTCAAAAAAGTAACTGCTTGCTTGCTTTCTTTAGGAGATGACGATGTCTTTCTTCTGGTCCGAGCGATTTCTGCCTCTGTTCAAGACGCAGTTCTTGGGTGCGTTCAACGACAATCTGTTGAAGCAGGCATTGATTATATTGCTGACGTACCGGATTGCGTCACAGGCCGGGTATAACGTGCCGGTGCTGGTGACGATCGCGGGGACGATGTTGATTGTGCCTTCGCTGTTTTTCTCGGCGACGGCGGGGGAGCTGGCGGACAAGTTTGACAAGGCCAAGATCACGCGTGTGATCAAGGCGGTTGAGATCGGGATTATGGTGGTGGCGACGGCCGGGTTTTTGTTGACGAGCGTGCCGGTGCTGTTTTTCGCGCTGTTCTGCATGGGGGTGCATTCGACGTTTTTCGGGCCGATCAAGCTGGCGTTGCTGCCGCAGCATTTGCGGGAAAATGAGCTGATGCCGGGGAATTCTTATATCGAGGCCGGCACGTTTCTGGCGATTCTGCTGGGCACGCTGGTGGGCGGGCTGCTAGTGCTGTTGCCGTTTGGCGGGGTGGTGGTTTCGGTGGTGCTGGTGGGCGTGGCGGTGACGGGTTTTGTGACGGCGCAAAAAATACCGGCGGCGCCGGCGTTTGATAAGGGGCTTTCCGTCAGCTGGAATATTTTTCGCGAGACCTGGCGGATTGTGGATTATGCCAGGCAGGACAAGGACATTTTCCTCTGCATTCTGGGGATTTGCTGGTTCTGGTTTGTAGGAGCGGTGTTTTTGTCGGAGGTGGCGCCGTTCGTGAAGAATTTTCTACATGCGCAGGCGCCGGTGGTCACACTTTTGCTGACGACGTTTTCGGTGGGGATTGGCGTGGGGTCGCTGCTGTCCAACAAGCTGCAGCGGGGACATATTCAGGTGACGTATGTGCCGGCGGCCGCGCTGGCGATTACGGTGTTTGGCGTGGATCTGTTTTTCGCGAGCCACCATGCCGGCGGGCATGGCGCGGCACTGATGCCGCTTGGGCAGTTCATGCGGAGTTTTACTTGCTGGCGGGTGGTGTTCGACTTTTTGATGCTCTCGATGGCCGGTGGGATTTATATCGTGCCGCTTTATGTGCAGATCCAGCATGACGGGGCGCCGGCGCATCTGGCCAGGCTGATCGCGGCGAGCAATGTGCTGAGTGCGGCGTTCATGGTGGGGTCGTCGGTGTTGACGATTGTTTTGCTAAAAATTGGGTTTTCGATACCGGGGATTTTTCTGNNGGCAAGCGGGTTTTGATTATCGCCAACCATACCTCACTGCTGGATGCGGCGCTGATCGCGGCGTTTTTGCCGGAGCGGCTGCACTTTGCGGTGAACACGTTTTATGCGCGGAAATGGTGGATGCAGATTTTATTGAAGGTGGTGGACGCGCTGCCGGTGGACCCGACGAACCCGCTGGCGGCAAAGGCGCTGATCGACCATTTGAAGCGCGATGAAAAGTGCATGGTGTTTCCCGAGGGGCGGCTGACGGAGACCGGCGCGCTGATGAAGGTTTATGAGGGGCCCGGGATGATCGCCGACAAAGCCGGCGCGAAATTGCTGCCGATTCGGATTGATGGCGCGCAGTACACGTATTTTTCGCGGCTGAAGGGCAAGGTGCGGCGGCGCTGGTTTCCCAAAATCACGATGACGGTGCTGCCGGCACATGAGTTTTCGATCCCGGAGGGGGTCACGGGCCGGCGGCGGCGGCAGATGGCGAGCTTGGAGCTGTATGATGTGATGAGCGAGATGATGTTCGACAGCACGGATTACCGGCAGACGCTGTTTTCCGCGCTGCTGACGGCAAGGGATGTGCATGGGGCCAAGCAAATTGTAGCGGAGGATGTGGAGCGCAAGCCGCTGACATACCGGCAGTTTCTTATGCGGTGTTTCATTCTGGGCGGCGTGCTGGGACGCAAATATACGGCTGAGACGAATATGGGGGTGATGCTGCCGAATGCGTGCGTGACGGCGATTGTGTTTTTCGCTTTGCAGCGGGCGGGAAAAGTCCCGGCGATGCTGAATTTTTCGGCCGGCGGCGGCAAGATGGTTGAGGCCTGTAAGATGGCGCAGGTGAGGGTTGTACTGACGTCGAGACGGTTTGTTTCGGTCGGGAAACTGGAGGAGAGCGTGGCGGCGCTGGGCGCGGCGGGTGTGAAGGTGGTGTATCTGGAAGATTTGGGCGCCGGCATTGGCGCTTTTGATAAGGCGGCGGGCATGGCGCAGTCGCTGTTGCCGCGGCTCAGTTACCGGGCGCAGCGTGGCCAGGCGGATGCGCCGGCGGTGATCCTTTATACGTCGGGGTCGGAAGGCTCGCCGAAAGGCGTGGTGCTGAGCCATGCGAATATTCTGGCCAATTGCAGCCAGATCGCGAGCCGGGTGGATTTCGGGCCGCGGGATATCGTGCTGAATGTGCTGCCGATGTTTCATTCGTTCGGGCTGACGGGCGGCACGCTGTTGCCGATATTGAACGGTGTCAAAACGTTTTATTATCCGAGCCCCCTGCACTACCGGATTGTGCCGGAACTGATCTATGAAACGAGCGCGACGATCATGTTCGGGACCGACACGTTTTTGACGGCGTATGGCAAGTTTGCGAATCCTTATGACATGCACAGCATCCGTTACATTTTTGCGGGTGCCGAGAAGCTGCGGGACGAGACGCGGCGGCTGTATGCGGACAAGTACGGCGTGCGCGTGCTGGAGGGGTATGGGGCGACGGAGACCTCGCCGGTGATTTCGATCAATACGCCCATGCATAGCCGGATGGGGACGGTGGGGCGGCTGTTGCCGGGCATTGCTTTCCGCGTGGAGCCGGTGCCGGGGATCGAGGAGGGCGGGCAGTTCTGGGTGAAGGGGCCGAATGTGATGCTGGGGTATTTGAAGGCTGACAGACCGGGGGTGGTGCAGGCGCCGGAGGGTGGGTGGTACGATACCGGGGATGTGGTGAAGGTGGATGCTGATGGGTTCGTGGCGATCAAGGGCCGCACCAAAAGATTTGCGAAGATCGGCGGCGAGATGGTGTC
>PLFB01000119.1:20645-21464 GCA_003137135.1 Acetobacteraceae bacterium
TGTGAAGGTGAAGGCGATGGTGGCAGACGAGATGGTGGAGGCGGTCGTTTGAGGTGGTGAATCGATAGCGCGCGGCAGTTTTAGGGAGATCGGCCATGAAACGCAAAGTGTTGGTGACGGCGGGGGCCGGGGGGATTGGGCGGGCGATAGCTGGGGCGTTCGTGGAGGCGGGGGATGAGGTGTTTGTTTGCGATGTCAGTGAAACCGCGCTGGCAGCCGCGCTGACGGACGGGTTGCAGGGCTGCCTCTGCGATGTGGGGGANNTGCTGGTGAATAATGCCGGGATTTCGGGGCCGACGGCGCCGGTGCACGAGATGGCGCCGGATGATTGGGATGCGGTGGTCAGGGTGAATCTGACGGGCACGTTTTTGGTGACGCGGTTATGCGTGCCGTATCTGATTGCGTCGGGCAACGGCGTCATCATCAATATGTCCTCCGCCGCGGGGCGGTTTGGGTATCCGAACCGGAGCCCCTATGCGGCGACGAAGTGGGGACTGATCGGGTTGACCAAGACGCTGGCGATGGAACTGGGGGCGCATAATGTGCGGGTGAACGCCATCCAGCCGGGGGCGGTGGATGGGGAACGGCTCCAGCGCGTTTTTGCCGGCCGTGCCAAGGCCGCCGGCCAAAGTCTGGAAGAGGCAACCGTGGCGGCGCTGGCGAAGCAGTCGATCAAACGGCTGGTGGACCCAAAGGAGGTGGCGGCGCTGGCGGTTTTTTTGGCGTCGGATGGGGCGAGGTCTATTTCCGGGCAGGCACTGCCGGTGGATGCGGATTTGCAGAGTAATTAGGAAGGAGGTACTTTTTTTGAAAAAAAAG
>PLFB01000146.1 GCA_003137135.1 Acetobacteraceae bacterium
GGCGGCCCCGGAACCGGCAAGAGCCATATCGCCACCGCCCTGGGCGAAGCTGCCCAAGGTTCCGCGTGCGGAGCACGTGGAATGGCAGCGGAGGGGTGCAGGCGGTCGAGCATCAGCGCAAAAAAGTCCGGTTCTTCGCCACCGTCGATCTGGTCAACGCGCTCGAACAAGAAAAGGCATTGAACAAAGCCGGGCAACTGGCCGAACGCCTGCTGCGCCTCGACCTCATCATCCTCGACGAACTCGGCTACCTGCCGTTCAGCCCGTCCGGCGGCGCTTTGCTCTGCCACTGGCTCTCCAAACTCTACGAGCGCACCAGCGTCGTCATCACCACCAATCTCAGCTTCAGCGAGTGGTCCGGCGTATTCGGCGACGCCAAAATGACCACAGCACTGCTCGACGGTCTTATCCATCATTGCCACATCATCGAGACCGGCAATGCCAGCTTCCGCTTCAACGACAGCAAAACCAAACCGAAAACCCGAAAGGCAAAATCACCAGCAGCTTGACCGTCCCACGCGAGGCGGGACATATCCTCAACCCGAGTCAAATCTCGATGAAAATCCCGGGTCAGATCTCAGTGAAAATCAACAGCCAGCCTAGCGAATGCGCGGGAAAACGCCGCGGCAGCAGAAATATCTCTCAACCGCGAGGATCTTGCGGAAATCGACGCGGCGCATAAGCCGCCGCGGCGCAAACAGTCCATTTCGATACTGTAACGTTGCGAGAAGCGCGCAAAAACTTTCATCTCCCGCGGTTGTGCAGAGGCCATACTTTGGCCGCTCAACGGCGGTCGTCGGAAAATTTCTTGGTTAAGCGGACCGGCCCGCTTGTCTGTCTCCGCGGGTCAGGCTGCGCGGCCAGCGCGTGCTGGCCGGAGCGCGTCCATCGGCCGCACGGGATAGCGCAACGCCGCCGCCAAGGTGAACTCGAGCGTCTGCGATTCGCCGCATAAAGCAGCTGGAATCCGGGCGTTGCCATCCGTCCATCTGCCATCGGGCTCGCAGCCATACCACCCCGCCACCAAAGCCGGATGATGCAATGGAACATCCCGGCCATCGACAGCCAAGCTGGCGATTTTGACCCCCAGCCGCCGGCGGTCGCGCGGGTCGGCGAAGATCTCGCCCGGAATCGCGCTGCGGCTGGCGATGATCACCTCGCCATGCTCGAAATGGAGCTGCACGCCAGGATCGGCGGTGGTTTCGATACCGGCGCGGTCCAGGATGCGCTGACGAACGGCTTCCACGATCTTGCCCGATTCGGCGAATGGCGCGTAACCGTGCTGCTCGCGCACGCCCTGGGCAAAATCCGGATGCAGCGTCAAGCTCTCCCCGCCATCTTCAAACGCCCCCCGGTTGCCGGTCTCGAGATAGGATTCCGCCGGCGCGCCTTCGGCAAACAGCACGTCATGGTCCAGCAGTTCGATGTGATAATAGGTCACCGTGGCGCAATCGAGCTGGCGGATGGTAAAGCCGTTGGTCAGCGCCTTGGCCGGGATCAGATGGCGATCCAGATAGAGCGCATGGTCCGGAGAGACGACCAGATCGCGCCATGGCAAGCCCTGCCCCAGCGCGCCGGCGGTGATCAGAACCGGCTGCACCGCGTCGGGCCGCTGGTGCCGGCGCGGCGCCAGCGTGCGGCGGCCGATCCAGCGGATGCGCGCCGATCCGCCGGCAAAAATTTCCAGCTCATCGCCTTCGCGCAAATCCTCGACGCGCACCAGCGCGCCTTGCGCGGTCAATAGGCGGGTGCCGGCGGCGAAGCAGGCGGTGTCGGTGGTGATGTCGGTGCCGCCGGTGGCGTCCCGGCTGAACGCGAACGTGTCGCCTGGCTGAAAATTGGTCTCGTCGAGGCTGAGGGTCAGCGGTGCGTTGCCGTCGCCGATATAGCCAATCGTCAGGATGTCGTTGCTGAAGCTGAAACTGGTGATGCCCGGGGTGTGCAGGTCGGTGATGTCGATGGTGTCGCCGGCGACGAATCCATTAATGGTGGCGGCGGGGGCGTTGGTGACGGCGAAGCTAAGGCTGCTGCCGGGTCCGGCGAAACTGATGGGGCCGGTGCCGGCTGAGCCTCGGCCGACGAGATCGAGCGCGCCGTCCTCGATTGTCGTGCCGCCGGTATAGCTGTTCGCGGCGGTGAATTCGACGGTGCCGGGACCTTCGATGAGCAGGGCGCCGGCGCCGGTGCCGGTGCCATCGCCGGCTTGCATGGTAGGGTCGGAGCCGGTTTCGTCGGCGATGCCGCCGGCGATGGTGAGGGTCTGGCCGGCGGCCGCCTGCAAGGTCTGGGTCTGGTCGCCCTGCAGGAACATGGCGGTGCCGAGCCCGGCGCCGGTGGTGGCGCCGGCGCCACCGGAGACGGCGCCGAGGCCGAGGGTGCCGCCCTCGATGGTGAGGGTGCCCCCCTGCTGGACGAAAATATCGCCGCCGGCGCCGAGGCCGCNNGCCGCCGCCGCCAAAGCCGCCAGTGCCGGCGCCGGGGTTCCTTGTCTCGCCGCCGCCGCCGCCAAAACCGCCGGCGCCGCCGCTGGGGTTGTTTGTCTCACCGCCGCCGCCGCCAAAACCGCCGCTCCCACCCCTTCCCGCGTCGGCGCCGCCCCCGCCCCCGAAGCCGCCGTTGCCACCGCGGGCAAACACGCCGCTGCCGCCGCCGACTCCGCCGCCGCCGCCGCCAAAGGCCCCATTGCCGCCGCCACCGCCGCTGCTGCCACCAGCGCCACCGCTGCCCAATTGGCTGCCGCCGCTGCCGCCGCCTGGCGCACCCACAACGATGCCGTTGCCGCCGCCGCCGGCGGCGCTGTTGCCGATGCCGCCGCCACCGCCGGTTTTGCCGCTGGCGCCGCTGCCGCCCAGGCCGCCGCCACCGCCTGTGCCACCGGCGCCGCCGGTGGCGCTGTCGCCGGTGAAGCTGACATTGCTCAGCGTGACGTCGCCACCGGCGGTGGTATCGTTCGCGGAGATGGTATTGACCCCCGCGACGAACAGGCCGCCACCGAGGCCCGCCCCACCGCCGCCGCCGGCGCCACCGACAGCGGCCGCGTCCGTGATGGTCAGGTTATCGATATCGACATGGCCCTGATAGACGAAGAAGCCTTCATACTTGCCGGCGCCGCTCAGGGTGTGGCCGTTGCCCTGGATGGTGAGGGTGACGCCGGGGGCGAGGTTGATGGCTTCGAGGTCGGAGGAGAGGGTGATGTTCGTGCCGAGCGCGATGGTAATGTTGCCGGAGCTAAAGTTTTGCGCAGCTGCGATCTCCGCGCTGAGCTGGGCGGCGGTGGTGGCGGTTTCGGACATCCTGGCTCCCGGGTGCGGCGCGATTCGGCTAACTCAGCCTTAACAGATTGCTGAGTCGGCTCAAGGATTTTTATAGGATTTGCATGATGATCGCGCCGAATTCTCGTTATCGCCGCCGGCGGCCGCAAAAGTTCGGCTGATTCCTTACGCCGAACGCAATGATATTGAATTCGTAACGTATAACCATCGCGAAGGGACTGTCCGGGCGATGCAAGGTTGCGTTAGAAACCGGCCATGAGCGAGATCGACAAAACCGCCCTCGACGTCGCCGAGGCGCGCTACCGCGCCGGCGATTACGCCGGCGCGGTAGCCTTGCTGTCGGCTCAGGCGGAAACCGCGGACACGCTGCGGCTGCTGGGATTATGCCAGATAAAGCTGCACGCGGTTGAGCCTGCGTTGGCGCTGTTGGCGCGGGCCCGCGCGCTGGCGCCCGGCGATCCGTGGGTGGCGCTGCATTATGGCATCGGGCTGCAACACGCGGCGCGGCATGACGAGGCGGCAAGAATGTTCCGCGCCGCGGCAGAAAAACTAACGGAAGATCCGGCGCCCTGGCTGAATCTTTCCGCCTCGCTTTTGGCAATGGGCGACAGCAGCGGCGCGATTGCCACGGCGCGGCGCGGCAGGCTGCGGGCGCCGCGCATGACCCAGGCGCATTACGTGGCGGGCGTCGCCTATCTCGCCGCCGGGCTTTTGGCAAAGGCGGAGGATTGTTTTGCAACTGCCACGAAACTGCAGCCGGACTTCGCCGATGCGTGGGTTAATCTCGGTGTCGCGCGCTACCGGGCGGGCAAGATTTTTCCGGCCTGCGAGGCGATGCGGGTGGCCCTGCGGGCCGCGCCCGGTCATGCGGCCGCGTCCGGTAATCTGGGGGCGTTCCTGCGGCTGACCGGGGAGAGCGACGCCGCCGAAGCCGTGCTGCGCGGCGCCATCGAAGCGAACCCGCAGGCCGCGGCGGCGCGGATCAACCTCGCCGCCGACCTGCTGGCGGAGGACCGGGCGGCGGAGGCGCTGGACCTGCTGGATGGCGCGGCACCACCGGCAGACGAGATGCGCCAGCACTGGGCGCTGCAGCGTATCCTGGCGCTGATCAGGCTGGGCCGGGTGGCGGAGGCGCGGGCGGCGCTCGAGATGCTGGGCCCGGCGCCGCCTGCGCTGCTGCCGCTGGTGCTATGGCGGCGCGTCCTGCTGGCGGCGGCTGCGGGCGATGAAGCGGTGGCCCAGCAGGACGCGAGGGACATGGCCGCCGCACTTGGCGGCAGCACGGCGATGGTGCCGGAGCACGCCATCATGGCGCATTACGACCTCGCCAAATTCTGGTCGCAGCGCGGCAACCATGATGGCGCGTTCCAGCACTGGCGGGCGGGGCATCAGCGTCTGGCGCGGTTTCAGCCGTTTTCCCGCGCCCGCTATGCGGCGTTCATCGACGCCAATATCGCGTCGTTCGATGCCGCGCGGCTGGCAGCTTCGCGGGCCGGCAATACGGATGCGGCACCGGTCTTCGTCGTCGGCATGCCGCGTTCCGGCACCACGCTGACCGAGCAGATTTTGGCGGCGCACGGCCAGGTGCATGGCGCCGGGGAGCGCGCGGCGCTGGCCAGATGTTTGTGGGAGGCGGGCGGCGGCGATGACGCCACCGCGGTGCGCCGCGCGGCGCAGCTGCAGGCGCCGGCGCTGGATGCTCTGGCCGGAAGGTATCTGGCCGAGCTGCATGCGCTCGACCCGCATGCCGCCAGGATTATCGACAAAATGCCCGGCAATGCGAATTATCTCGGGCTGATGGCGCTGCTGTTGCCGGGCGCGCGGGTGATCGAATGTGCGCGCGACCCGCGCGATATCGGGCTGTCGATTTTCACGTTCCGGTTCTACGGCGTGCACGCCTACGCCAATGACCTCGGCGATCTCGGCTGGTATATCGGCCAGCACCGCCGGCTGATGGCGCATTGGCGCGCGGTGCTGCCGAACCCGATGATGACCGTGCTTCTGTCCGACTGGGTGGCGGATTTCGATGCCACGCTGCGGCGCGTCCTGGCGTTTCTGGACCTGCCTTACGATCCCGCCTGCGCACGTTTTTACGAGGTCGAGCGCCGGGTGCGCACCGTCAGCCGCACGCAGGTGCGCGCGCCCGTCAACGCCGCCGGGATCGGCCGGTGGCGGCAATACGAATCGCATCTGGCGCCGCTGATCGCCGAACTCGACGCGGCCGGGGCGCTGGAAGGCTGGTAGCGCAGGCGCCTGGTTTCCGGCGGTCTTGCCGTTCGCGCGGTGGCGCTTCGGTCCATGATTAAATGCCTCGCGCGGCGTTCACGATCGCTTTTCGGTGACATTCAGATGATCCGGTTAATTCAAATGCCGCCGAAAGAACTCCAGAATCCAGGTTCGGGCATCGGGCGCCGGCGCGCCATTAACACGTCTGCCCAGCCGCGCCATGGTGCACCTGGGCTTGCCGACCTGCCTCTCTGTCATCGAGAGCGGCCCCACGGCGCTCGCCTTCATCTGCCCCGCGCACCGTGAGGCCAGTTCCGCCACGGGCGATCGGCAGCTTCGCGCTCAACCCGGTCATAGACGCACGGTCTGGCCCTCCCTGAAAGCGGAAAACCGCGATCGTGAAGATGGCTAGGTCTATCTGCCACCCATGCCGGTGTCAGCCCTATCTTCGTCGGGTTCTGTTGTGAGGGGCTCCGAGGTACGGGCGCGGTCAGACGCGTCAAGCTGCGTTGTCAGGTTTGAGGGTTAGGGCGAAGGCGGAGGTGGAGGCGGAGGCGGCCCAGAGGGCAAGCGTGGCGGCAAGCCCAGCTAGGATGGCGCCGTCTGGCTGGCGCACGGCGGCGCCTGTGGCTGAGCGACGGAGGAGCAACCAGGCGATGATGGCAAATGGGGGGAAGGGTATGAAGTAGCCCATGGCGAGGAAATGCAGGCCCATCACCGCCGCATGCCTGGCAAGATGAAGGCCGGGCGGCCGGTCACGCCTTAAGACGGTTGAAACTAACGGAATGCAAATACCTTCCGCACGAGTCTAACCCGCCTTCGTCGGTGAGGGAATCCTCGGTGTTGAAATAATGCGCCCCCAGTCAAGGCCGTCGAAAAGTGCTGCATATTCCACCGATGTCAGCTTCATCACCCCATCCACAACCGGTGGCCACCTAAAATTTCTATGCTGAAGCTGTTTCCAAACGAGCACCCGCCCGCTGCCGTCCCAAAGCAAAATTTTCACCCGGTCAGCACGCTTGGCCCGAAAACACAATTAAGGCTCCATCAAATGGATCCTGTCCGGCTCGCCGGCGATCCATCCGGCGCGGAGAACTGGCGTACCTTAGACGTCATCAATAACATGGCCGCCTAATTGATTGCCTCTTCTGGAAAGCCGCGCCCTCAGTCCAACTGGCGTGCTGGCGGTTGAGCCACTGGCGCGGCTGCGGCGATTGCCGCCGGCGCGGGGGTGGTGGCGTACCAGCCGCCGCCAAGCGCCTCGTAGAGAGTTACCAGGTTCTGCAACTGCTCGGCCTTGAGACTGATCAGGGTCTGCTGCGCCGAGAACAGTGACTGCTGGGTTTCCAAAGCCGACTCATAGGTGTCCGCGCCGGTGCGGTAGCGCAATTCGGCCAGCTGATACGCGCCACTGAACGCATCGACATCCGCCTGCTGCGCGGCAAGCTGGTCCAGATAGGTGCCGCGCGCCGCCAGACCGTCAGAAACCTCGCGGAACGCCGTCTGAATCGTGTTCTCATAACGCGCGAGATCCACGTTTTTTTCGGCGGTGGCGTTATCCAGATTGGCCTGGTTCTGGCCCCAGGTGAAAATCGGAATGGTGACCTGCGGCGCGAAGGTCCAGGTCTGCGCGGCGGAGTCAAACAACTTGTTGAGCGAGGCGCTGGCGAGCCCACCATTGCCTGTCAGTGAAATGCTGGGGAAGAAGGCGGCGCGGGCGGCGCCGATCTGCGCATTGGCGGCCAGCAATGTGTGCTCCGCCGCCATGACGTCCGGCCGCCGGCTGAGCAGATCCGAGGGCAGGCCGGCCGGCAGATCGGCCATGATGCCCTCCGCGGCTAGGTCAGCGCCCGGCGGCAGATTGGCCGGCAGGGGTGTGCCGACGACCAGTGTCAGCGCGTTTTCATCCTGCGCCACCTGCCGCTGATACCGCGCCACGCTGGCCGTGGCCGTGTCCTCGCCGGTTTGCGCCTCGAAAAGATTCAGCTGGCTGCTGACACCCTGGTCGAACATGGCCTGGGTCAGGCCGACAAGCCGGGCCTGCGACTGCGCGGTGGCCTGGGCGAGCTTGAGTTCATCCTGGTCGGCCAGCAGCGTGATATAATCATTCGCCACCTCCGCGACCACGCTGATCTGGACGCTGCGCCTGGTGTCCGCCTCGCTGAGATATTGCTGGTATTGTGACCGCGTCAGGCTTCGGACGCGGCCGAACATATCGAGCTCATAGGAGGCGAAGCCGATGCCGGCTGAATATTCCCGGTAGGTGCTGTGTTTGGCTTGCGTCGGTATCGTTGAGCCTGAGCTCTGCGCAAGCTCAGGCTCGGCCGCGCTGGTGGACAGGCCCTCGAGCGTGGCGTCGGTATCGGCGTTGATCGCCGGAAACAACTCGGCGCGCTGCGCCCTAAAGCTGCTCTGCGACGCCGCCACGTTAAAAATCGCCACCCGAAGATCGCGGTTATTTTGCAACGCCAGCGCAATGAGTGCTTGCAGCCGCGGGTCGGTGAACACCGCTCGCCAGCCGAGCAGTGCCGCCGGCGCCGCTGCCGGGGCGCCGGACTGGTGCGCCGCATCCTCCTGATAGGCGGCGTCCTGCGACGGGTATTGGCTGGCGGTGGGCAAGAAGGGGGCGTGATAGGCGGGATCGAGGGTGCAGGCGGCGAGCGATAGCGCCGCCAGGACAATAGGAACCTGGTGTTTCATGCGTGCGCATCCCGCAGCGATTCAGTGTTAGAATTTGTCTCTCGAGAGATTCGTTTCACTTTGAACAGATCGAGCACGGTGACGAAAAACAGCGGCACGAGGAAGATCGCTAGGAACGTCGCGGTCAACATGCCGCCGGCCACCACCGTGCCGATCGCGTTTTCCGCGCCGGAGCCTGGGCCAGTGGAGATCGCCAGCGGCAGCACGCCCAGGATGAAGGCCAGTGAGGTCATCAGGATCGGCCGCAGCCGCAGCCGCGCCGCCGCGACCGCGGCGTCCGTCAGGGTTCGACCAGAATCGTAATTCTGCTTGGCGAATTCGACGATGAGGATGGCGTTCTTGGCCGCCAGGCCGATGGTGACCAGCAGGCCCACCTGGAAATAGATGTCATCGTCCAGCCCGCGCCAATAGGTCGCCAGCACGGCGCCGATGACCCCGAGCGGCACCACCAGCAGCACCGCGGCCGGGATCGACCAGCTTTCGTACAGCGCCGCCAGCGCCAGGAACACCACCATCAGCGCCAGCGCATAGGAAAACAGCGCCTGCGAGCCGGCGGCGCGCTCCTCATAGGAAAGCGCCGTCCAGTCATAGCCGAATCCGGCGGGCAATCTTTGTGCCAGACGCTGCATCTCATTCATCGCCTGGCCGGAGCTGTAGCCGGGGGCCGGGCTGCCGAGCAGCTCGACCGAGGGCTGGCCGTTATAGCGTTCCAGCTCCGGCGAGCCGAGGGTCCAGCTGCCGGTGGCGAAGGCGGAAAACGGCACCATGTCGCCGGATGAATTGCGGACATACCAGTTCGAAAGATCATCGGGCAGGCTGCGCGAATGCGCCTGACCCTGGATAAAAACGCGTTTGATGCGGCCGCGGTCGATGAAGTCATCGACATACTCGGAACCCCAGGCCGCTGACATCGTGTCATTGATCGCCGCCATGGTGAGCCCGAGGGCGCTGGCTTTCTCGCGATCGATGTCGATTTTATATTGCGATTCATCGTCAAGTCCGTTGGGGCGCACGCCGGCGAGTATGGGGTCGCGCATGGCCATGCCGAGCAGCTGGTTGCGGGCGTTCATCAGAGCGGCGTGGCCGAGATGGGCCTTGTCGATGAGTTCGAAGTCAAAACCGGTGGCGTTGCCGAGTTCGATGACCGCCGGTGGCGCGAAGGCGACCACGATCGCGGAGTTGATGGATGCGAAATAGCGCTGCGCCCTGGCCTGGATGGCGAAGACGCCGTTGGCGGCGCCGGGACGGTCCTGCAGGTCTTTCAGGCGCACCAGCACCAGGCCGGTGCTCTGTCCGCGGCCGCCATAATTGAAACCGCTGACGGCGAAGACGCCCTGCACGGCTTGCTTGTCCGAGGTTAGGAAGTAGGTCCGGATTTTGTCCAGAGTGGCCTGGATATCGATGGCGGTCGCACCTGGCGGCCCGACGACCTGAACCGAGAGTACGCCCTGGTCCTCATCGGGCAGGAAACCGCCTGGTATCAGCTGGTAGATGCCCACCACCAGGGCGACGATGACGGCGAAGGCCGCCAGCGCGGCTTTCCGGCGGCGCAATATGGCGCCGACCCGGCCCACGTAAAATCCTTGGGCCTGCTCGAACAGTTTGTTAAAGCCCCGGAAAAATCCGTGCGGCTGATGGGCGTGATCACGGGGCCGCAGCAGTGTGGCGCAAAGGGCCGGCGTGAACGTGAGCGCCACGATGACGGAGAGGATCATGGCCGAGACGATGGTGACGGAGAACTGCCGGTAGATCACGCCGATTGAGCCGGCGAAGAACGCCATGGGCGCCAGCACGGCGGTGAGCACCAGGGCGATGCCCACCAGCGCGCCGCTGATTTGCGACATCGAGATCAGCGCGGCCTGTTTCGCCGTGAGGTTTTGTTCGGCCATGATGCGTTCGACATTTTCGACCACGACGATGGCGTCATCGACCAGCAGGCCGATGGCCAGCACCATGCCGAACAAGGTGAGGTCGTTGATGGAATAGCCGGCGATGGCCAGAATGCCGCAGGTTCCCGCCAGCACCACCGGCACCGCGATGGTGGGGATCAAGGTCGCGCGGAAATTCTGCAGGAACAGCAGCATGACGGAGAACACGAGCATGATGGCGATGAACAAGGTTTGCACCACCTCCTCGACCGAGAGGCGCACATAGGAGGATGTATCGTAGGGGTAGATGATTTGCACGCCGGGCGGAAAGTTCGGCGTCAGCTGAGCGATGGTTTGCCTGACGGCGGCGACGGTATCGAGCGCATTGGCGCCGGCCGCGAGCTTGAGCGCGATGGCCGCCGCCGGCGCGCCGTTATAGGTCGCCGATTGCGCGTATTGTTCGGCCCCGAGCTCGACCGTGGCGACGTCGCGCAGGCGCACCTGGGCGCCGGAGGGTTGCACTTTGAGGAGGATGTCGCCGAACTGGCTGGGGGTCTCGAGGTAGGATGGGCCGATGATCGTGGCGTTGAGCTGCTGGTCGCCGGCCGATGGCAGGCCGCCGAGTTCGCCTGAGGAGACCTGCGCGTTCTGCGCCTGGATGGCGCTGGCGACGTCATCCGGGGTCAGGCTGTATTTGACCAGCTTCATCGGGTCGAGCCAGACGCGCATGGCGTATTGCGAGCCAAAAAGCTGGTAGTCGCCGACACCCTTGGTGCGGCTTAGGGGTTCCTGGAGGTTGGAGGCGACGAAGTCGGCGAGGTCGTCATTGCCCATGCTGCCATCGGGCGAGATGACGCCGATGACCATGAGGAAGTTTTTGGTGGCCTTGGCGACGGTGATGCCCTGGCGTTGCACCTGATCGGGCAGCAGCGGTTCGGCGAGCTGCAGTTTGTTCTGCACCTGCACCTGCGCGATGTCCGGATCGGTGCCCTGCGCGAAGCTTAATGTGATGGTGAAGCTGCCGTCCTTGTTGCTGTTGGATGAGAAATACAGCAGGTGATCGAGTCCGCTGAATTGTTGTTCGATAACTTGCACCACCGTGCTTTCGACGGTCGCGGCCGATGCGCCCGGATAACTGCCGCTGATGGCGATGGCCGGGGGCGCGATGGAGGGATATTGCGCGACCGGCAGGCTGGCGACCGAGATGACGCCCGCCAGGATGATGAGGATGGCGGCGACCCAGGCGAGCACGGGACGTTCGATAAAGAAGCGTGACATGGGACGTCCTTAATTGCTGTCGCTGGTGGCGCTGGTTGCATTGTTATTGGCCAGCTGCGCGCCGGTTCCGGCGCTTTGCTGTCTCACCGTCACGGTCATGCCCGGCATGGCGCGTTGCGCGCCGGCGACAATCACGCGGTCGCCGGGGGCGAGGCCGGCCGTCACCAGCCAGTTGGTACCGATGGCGCGGTCCGCGGTGACGATGCGCGGCGTCACCTTGTCATCCGCGCCGACGATCAGGACCTTGGCCTGGCCCTGCTGGTTGAACGAGACCGCCTGCTGCGGCACCAGGATGGCGTGGGGATCGACACCTTCCTCGATGCGCTCGCGGACGAACATGCCGGGCAGCAGGAGCTGATCGTCATTGGGAAAGATCGCGCGCATGGTCACCGAATCGGTCTCGGTATCGACATTGACTTCCGTGAACTGCAGCTCGCCTTGCTGTGGATAGAGCGTGCCGTCCTCCTGGATCAGTTGCACCGCCAGCCGCCCGTCACCGGAGGCGAGTAGCATGCCGGAGGCGAGGTCGTGTTTAATTTTCAGCAGCACGGCACTGGGCTGGGTCGCATCGACATAAATCGGGTTCGTTTGCGTAATGGTCACCAGCGCGTCGGCCTGGTCGCTGGTGACCAGCGCGCCGCTGGTGACGTTGGAACGGCCGGTCTGGCCGGAGATGGGCGACGATACTTTCGTATAGGCCAGGTTGATTTTCGCCAGTTCGACCGCGGCGAAGCCGGCCGCCACATCAGCCTGATCCTGTGCCAGCGTGGCGTCGGCGTCGTCCAGATCCTGGCGGCTGACGGCGGAGGCCTGCGCCAGAATGCGGTCACGCCGCGCGGTCAGCTGCGCCGAGGTGACCGCGGCGCGCGCTTTGGCCAGCTGCGCGGTGGCGCTGTCCAGATCCGCCTGGTAGCTGGCGGGATCGATCTGATAGAGCGGCTGTCCCTGCTTGACGTCAGCGCCTTCGGTGAACAGGCGCCGGAGGATGACGCCGCTGACCTGGGGGCGGACCTCAGAAATTTGATAGGCCGTGGTCCGGCCTGGAAGTTCGGTGGAAATGGCGACCGGCTCCTCCCGCAACGTGACCACGTCCACCACCGGCGGGGGCGGCGCGTTTGGTGTCGTGGCGCGGCCGCTGGTTGCAAGAAACGCCGCGCAGCAGGCGGCCGCGAGACCGCATAATGATACGATGACAATTCGATTTGGCATGGCGTTCAACCATTCACGGTTGCGGGTTGCCGCGGGCAGCTGAGCCGCGGTCCGCGGCGTCGCTCATCTTGGTTCGGGCAGCGGGAAGCGGGCTGGCCACCCCACCCGCGCGGTGCAAGGTCCCTCGTCTTGCCTCTCATCTTACGCCAGTTTGCCATCACGGTGATCTTTCCCGTTTGCTGTGGTGCGGCCCGCGCGCGGTCGATGATTTGCACGCGGTGCGTTGGTTGCGCGCCAGACTTCTGACGCCCGATAGAAATCTATCGCTTGACAGAGATCTATCGCCCGCTATAATTCCGTCAAGTACCGGAGGAAAATATTTTTGGATCACACAGACTACGCGCCCGCCCGCGCCGGGCGGCGCCGCGCCGCTTCCGGCTATCCCACGGGTGATGACACGCGTCAGCGCCTGCTCGCCGCCGCCTGCGAGGTTTTTGCCCAGCGCGGCTTCGAGCTGGCATCGACACGCGACATCGCCGCCAGGGCCGGCGTAAAGTCGCCGGCTTTAAGTTATTATTTCGGTGATAAACTCGGCCTGTATCTGGCCTGTGTTGACAGCGTCACCAGCCGGATCAAAGCGCGGCTCGAGCCGGTTTTCATGAGAGTGGAAGAGGCTGTTTCAAAAGCCGCCCCCATGTCGGACCTGATCGAACTCTACTGCCTGATGCAGGAGAGCCTGCTGGATTCGTTTTTCACGCCGGGTGAAGGCGATACCGTCAAGGCCCTGACCTGGAACACGCAGTTCGCCGTCAAGGAAGCTCTCGATCTGATGAATCAACGCGTCACGTTTCCGTTGATGAAGGCGCAATCCGCCGTGCTCGGCGTCATTCTTGGCAGGACACAGGACGATCTTCTGACAAGGCTGCACGTCATCGCCACTAATGGTCTTTTCATGAATTTCTATCTCAGCTGGCCATGCGAACCGCTGGTGCAGCTGGACTTCCATGATCCGGCCAACCTCCATATGCTCAAAGGCATTCTCCGCCAGCAGGCCGAGGGCTTGCTGTTCAGCCTGGCGCAGCGGCCGGGCGCGGTTGCGCGAACGAAGCGCAAGACGCCACGTCGGACCATAAAACAACGATCTAAAAAGTAGCGGCCGAGGCGCTGCTGACGGGGCGCCGGCACGACCTAAGCGACCCGAACTGGTATGCGCGCGAAACCGCGCAGAAAATTGTTGATCAGCAGTTCCGGATGGCCCAATTCAAACCGGCTCACGCGCGCGACGAGCGCCATGAGCACCGAGCGGATTTCAAGCTGGGCGAGATTCATGCCAATGCAGGTATGAACGCCATGACCAAATCCAAGATGATCCACGGGCTTGCGATAAATATCGAAGCGCTCGGGGTCCGGCCATTTTCGTTCATCCCGGTTGGCTGAACCATAAAGCAGCAAAACCCGCGCGTCTTGCGGAATGGTCTCGCCAACCACGTCAGTGGCCGCTGTCGTCACGCGGGTGAAACCGCGGATGGGAGATTCCAGCCTGATGCCTTCAAGAATAGCCTGCGGTATCAGCGCGTGATTCTCGCGAATCGCATCCCAGGCCTCGGGATGACGCGCCAGCAGCCACAGCGTATTGCTCATGGCGGAGATGGTGGTATCGAGACTTGGCGCGATATAGTCCAGCAACAGCCCGACCGTCTGATCCTCCCGGATGTCGCCGCGGTCCGCGGCGGCGAATATTTTGGCCGCCCATGAATCAGGCAACACCGTCTCCCGCAGCTTCGGATCCGCGACATAGGCCAGCATCTCCATCACGGCTGGAACCGCCGAGGCGGATAGCGGATATTCAGCCGGCCCGGCGACATCAAATCCAGCGACCCCCCAGCTCGGCATGCTCTCGCGTCCCGCCGCCGGCAAGCCCACCAAACGGGCGACGATTGTGTGGGGCAGATACGCACCCAAATCCTTGACCAGATCAAATTCGCGCCGGGCAACCAGCCGTTCCACCAAAGATTCGGCTTCCGCCTCGATCATTTGGGTCAGGTCCTTCAGCGCCCCCGGCAAAAGAGGTTGCGCGATGATGCGGCGCAGCTGGTCATGCAGCGGCGGGTCACTCGCCAATGTGGTTCCACTTTGGGAACGATTGATCATCTCATTCATCCCGACACCTGACGCCGAAGAGAAGATTTGCCAGTTGCGAAGTGCGGTCCGGACATCCTGGTAGCGTGACAGAATATAGACCTGGTGGCGCTCGGACCAGACGGCGGGTCCGGCGTCGCGGAGCTGCCGGTAGATTGGATAGGGATCGCGGATCGCCGACTCGCTGAAAAGGTCGATATCGCTGATCGGCGCTGTGCCGTTATACATAAGTAACCTCCATATGTCTTCGATGATGATTTGGCGCTTAAGAACGGCTTTCCGCCTGATCGCGCAGGACGAAGCGGCCTTTGGGCCGCGTCTCGGTCAGCATCATCGCGATGCAGAACCCGACGCCAAGCGCTGTCATGGCGATCAAAAAGATTTTATCGATGCCCCAGATCGACACCGAGAATCCGACGATGATGGGCGCCACGCCACCGCCAAAGAGTTCACCAACGCCCACCACCAGCCCGGACGCGCTCGCCATGAGAGACGCGGGCACGGATTCGGCACTCAGCGGACCTGCGGTCAGTGTCAAAACGCCGAAATTGCAGAAGCTGGCGGCCAGCAGGAATAAAAAGACGAAGGAGGGGTCAACGGCATTTGAGAGGAAATAGAGCGAGATAAAGGCGCCGGCGATGCCGATCAACATCACCGGCTTGCGGCCCAGCCAGTCGGATAGTGAAAGCAGGGCGACGGTGCCGAGACAGGCGCCAAGTCCCGATGCGGAGAGCACGAAGCCCATCTGCTTCATGCCATAGTGCAGATGGTCGGTGAGGTAGTTCGGCATCATCGCGCCCAGCACGGTCAGGCTGGTTCCCCAGCAGAACATGCCGGCGATATTGAGCTTGATATTGCGATATCGTAAGACCCCCGGCCGCGGCGCGCCCGAGCCGACGACGACGGTATGCGACGCGGCCAGCTGGGGCGAGGGGCTGCGGATCGTAATCCAGATGCCATAGGCAACCGCCAGGCCTGGAAGGATGACGATCAGAAATGTATAGTTCCAGCTGATGACTCCCAGCAGCTGCGTCACCAGAATGGGCGCCAGCGTCAGACCGAACAGGGGCAGCGCCGCCTGCTGAAGGCCGAGCATAGAGGCCTGGCGATCCGGCCGCGCGGCTTCGATGGTGGCGGCGATGCTGGCCGGCGCGAACGCGCCCTCGGCAAACCCCATGACGGCGCGCATGACGAGCAGCATGGCCAGGCTGCCGGCAAGCCCTGTGAAACCTGCAAGAAGTGAAAATGCCAATAGCGAAATGACCAGCACGCGCCGCCGGCCGAAGCGGTCGGCAAGGCGCCCGGCCATGATCGATGAGGCGCCCCACGCGATCGAGAGCACGCCGACCACGATGCCGAGGTCGCCATAGGAAAGGTGCAGCGTCGCCTTCATCGCCGGAAAGAGCGGCAGGATCATGAACCGGTCGAATCCGACCAGGCCGAAGCCCAGACAGAGCAGCATGACCGATTTTCTTTCGTAACCTGCATCCCACGCTTCAAGCTCTGGCATCTGGTATTCCTCCGGCATTTTTCTTTCCGGCTTCGCCGGGCTGAAGATCATTTTCTTCACCTTGGCTCATTGAGTCTAAGCCTTGGCAGCAAACAGATTCGGTAAATACTTAATTCATGGCTCTCAAATTTCGAAAATGAAGTCGTGGCACCGATGAACCGCCGATGTGATCGGAGCGCTTTGACCCTTCGTCATGAGAGCTCCAGCCGGTTCACCGCTGCTCCGGCCGCACTTTGTTTTCGATCGCGCCAAGCCCAAAAACTTCGACCCTCACCACATCGCCAGCCCGCAGAAACTTGCCATGCGCGATGCCGACCCCGGCCGGCGTTCCGGTCGCCAGCACATCGCCCGGCAGCAATGTCATGACGGTCGTCAGATAGGCGATCTGCTGAAAAATATTATAGATCATGCCGCTGGTTTTGTCGCGCTGGCGTTCCTCGCCGTTGACCGTCAGGACCATTTCCAGCGCATGGGGGTCGGCGATTTCATCGTCGGTCGTCAGCCACGGCCCGAGCGGACCGTGCGTGTCGAATGATTTGCCGAGCGTGTAGGTTGGGGAGCGGCGCTGCCAGTCGCGCACGGTGACGTCATTAGTCACCATATAGCCGGCGATCACGGCGCGCGCTTCGGATTCCTTCACGTGCCGGCAGGCCTTGCCGATGACGACGGCCATTTCCGCCTCGTAATCCAACTGGGATGAGACCACCGGCAGGTCGATGTCGTCATACGGTCCGGTGATGCAAGAGACCTGCTTGTTGAACCAGAGCTGGCTTGTGGGAATCGGGATGCCGGCCGCCGCCGCCTCATCGGCATGCGCCTGGTAGTTCATGCCGATGGCCAGAAATTTCTGCGGGTCGTCGATCGGCGCCAGCAGGTGCACGCGGTCGAGCGGGACGCCGGGTCCCGCCTGCGCCTCAAGCTGCGGTTTTAGCGTCGCGTAACTGGCGAGCAGCGCGCGCATGGAAGCGCCGCCGGGCAGGCCGGGAAACTCGATGACCATGCCGTCGACCAGCTTGCCGATTTTGGCTTCGCCCTGTTGCTTGAATCTGACGAGTTTCATGTGGCGTCCTTGTTGATGACTAAAATTTCGTTTCGGCAGCGCCCTTGAGGGCGAGCCGCTGGCGCGCCTGCGCCGGTGTGGCGGCATCGTAGCCGAGGAGCTGCAGGATCGATGTGATGCGCGACACCTGTTCGGCATTCGAGACGGCGAGGCGCCCGCGGTCGAGGTAGAGGCTATCCTCCAGCCCCACACGCGCATTGCCGCCGAGCAGAATATTCTGTGTGGCCATCGGCATCTGGTGCCGGCCGGCGCCCAGGACCGACCATTCGAAATTGTCGCCGAAGAGTTTTTGCGCGGTGCGGATGAGGTGCAGCAGATGGTCGAGCTCGGCCGCGATGCCGCCGGGGATGCCCATGCAAAACTGGATGAAGAGCGGCGGTTCGTACAATTTCTGTTCGACGAACCAGGCCAGATTGCACAGGTGCGAGACGTCGTAGCATTCGAACTCGAAGCGGCAGCCATGGCCTTTGCCGAGACGCTCGAGAATCTCGCCGATATCGGCATAGGTGTTCTTGAAGATGCCGTCGCGGCTGGCTTCCAGAAACGGTTTTTCCCAGTCGAATTTGAATTCTTTGATTCGCGACGCCGCCGGGAACAGGGCCATGCTGAATGAGCCCATGTTCAGCGACGTCATTTCCGGGCTTGCCATGGTGGGGGCGGCGAGACGCTGGTCCATGCTCATGCCGGGCGCGCCGCCGGTGGTGATGTTCACGATGGCGTCGCAGCCGGCCTTAATCTGCGGCAGAAACTGCTGATACACCGCCGGGTCCGCGGTGGGCCGGCCGTTCTGCGGGTCGCGCGCGTGCAGGTGCAGAATGGCGGCCCCGGCCTGCGCCGCGGCGATGGCCTCCTCGGCGATTTGCGCGGGCGTGATCGGCAAATGCGGCGACATGCTGGGCGTATGGATGGAGCCCGTGATGGCGCAGCTGATGATCACCGGTTTTGGCATATGGTTTCCCTTTGGTCATCTCGGCGTGGCGTCGCGCGCAAAAGCGGCAGGCTCGATGTCTGCCCGTGCCGGCGTGGCGTCATCCCGAATTATGCATTCATGGACGTGTGGAGGAGATTGAACCCGTTACATCAACTTGTCAACGTAAAATAGATTTCAAAAATTATAGTTGATTTTAAATCTGAAAATGTATAAGACGGATCCATGTCCAAGCCAAACATCCGCAAAAGTCTGACCTCCACGGCTTACGAGCGCCTCCGCCGAGACCTCCTGAATTGTGTGCTGCGGCCTGGGGAAAGACTTAACATCAACGAGTTATGCCAAACGACCGGGTTCAATCTATCCGCCATCCGCGAAGCGATCTCGAAACTGACGGCGGAGGGACTCATCGTCGCCGATGAGAAACGCGGCTTTAGCGTGGCGCCGATTTCCGTCTCCGAGCTGCGCGACCTTACCCGCGTGCGGGCGGAAATCGAAAATCTTTGCCTGCGCCGCGCGATGACCTTAGGTGATTTGTCCTGGGAAGCGGGCGTGATGGCGGCCTACCACATCATGTCCAACACCAGGCGCGTGGTGGGGGAAGGTGCTGCGGTGGCCAATGATGCGTGGTGGGCGGCCCATGCCACCTATCATCGCGCGCTGGTCTGCGCCTGCGACAGCCCATGGCTGATGCGGCTGCGCGACCAGCTTTTCGACCAGAGCGAGCGCTACCGGATTTTGGGCACGCAAATCCGCATGAGCAAGGCGCGCGACGTGGAGCGCGAGCACCAGGACATCACCGAGGCGGTGCTGGCCCGCGACGCCGACCGCGCGACCGGCCTGATGGCGGCGCATTTCGAAATGACCACGCATATTCTTCTGCAGGCCGACGAGGAGGGCGCGGATCTGACGGGCGGCGAAGCCAGAATGCTGATCGACGACGCGGTCGCGCAAAATTAGCGGCGCGCCGCGCGCCGAGAGGATGAACCATGTGACGTGACGAACCGGTACGGCCAGACTTCCAAGCCGTGCCGGCGAGACGAAAAGAAACGAAAAGACGAAACAAGGGAAACCAAGAAATGTTCAAGACCGAGAAACGATCAGAGCGGGCGCTCGCATGCCGCCTGCTGGCTTGCTCCGCCCTGGTGACGGCGGCCTTCCTGCCGTCAAGGGCGCACGCCTTCACCTACTTGTTCAACGATGGCGTGCAAATCCGCTTCGATAACGATGTGGAATATTCTCTCGGCTGGCGCACCGCGCCCGTCTCCAAACAGCTCACCACGCCCATCAACTCCAACGACGGCGACCTCGCCCTCTCCCACGGCCTCATCTCCAACCGAATCCAAGACGTCACCAGCCTCGACATCAGCGATAACGGCTACGGCTTCGACGTCAGCGCCCTCAGCTTTTACGACTCCGTCTATGAAGGCCGCAGCCAAAACTCCAGCCAATCCACCTATAACAGCATCGGCTCCTCGCGCGACTATAACCCCACCACCAGCGCCCTCGTCGGCCGCAACATCGAACTGCGCAACCTCTTCGGCTACGGCAGCTTCCAAATTGGCAGCGTCCCCGTCACCCTGCGCGTCGGCCGCCAGGCGCTTATTTGGGGCGAAAGCCTATTCTTCCCCGATAACGGCATCGCCTACGGCATGGTCCCCTTCGACGGCGAGGAAGCCGCCACCGAACCCAACGCCGAAGTCAAGGACATCTTCCTCCCCGTTGGCGAGGCAACCATCTCCGCCCAGCTCACCAACTCCATCCGCGCCGAAGCGTATTATCAATTCGAATTCGAAAAAACCATCATCCCCCCCGCCGGCAGCTATTACAGCGCCTTCGACTTCTTCGACGGCGGCGGTGAGCGCATCATCGCCGCCCCGCCCGCCCCGCCCTTCTTCCCCGGCGCCTACCTCAACCGTGGACCAGACATCAAACATTCCGCCAGCGGCAATTTCGGCGTCGCCCTGCACTACGAACCCGACAGCCTGCCCTACGATTTCGGCCTCTACGCCCTGCAATACACCGACCGCGCGCCGCAAATCTACACCTATCCCGGCCTCGGCTCCGGCTTCACCCCCAACGGTCTCGTCGTCGGCCAATACCGCCTCGTCTACCCCACCGGCATCAAAGTCTTCGGCGCCTCCGCCAGCGACACCATCGGTGACTGGAACATCGCCGGCGAAACCTCGGCCCGCCTCAACGCCCCCCTCACCAATAGCGGCGTGACAGTGCTGCCCGGCCAGTCCCCCAACGCCGGCTCCAGCGCGCTCTACCCCACCGGCAAAATCTTCTACGCCCAGGTCTCCGCCATCTATCTCGGCCCCGCCACCAAATTCTGGGACTCCTCGTCTCTGGTCGGCGAACTCGCCGGCAACCAGCTGATGTCGGTCGACAAAAACGGCCAATTCTTCGTCGCCTCCAACGGCGGCGGCCCCGGCCACTGGAACTCGCTCGGCCTCCACGTCGTCTTCACCCCCACCTATTTCGAAGTCCGCCCCGGCGTCGATCTCTCCGTTCCCGTCGGCATCGCCTATAACTTCTGGGGCAACTCCCCCGGCTCGCACACCTTCAACGGCTCGGACCAAAGCCACGGCGGCGAAGCCAATATCGGCGTCACCCTCACCTACCTTTCCACCTGGAACGCCGGCGTGGCGTACAACCAGTTCTTCGGCCCGATATCCTACGGTCAAATCTTCGCCGACCGCAGCTACGCCTCCTTCAGCCTCCAGCACACATTCTGATCGACGTCAGAGGAAACCAGCCCATGAAAACCATCAACCGCCGCTCAATGCTCCTGGGCACCACCGCCGCCGCCATCGGCGCCGGCGCCCGCCTCAAACCCGCCTTCGCCCAAACCGCGGCCAAGGACCCCTCGCTCCTCACAACCACCCTCACCCCCTTCGGCGCCACGCGCGCCGGCAACGCGGACGGCTCCATCCCCGCCTGGACCGGCGGCTACACCACCGTGCCCGCCGGCTATGTCACTGGCGCCCCACGCCCCGACCCCTTCGCCAGTGACGCCAAGCTCTACAGCATCGACGCCTCGAACATCGCCCAATACGCCGGCAAACTGCCGCAAGGCGTCGCCGAAATGATCAAGCTCTACCCAACCTACCGGGTGGACGTCTACCCAACCCACCGCTCCCACGCGATGCCGCAATACGTCTACGACAACATCGCGCAAAACGTCACCCGCGCGCAGCTCAGCGCCGACGGCACCGCCGTCTCCGGCGCCTATGGCGGCGTGCCGTTCCCCATGCCCGACAATGGCGCTGAAGTGATGTGGAACCACCTCACCGCCTTCCAGGGCGAATCCCTCAAGGCCCTCAACTCCAACTACGTCGTCGCCAGCTCCGGCCAAAAATACCTCGCCTCGCTCGCCACCGTCACGTCGGACTTTCCGTTCTACCACAAGGATGGCTCGCCCCAGAATTTTAGCGGCATCTATAAGCAATTCGTCGTCGACACGCTGGCCCCGCCCTACCAAGCCGGCCTGGCGCTGATGTCCATCCAGCAGCTGGACGCCAAGGCCAACCCGCCCAAAACCATGCAATACCTCCCCGGCCAGCGCCGCGTGCGCGAGGCGCCGGACCTCGCCTACGACCACCCCAACATCCTCGCCGGCGGCATCGGCAATTTCGACGAGGACTTCGTCTATGACGGCCGCATGGACCAGTACAACTTCAACCTGGTCGGCAAAAAAGAAATCGTCGTGCCCTACAACAATAACGGCTGCTTCCTCGCCAGCTATGACACGCAGCTCGCCGCCCACCACTACAACCCGGACGTCCTGCGCTGGGAACTGCACCGCGTCTGGGTCGTGGAAATGACGCTGCTGCCCGACGCCCGCAACGTCGACGCCAAACGCGTGATGTATGTCGACGAGGATACCTGGGTCGCCCTCGCCTGCGACGTCTACGACGCCTCCGGCGCCTACTGGAAATTCATCCACGGCTTCGTCTTCAACTGTTTCGAACTCCCCACCAACCTCGCCAACGCCACCAGCGTCGTTTACGATCTGCACAAGGGTGACTACTCCTACAATGTCGGCTGCGATCCATCCGTCACTTCGCTGCAGTTCAAATTCCTCGACCCGCTGTCGCAGAGCTATTTCTCCTCGCAAACCCTGGTGAGCCTGCAAGGCGGCAACTGATGCGCCAGCGCCGAACCCCGCCGGGCCTGCGGCGCCGGCACGTGCTGGCGCTGCTCACCGCCGGCGCCGCCTCGGCCGCCGGCGGCCGCGCTTTGGCGCGCGACCTGCCGGCCGAACTCACCCAGCCGGCGCAAATCTCCCCCGCCGCCGCCTTCGGCCTCTTCAACACCATCGCCACCGCCGGCGCCCGCCTCGTCGCCGCCGGCGAGCGCGGCCGCATCCTGCTCTCCGATGACAGCGGCGCCACCTGGCGCCAGGTCCCCGTGCCCGTCAGCGTCACCCTCGTCACCGCGCAATTCGCCACGCCAAAACTCGGCTGGGCCGCCGGCCAAATGGGCGTGATCCTCAAAACCACCGACGGCGGCGAAAGCTGGAAACTCGTGCTCAACGGCATCACCGCCGCCGCCCTCATGCTCGCCGAAGCCACCGCCGATGCCGCCGGCCAGCCCGCCCCAGCCGACGGCAACGGCACGCCCGAGATGCAAAACGCCCAAACCCTCGTCTCCTTCGGCGCGGCCGTGCCCTTCCTCACCCTGCTGCCGCGCTCGCCCACCCACATCCTGGCGCTCGGCGCCTACGGCTTGGCGCTGGAAAGCCGCGATGGCGGCGAGACCTGGCGCGGCATCGCCGCCCAGGTGCCCGACCCGCAAGGCCTGCACATCTACGGCGCCACCATGATGGGCCAAACCCTGGTCGCCGCCGGAGAGGCCGGCCTGCTGCTGCACGGCCCCGCGGGCAGCCCGCTCAGCCCCGCCAGCTCACCCTACCAGGGCAGCCTGTTCGGCCTCGTCACCCCCACCCCCGCAGCCGCCCTGGCCTTCGGCCTGCAGGGCACCGTGCTGCGCTCGTCAGACCTCGGCGCCACCTGGACCGCGCAAACGCCCGTCTCCGCCAACGCCGTCCTGTGCGGCACGGTTCTGCGCGACGGCCGCGTCGCCCTGGGCGACGAAAACGGCAACCTCCTCCTCAGCGCCGATGCCGGCCAAACCTTCCACGGCAAACCCGGCACCTTCCCCCTCACAGCGCTCACGCAAGCCCCAGACGGCGCCCTCATCACCGGCAGCCCCGCGGGCCTGAGGCGGGTGGCATTATGAGACGGCACGGCCTCTTTGTCTCGCGACAAAAGCAGTCCCTCCTTCCTGCTTTCGTCCTGGAATCGTAATGATGAAAATGGACACCGCGCACACCCCCGCCCCCGCGCAGCTCTCCGCCTTCGACCCCGGCGGCGGCAGCCCCCTGGAACAGCTCATCTTCTCCAACCGCCAGCTCATCCTCGCCATCTGCGCCGTCCTCACCCTGCTGTTCGGCGCCTCCGCCACGCGCCTGCACATGAACGCCAGTTTCGACGCCACCATTCCCACCCAGCATCCCTACATCGCCAACTACCTCGCCAACCAGGACAATCTCCACGGCCTCGGCAACACGCTGGACATCGTCGTTGAGGCCAATCACGGCGTCATTCTCACCCCTGCCTATCTCGCCACCCTGCGCCAGCTCAACGACAAGGTTTTTCTTCTCCCCGGCGTCGACCGCTCCTACATGCAGTCGCTGTGGATGACCTCGGTGGACTGGTTCGGCGTCACCGCGCAAGGGATTGACGGTGGTCCCGTCATGCCGGCGAATTTCGACGGCTCCCCCGCCGACATGGCGCAGCTGCAGGCCAATATCGGCCGCTCCAACCAAATTGGCACCCTCATTGCGCCGGACTTCCAATCCAGCATCATCAAAGTCCCGCTGCTGGAGCATGACAGCGCCGGCAAACCGCTTGATTACGGGGCGCTCGGCACGAAAATCCGCGCGCTGCAAAAGCAGTACGACGCCCAGGGCGTCACCGTCCGCCCCATCGGCTTCGCCATGGTGATTGGCGACCTCATCAATGATTTGCACCAGATCATCTTCTTCTTCGCCGTCTCCATCGCCATCAGCGCCGCCATCGTCTTCTGGTTCACCCGCTGCATCCGCAGCACCGTCCTGGTCCTCACCTGCTCGCTCACCGCCGTTCTCTGGCAACTCGGTTGCCTGCCCTGTCTTGGTTTCGATCTCGATCCTTATTCCATCCTCGTCCCGTTCCTCATCTTCGCCATCGGCATCAGTCACGGCGCGCAGAAAATGAACGGCGTCATGCAAGACATCGGCCGCGGCAGCGAAAATCTCATCGCCGCCCGCCTTACTTTCCGGCGCCTTTTTCTGGCTGGCTTCACCGCCCTCGTATGTGACGCGGTGGGCTTCGCGGTTCTGCTCCTGATCAACATCCAGGCGATTCAGGAACTCGCCATCATCGCCAGCCTCGGCGTCTTCATCCTCATCTTCACCAACCTCATCATGCTCCCGCTGCTGCTCAGCTTCGTCGGCGTCAACAAAAAAGCCGCCCAGCGCAGCCTCCGTGGCGAGCAGGCCGCAACCAAACACCCAATTTGGGCCTTCCTGGATCTCTTCACCCAGCGGCGCTACGCCGCCATCGCCATCGCGGTCGCCTGCGTCCTCGCCGTCTTCGGCCTCGGCGTCTCCCACCAGCTCCAGGTCGGGGACATCCACCCCGGCGCGCCCGAATTTCGCGCCAACTCGCCCTACAACCAGGACGATTCGTATTTCGTCAGCCACTACCCCACCAGCAGCGACGTCTTCATCGCCATGGTCAAAACCCCCGCCGGCACCTGCGCGGATTACCACGTGCTCGCCGCCCTCGATCAGCTGGAACAAACCCTCCAGCGCCTGCCAAGTGTTGAATCCACCTACTCCCTCGCGGATCTCGCCCGCAGCATCTCACTCGGGATGAACGAGGGCAACTGGGCCTGGTACGATCTGCTCCCCAACCAGCCGGCCTTGAACGAAGCCGTGCCCGTCGCCCCTCCCACATTGGCGACCGAAGCCTGTGATTTCCAAACCTTGTCGATCTATCTGCGGGATCACAAAGCCGCCACGCTCGCCAGCGTCGCCGCCACCATCTCCGCCTTCAGCGCCACGCACCGAACCGCCAACATGCAAATCCTCCTGGCCGCCGGCAATGGCGGCATCGCCGCGGCCACCAATCAGGTCGTCGCGCGCGCCAGCCGCACCATGCTATTCTTCGTCTATGCCGCCGTCATCGCGCTCAGCCTGATCACATTCCGCTCCTGGCGCGCCGTGCTCGCCGCCATTCTGCCGCTGGTGCTCACCTCCATCCTCGCCCAGGCGCTGATGGTGTGGCTCGGGATCGGGGTCAAAGTCGCCACTTTGCCTGTCACCGCGTTAGGCGTGGGCATCGGCGTGGACTATGCGCTCTACATTCTCAGCATCATGCTCAGCCACATGCGCCGCGGTGTGCCGCTTTCGCAAGCCTATTTCCGGGCGCTCGTCTTTACCGGCAAGGTCGTCATGCTCACCGGCACGACCCTGGCCGTCGCCGTCGGCACCTGGGCCTTCTCCCCCATCAAATTCCAAGCCGATATGGGCATCCTTCTCGCCTTCATGTTCCTCGTCAACATGCTCGGCGCCGCCATCCTGCTTCCCTCACTCGCCACCTTTCTCATCAAACCGGCAAGTGCCATCAGGCCGCTTGCGGCAAAGGCATGACCCATGAATCTTGACGCGGATGTTCTGATTGTTGGTCTCGGTCCGGTTGGGGCGGTCCTCGCCGGCCTGCTCAGCCAGCACAATCTTTCCGTCATCGTTGTGGACCGTGAAGCTGCGCCCTACGCCTTGCCACGAGCCGCAACTTTCGATGACGAAGCCATGCGCGTCTTCCAATC
>PLFB01000140.1:0-197 GCA_003137135.1 Acetobacteraceae bacterium
ACCGCGCATATCGACGCGGGGAAAACCACCACAACGGAGCGTATCCTGTATTACACCGGCGTCTCGCACAAGATCGGCGAGGTGCACGACGGCAACACCACCACCGACTACATGGACCAGGAACGCGAGCGCGGCATCACCATCACCTCCGCTGCGGTCACCTGCGAGTGGAAGGACCACCGCATCAACATCATCGA
>PLFB01000140.1:248-6794 GCA_003137135.1 Acetobacteraceae bacterium
CTGGACCGCACCGGCGCCGATTTTTTCCGCGCTTTCAACACGCTGAAGGAAAAGCTGGATATCGTCGCCCTGCCGCTGCAATTGCCCATCGGCATCGAGGACACCTTCCTCGGCGTCGTCGATCTGGTCGAGATGAAGGCGATCATCTGGGAAGGCGGCGAACTCGGCGCCAAATTCCACGACGAGCCGATTCCGGAAAACCTCAAGGCCCAGGCCGATGAATACCGCCAGTTGCTGCTCGACACCGCGCTCTCGGTCGATAACGAGGCGATGGAGGAGTATTTTGACAAGGGCGACGTCTCGGTCGCGACGCTAAAACGCTGCATCAAGGCCGGCGCGATCTCCGGCGCGTTCCGCCCGGTGTTGTGCGGCACGGCGTTCAAGAACAAGGGCGTGCAGCCGCTGCTGGACGCGGTGCTGGACTATCTGCCCTCGCCGGTGGACGTGCCCGGCATCAAGGTGGCACCACCGGAAGGCGAGGAAGAAGACCCGAACGCCCGCCGCATCAAGGCCGACGTCACGGCGCCCTTCGCGGGCCTCGCGTTCAAGATCATCAACGACAAATACGGCACGCTGACCTTCGTGCGCGTGTATGCGGGATCGCTAAAATCTTCCGATACCGTGATGAATACCACCAAGGGCCATAAGGAGCGCATCGGCCGCATGTTCCAGATGCACGCCGACAAGCGCGCCGAAATCAAGGAAGTCCACGCCGGCGACATCGCGGCGTTTGTGGGGCTGAAGGACACCGGCACCGGCGACACCCTGGCCGCCGCGGAAGACCCGGTGGTGCTGGAACGCATGGCGTTCCCGGTCCCGGTCATCGACATCTCAGTCGAGCCAAAAACCAAGGAGGGCGTGGAAAAAATGACGCTCGGCCTGCAAAAGCTCGCCGGCGAGGACCCGTCACTCCGCCTCAAAACCGACCAGGAAACCGGCCAGACCATCCTCTCCGGCATGGGCGAACTGCATCTGGAAATCATCATCGACCGCCTGCGCCGCGAATACGGCGTGGATGCCAATATCGGCGCGCCGCAGGTGGCATATCGCGAAACCATTTCGCGCACGCACACCGAAACCTATACGCACAAGAAACAATCCGGCGGCTCCGGCCAGTACGCGGAGGTCAAAATCATCTTCGAACCGCAGGAGCGCAACGAAGGCGTGCTGTTCGAAAACAAGGTGGTCGGCGGCGCGGTGCCGAAGGAATACATCCCGGCGGTGGAAAAAGGCATCCACGTGCAGGCCGATACCGGCGTGCTCGCCGGCTTCCCCACCGTGGACTTCAAATATACTCTGGTGGACGGCAAATACCACGACGTGGACTCCTCCGCGCTGGCCTTCGAAATCGCCGCCAAAGCCTGCTTCCGAGAGGGGATGAAAAAAGCCGGCCCGATCATCCTCGAGCCGATCATGGACGTGGAAATCACCACGCCGCAGGACCATGTCGGCGACGTCGTCGGCGACCTGAACCGCCGCCGCGGAATGATTCAGAACCAGGAATCCTCCGGCTCCACCATCATCGTGCGCGCGCACGTGCCGCTGAAGGAAATGTTCGGCTACATCTCGCATTTGCGCAGCATGACCAAAGGCCGCGCCTCGTTCACCATGCAGTTCCACCACTACGACCCGGTGCCGCGGAATATTGCGGACGAGATCATGGCGAAGTCTGCTTAAGTAGGTAAGCAGTTACTTTTTTTGAAAAAAAAGTAACTCGCCCGCGACCTCGGCAAAAAAACTTTGCTCCTGGGGGTGTAGGGACCGGAAGTGCCGCTAATCGCCACATTTGGTGGCGATTACAGGCACTTCCGGTCCCCACGCCCGCAGGAGCAAAAATTTTTTGCGCGCTTTTTTTTAAAAAAGCGCTACTTTCTTCCCCATGAGCAATCTCATCACCTGCCTCTGGTTCGAACACGGCCAAGCCCACAAGCCCACCGCCGCCAAACGGGCGACGGCGGCGATGATGACCATGCGCCGCATCGATATCGCCGCCATCGAAGCGGCGCGCCGGTAGAAAGCCGCCGCTTCTTTCGGCGGCGTTTTTTTGGAATGATTACGATTTAGTGTGTATTTATATACTGACCGGCTGGCCGTCATCATGTTTCGCGGCGACCGCGGCAAGATTCACCGCACTGCAATTTGGCGCAAAATGCCGGTCATGCCGGTCGGCAAATCAGGGCAATCGGTGAACGCGGAAGACAACAAGAAAGAACTTCTTTTTTGAAAAAAAGAAACAAAAAACTTTTGGGAATCTTGGCCACGGGCCGTGAAACAAGCCCGGTCGAAAGGAATCAAAAGTTTTTGCGCGCCCAAGGCGGGGAGCCTTTTTTTCAAAAAAGCCCTGCTTCCTTTGCTTGATTTTCACGGCGGCTTGCGTCCTGTCCGCCGCCACCAAACATAACCCTTTTTCGGGCGAAAAATCTTGGAAGTTTTTGTCGTGGCCGCGCTCAGCCTGGCCGGCGTGGTTTTGCGGCCTTTTGGCTGGCCGGAAGCGGTTTGGCCGGTGGGGGGCGCCGCCCTGCTGGTGGCGTCGGGCGCGATTCCAGCCGCGCTGGCGTGGCGTGGAATCGTCGAGGGCGGCGATGTCTATCTGTTTCTGACCGGGATGATGCTGCTCTCCGAACTGGCGCGGCGGGAGGGTTTGTTCGACTGGCTGGCGGCCTGGGCGGCGCGGCGGGCCGCCGGCTCGGCGCCCAAACTCTTCGTGCTGCTCTATGTCATGGGTGTCGCGGTCACCGTGTTTCTCTCCAACGACGCGACCGCGGTGGTGCTGACGCCGGCGGTGGCGGCGGCGGCGCGCGCGGCGGGCAGCAAAAACCCGGTGCCGTTTCTGTTGATCTGCGCGCTGGTGGCGAACGCCGCCTCCTTCGTGCTGCCGATTTCGAACCCGGCGAATCTGGTGATTTTCGGCGCGCAGATGCCCAAGCTGACGGACTGGCTAAAGCTGTTCGCGCTGCCTGCCGCCGCGGCGATTTTTTCGACGTTTGTCGCGCTCTATCTCACGCAGCATCCAGCGCTACGGCAAAAGCTGCACGCCGCCGCCGCCATGCCGGCGCTCTCCCGTGGCGGCTTGCTGGCGGCGTGCGGCATTCTTGCCACGGCGGTGGCGCTGCTGGCCGCCTCGGGCTTCGGCGTGCGCCTGGGGTTGCCAGCGTTTCTGGCGGGTGCCGCCACCGCCGCGCTGGTGCTCGTGCCGGCGCGGCAACCGCCCTGGGGCGTGCTGCGCAACATGTCCTGGGACGTGCTGGCGCTGGTGGCGGGGCTGTTCGTGCTGGTGGCGGCCCTCGGTCATGCCGGGCTGACGGCGGATCTGGCGCGCGGCTTGCGCCAGGCCGCCGCGGCCGCGCCGCAAAAAACCTTCTGGGCCGCCGGGCTGTTGACCGCCTTCGGCTGCAACCTGGTCAACAACCTGCCGCTGGGGCTGCTGGCCGGCCACGCCGTGCAGGCCGCCTCGGTCACGGAAAAACTGCGCGCGGCGGTGGTGGCGGGCATCGATCTCGGGCCAAATCTGTCCGTCACCGGCTCACTCGCGACGATTCTGTGGCTGAACGCCTTAAGGCGGGATGAACTGGCGTTTTCGGCATGGGCGTTTTTAAGAATCGGGATTGTGGTCATGCCCGTGGCGCTGCTATGCGCGATGCTCTGCATTTTGTGACTCGCCGGCGAGCCGGCGCAACGATGTTTCCCGGTGTAAGGAACGAACATGGATCTGGCGCGGGGGGCGGCACGCGGAGCGGTCTGGAATTTCGCGACCGTGCTGTTCGAGCGGGGTTTTGGCTTCGTGGTGCTGGCCGTGCTGCTGCGCTATGTCCCGGCCACGGCGGTCGGCGTGGTGGCGATCGGCTCGGCGATTTCCGACCTGGTGCGGATGATCTCGGTTGGCGGCGCCGGCGAGCAGGTGCAGGCCGCGCCCGGCGACAAGGAGGTCGAGGCCGGCGCGTTCTGGTCGCAGTTTTTGGCCTCGATCGGGCTCAGCCTGGTGCTGGTGGCGGGCGCGCACGCGGTGGCCCGGCTCTATCACGAGCCGGAATTGGCCCTGGTCCTGCAATTTTTGGCGGTGAACGTGGTGGCGACGGCGTTTATGGTGGTGCCGACCGCGAAGCTGATGACGGATTTCAAATTCCGCACCATCGGCTTCATTTCCTTCGGCAGCACCGTGGCGGGCGGGGCGGTGGCGCTGCCGCTGGCGATGCACGGGCACGGCGTGGCGGCGCTGGTGTTCCAGCGGCTGGCCGGCGTGGCGTTTTACGCGGTGGCGGCCTGCGCGGTGACAAAATGGCGGCCGCCGATGCCGCCGCGCCTGGCCGTGCTGCGTGAGAGTTTCCGGTTCTCGCTGCCGCTGATGCAGGCCTCACTGGTCGATTTCATTTCCATGACCGCCTACGTGATGGTGGTGGGCCTGCGCATGTCCGCCGCCGATGTCGGGCAATTCCGCATCGCGCAGCGGCTGACGGAGGTGCTGCAGGAAATCGCTTTCGTGCCGGCCAGAAAGGTCTTTTTGCCGGTATTCGTGGCGGTGCGCCAGGACGCCGCGCGGCTGTTCGAGAGCACGGTGGCGATGCTGGATCTGCTGGCGGTGGTGATTTTCTTCTGCGCCGCGGTGTCCGGCGCGGCGGCGGGGCCGATCGTGCTGCTGATGTTCGGGCAAAAATGGGCGGCGGCGGCGCCGGTGTTTGCCATCATGACCCTGATGGCGCCGGTGACCGCGCTTTATGGCGTGATCAACCCGCTGCTGACGTCGGCGGGCAGGACCGACCTGGTTTCCAAATACGCCTGGTGCAATGTCGCCATCATCGTCGCCGCCTCTTGGGCGGCGGCGCCGTTCGGGCTGATCGTGCTGGCCTGGGCGCTAGCGGCGCGCGGCGTG
The DNA here is from genome assembly GCA_003137135.1 of Acetobacteraceae bacterium. Taxonomy (GTDB): domain Bacteria; phylum Pseudomonadota; class Alphaproteobacteria; order Acetobacterales; family Acetobacteraceae; genus Acidocella. Next base: position 5,116 of record PLFB01000140.1, read on the forward strand.
CTGACGATTTTTCTGTTCATCCCGGCGATGCGCGTGGGGCTGGGCCGCCCAGTGGGCCCGCTGCTGCGCCTACTGCTGCTGCCCCTGGGCGCGCTTTTCTGTGCACGCGCGGCGGCGTGGGTGAGCGTGGCGGCGCTGCCGGACCTGACGCTCACCAGCCAATTGTTCGTCTCCAGCAGCGTGGCCGCGGCGGTTTTTTCCGCCGTGCTGCTGGTTTTCGCGCCGAAACGGGTGGTGGCGATGGGCCGCCGTCTCAGCCGCGCGTTAATTGGCCGCGTCGCGGTGGAAAACGGCTTTCTTTGAACCGCCAGTCCTGGTTGAATGGAAATATGGAACAGCCGCTTTTGTTGCAAAGACCGGCCGTGCAGCGCGCGCCGCTGGTGCTGACCTCGCCGCATTCGGGCCAAAACTATCCGCCGGATTTTCTGGCGGCGTCGCGGCTGGACGCGCTCGCCATCAGGCGCAGCGAGGACAGTTTTGTGGACGATCTGTTCGGCGCCGGGCCGGACCTGGGCGTGCCGCTGCTGGCGGCGCGTTTTCCGCGCGCCTATTGCGACGTGAACCGCGAGGCGTGGGAGCTGGACCCAGGCATGTTCGAGGACGCGCTGCCCGGCTTCGTCAACGCCGCCAGCCCGCGCGTCAGCGCCGGGCTCGGCACGATCGCCCGGATCGTCGGCACCGGCGAGCCGATCTACCGCGAAAAGATGCGTTTCTCGGAGGCGCAGGCGCGCATAAAAAACTGCTGGGAGCCGTATCATGAGGCGCTGCGCGGGCTGATCGCCGACACCGTCGCCACGTTCGGGGCCTGCCTGGTGCTGGACTGCCATTCCATGCCCAGCGCGCCGGCGCCGCGCGGCGGCAAACTGCCCGACGTGGTGCTGGGCGACGTGCACGGCACCAGTTGCGCGCCGCAGGTCACCGCCTTCATCGACCGCAAGCTGACCCAACTCGGCCTGAACCTGCGCCGCAACGACCCCTACGCCGGCGGCTTCATCACCCGTCACTACGGCCGCCCGCGCGAGGGCGTGCACGTGCTGCAGATCGAATTTTTGCGCGCGCTGTACATGGACGAGGCGGGGTTTGCGCGGCATGACGGTTTTGCCGCGCTCAAAACCAAGCTGGCGGCGTTTCTGGCGGCGATGGTCGAAGTCACCGGCGTGCTGCTGCCGAGCCGCGAGCGCGGACTGCCGAGTGCTGCGGAGTAAAAAAAAGGCGGCACCGAAGTGCCGCCAAGTTTAGGGAGGAAACGTCCAAGAAACAGAGGAGTAAACTCACTCTGCAGCTTCCTTATACGTCATACCTAGCCGCTGCGCAACCTGAATTTTGCGGTGCAGCATAAATATTTTGTAACAAAACACAATCTTGGCGGGAAAACCAGGAAGCAAGCACTGCTCTTTTGAAAAAAAATCAGCAAAAAACTTTCATTTCCCCCGGTTTTTGAGCGGCCAAAGTCTGGCCACTCAAAAGCCGGGGAAAATGAAAGTTTTTTCGCCGCACACGCGGAGGCGCTTTTTTTCAAAAAAGCGCTGCTTTCCTTTTGCCGGCTGGGGCTTTACTGGCCTTGCCTTGCTGCCTAGAACGGCAAGGCGTGCATCGAGGAGGGGTGGCCGAGAGGCTGAAGGCGGCGGTTTGCTAAACCGTTATAGGGTTGTAAAGCCCTATCGAGGGTTCGAATCCCT
>PLFB01000188.1 GCA_003137135.1 Acetobacteraceae bacterium
GAGCGCCTGAAGGCGCCGGCCGAGATCATGCGCCGCGCGATCGAGCCGCAGAACGTCACCGGTTCGGGCCTGGCGATGTGGAGCACGGTGGGCGCGGAGGCGCGGCGGGCGTTCCTGAAGACGTTCCAAATCGATTTCGATACGCTGCGCTATCCGGTGCGCCATGAATGCGTGCTGTTCCTGCCGGTCAACCAGGACCGGCCCAAGCCCGGCCCGCTGGCGCTGCCGAAAGGCGAAAAGCGGCGCAAGCGGCCCGGGTTCCGCCGGCGCGGCGTGGTGGCGGCGGTGCCGGAACCCGAGGCGGCGGCGCCCGAGCCAGTGGAGGACGTGATCATGGACGACGATACTGCCCGCAATGAATAGCGCCGCGCGGATGCCTTTGCACATGAGCTTGCACCGATGAGTTTGCACCGATGAGCTTGCGCCAATGAGCTTTTACCAATGAGCGTCACCACCGACTTCGCCGATGCGCGCGGCGGCATATTAGAATTTCTGCGCAGGCTGTACGACGACGCGCTGATCATGCGGATGCTAACGCTGCGTGAGCTGCGCGGCAAATACAAGGGCAACCCGCTCGGCTTCCTGCTCGAGCTGATGAAACCCGTGATTCTGTGCACCGTGCACTATCTATACTTCGCCTATATCCAAAAAGACGTGCCGAACCACGTCTATCTGGTGTTCGTGGCCGGCGGGTTTTCGATTTGGCTGTGCTTCATCAAGACCTATATGGCGTCGCTGCATAGCGGCCGGGGCACGGCGATGAACATTCCCGGCGTGACTCCGATGCACGCCTATCTGGCGACCGCGATATGGTCGTTCCTGCTATTCTTCGCATTCTCCTACGCAGTCTCGGTACCGGCCTGGCTGCTGGGGGCGCCGATCAAGCCGCCGAATTTCATGCTCTCGGTACGGCTGTACGCGACCGCCTCGTTTCTCGGCCTGGCGTTCGGGCTGATTACGAGCTCGATCGGGACTGTCATCCCGCCGCTGGCGCCGTTTTTGAAAATGTTCCGGTGGGCGATGTTCATCACCTCGGGCATCTATAATTCACTCTCCACGATGCCCCGAATCGAAATCGTCTATGTCCAATACAATCCGATCATCAACCTCGCGGAGTATCAGCGGCATTCCTTCGATCCGGGCTATCCGGTGTTTTTTGCCTCGCTGTCGTACCCGGTCGAACTGCTGGCCGTGCTGATGCTGATCGGGCTGGCGGCGAATCGCGCTCTGGCGCGGCGCGGCCGAGGCATGAATGGATACCTTGCTTGACATGCCGATAGCCGCGCGTGCCGCGGTGCTGGACTACGTGACCAAGGTCACACCGGAGGGCGAGCCGCATCTGATCTTCGCTTCGGTGCGCGCTGTGCTGCCGGTGCACCAAAGGCTCGGTATTCTGGGCCGCCAGGCATCCGGCAAAAGCACGCTGCTCGCCATTCTATCCGGCGCGGAGCCGGTGGATGGCGGACGCGTGCGCTGCCGGGCCAGGTTTTCGATGGTGCTGAACGGCAAGGGCTATACCGCTGGCGGCATGAGCGGCATTCAAAACACCGAAATGTTGGCGCGAGCCTATGGCATGCCGCCGAAACGGCTGGTCGAGCTGGCGATGAGCCTGCCGGGCGTCGCGCCCTCGGCCTGGCTGGAACCGCTGGCGGAGCTGGAGCCCAAGCAAAGGCGGGCCCTCGAAATATTGTTGGCCGCCCTGCTGCCGTATGACTGCTATCTGATCGACGACATCGAGCGTGCCGACCCCAACATGGTCGCGCAGCTGATCAAGCTGACGGCGCCGCGCGGCGCCGGGTTGATCTTTACCACGTTTCAGCCGAGGGCGGCCCGGCAGTATGCTGAGGCCGGCGCGGTCATCGCCAACCGCAATCTGACCGTTTTCGAAACCATGAAAGAGGCCGAAGCATTCTATGGATGACGAAGACGAAGAAGATCTTCTGGTCTCGCCACGGCGGCGCCGGAACGCGGCGCCGCGGCGGATCGCCTCGGATGGCGGCGAGCGCGGCCTGGTCGGGCGGCTGAAAGCGCGCCTGCCGATCCTGTTCCCGGAGCCGCCGCCCGCCGACATGCCGGCGCAGCTGCAGCTGCTGCTGGACATGCGCAGCCGGCGCCTGCGCGGCTTTGCCCTGCGCATGTCCATCTTCGTCGTGGTGCCTTGCCTGCTGGTGCTGTTCTACACCGCGCTGATCGCCACCAAACGCTACGTCTCCTCGTTCCAGGTGACTTACCAGGTGTACCAACCTATCACGTCCGTGGGCGGCGGATTGCTCTCCACGACGCCGTCCAACAGCGATGCGATCGATTACGGCAATCTGATCCAAAATTATGTTGCTTCCGAGGCATTGGCCGAGCGGCTGGATCAGCAGTTGAACCTGCGGGCCTACTATGGCAGCTCGAAAATCGACTGGACCTCGCGCCTGCCGGCGCACGCCACGGACGGGCAGTATTTCAGCTATTACAGCAATCACGTTTCAGTCTCAGAAGGGTTTGGCGGCTATGTCACCGTCACCGTGCAGGCCTTCGACCCAGCCTTCACCCTGAAACTGGCGCAGACGATCGACCAGGACGCCAATGAAATGCTCGACGGCATGACCGCGCAGGCGCGCGCCGCCGAGCTGAAGGCGGCGACGGACTCGATGAACGACGCCACCACGCAGCTGGCCAATATCAATCTTGCGCTCACGAATTTTCGTAACACGCATGGCGATCTGGACCCGAGCCAGATCGCCACCGAAATCGGCGCGATCGAAGGCACGTTGGAATCGCAGCTGGCGGACGTGAAGGCGCAGCTGGCGCAGGCGGATGCCAATATGCAGCCCAACGCCGCGCAGATCGTGCAGCTCAACCTGCAGGTTGCGGCGCTGCAAAAGCAGATCGACGAGGAACGCGCCCGGCTGGCCAATGGAGACGGGCAACCCAACTATGCGAATGTGGTGGCGCAGTACCAAACCCTGCTAGCGCAGCAGCAGTTGGCGCTGACCAACTACCAGGCCGCGCAGCAGGGCCTACTGGCGGCCAAGACCGACGCGGCGCGCGAACAGAATTACGTGGTGGACTACGTCGCGCCGACGCTGCCCGATCGACCCACCGCGCCGGACCCGCTGATGAGTACCGCCGAGGCATTTGTGGCCTGCATGGTGGTGTATTCGATTTTGAACCTGCTGTATTCGGCGATGCGAGACCAGACGGGCGTTTAGAAGTAAGCGGTCGCTACGCCGCCCCCGCCAGCTTGGGAGGAGCCAGGCACTCGGCGATGCGCGCCGCGATGGCAATGTACCCGCGGCGGGTCAGGTGGTCGGGCAGGAACTCGCCGGTGTTCGGGTCCGGGTCGAAGACGTCGTCCGCGGTCGTCAGGTTGTCCACGTCGATGAAGGTGAAGGTGTTGTGCCGTTCGCAATAGTCCCGCAGGAAGCGGTTGAACAGATGGCGGGCGCCGCCGTAGCGTTCATTCGCCGGCAGGTTATTGAATAATTGCAGCCAGGCGGCACGTTTCGGTTCCCGATCCAGGCAGGCCGGCCAGCCGGCCGCCGCCAAACGCGGCGACGAGGGCAGTTTTTTAGTGTTGACGCCAAATGCGAATCTCTGGGCGCCGGCGGGCGAGAATTTCGCGAGGTGGTCCAGCGCCCGCGCGATCAGATCGAGTTTTTCCTTGGTCGTGTATCTGACATGGCGAAAATTCTTGACGAACCAGAGCGGGTCATGGCGCAAATTGCGCTTCAGACTGTCGGTGGAGATGCGCAGGATGGCGCCGGAAGGCGATTCAAAGAAAGTCCATCCGAGATTCGTGAATAGCGCGGCCATGATGATTTCGCTGCGCGAGAGCGCGAGGTCGAAGCGCTGAGTATCCTCATAGTTCCAGAAATTGAGTTTCTCGATCGCCTTGTCTTTTTTGATGAGCTCGCGGTCGCTGACGATGAAGCAGGCGTCGTCGAAACGAACCGGCCATTTGTTACGAATCAGGTTGACGAATTCCTCGCGGTCCGAACTGCACATGGAGGCAAGCTGAAGCAATTCGCAGCCGCCGAGCAGCAACAGCTTCTTGTTCGACGATGCGTGGCCAAGCTGGTGCGTGCCTGCATGGCCTTCGCTGATCCAGTCCACTTTCTCGAAGCTCGAAACCGGGTTGGCGACCGGGGGCACCACCCTGATGTCCGGGCTTTGCAGTCGTTCATAGACATATTGTTCGACGCCCATGTTCATCGTGCGGCAGGAAAAGACGAAGTGCAGCAGCTCGTTTTTGTTCTGCACCCGGTGCAGGACGAAATAGCCGGTAATGCCGTAATCACCGTACTTGTCGGCCACCCTGATCAGGCCCGCCGTAATGCCGTAGGTGCGCAGCAAATCGTGCATCTGCGCCACCGAGTCGGGGGTTTCGAGACGCTGCTTAGTGAAATTCAGCTGGTTGGTCCGGTTGGCGAGCTCCACCAGCCGGTCGAAACTCCTTTCCACCTCGTAATCGAAGGTCACGGTGATGTCGCAGGTCCGGAGGAAATCCTCGTGCCCGAGGGCAGTGCTGGCGCGCTCGACGGCCTTGACCTCGAGATTCTTGTACTGCTTCAGCCGCGTCAGCGCGCGGTCGTCCTTACCCTTGAGCTGCTTGAGCTCCAGGAGTTCGGGCAGAATCTCGATCGGGTCGGCGGTCATCAAGCCGGGGGCGAATTGCCGCGCCTCTTCCAGGTTGAGCCGGTTATCATCGATGAAGAGCACGTTTTCGGCGCGCAGGCCGGCGGTTTCGATGATGGCGGCGATGTTGGCGCCTTTCGGGCCGAACTCGATTTTAGGGAAAATGAAATAATCCCAGACCCCCATCGCGGTCAGCCGCGCCGCGGCCTCGTCGAAGTTGTTCTTGGAGCAGACCGAGGACATTATGCCGCGTTCCGCCAAGGTGATGACGATCTCCTGGTTCTCCGGAAGCGGCGTGATCTCGCCTTCGGCGAGGGTGCCGGACCAGAATGTATCATCGAGATCCCAGATCACCAGTTTGACGTCGTTCTGCAGCATGGCGGCATCTTCCAGTTTCGGCGCGGGCGACTAAACCATGCGGCGCGGCGGGCGGCAACCGGCGCGTGCCCTGCTGGAATGCTGGCGGCCCAGCAAGGCGCGCAGCGATGGAAAAGTGCCTGGCGGCGCTCCCGCGCCGGGGCTTTTTGACAGAAAACGCTGCTTTCTGACCTTGCTTCGGCTCATTTCGAAGCGTAAGCCTTGACGAATTCCCCGGCCAGCAGCGCCGCAAACTCCTCGTGGATTTGCACGTTATCATCCAAATAGGCCTGCAGCCCAGCGGACCGGGCGATTTCATAAGCCGGAAAATAATCCACATGGCCGAATTTCCGCGTCAGGCGGTCCGCGGCGACTCGCAGCACAGCCTTGGAAATCTCATTGGCGATCACTGCGTCCGCCGCCGAATACGTGGTTCGCTGCGGGACCGGTGACACCGTGAGCACCACCTTAATACCGGCGGCGCCGAGCGCCGTCAGCGGCTTGTTGAGTATGGCCACCACGTCGTCCACGTCCTGCACTCCGAAGTAAATGTGGGCGACGCGCGAGCGCACGTTGGGCGTGCGCGGCGGGCGATTGAAAAACCGCTTCGATCGTTTATCATACCATGTCTCGGCCGAGGCCAGCGTGATGATGACCGCGCTGCATTGCGGCAGCCTGGCGTAGATAGCGGCGATTTCCGCACGCCTCGCCTCGAGAATTTCCATGGTGTCGGTGAACTGTCCGGGTAGCAACTGGTCGGAGAACAACTGGCCGGCGTCCATGATGGTACCCTTCGGTATAGGCTTGACCTTGAAGGCGCCGTTGATGCGTTGGGCGATGGTCGCCGGGGTATATTCGTTCAGCGGGTTCTCCGTGCGGACGAGATCCGATTGCGGGATGGCGATGGCGATGGTGGGCAGCGTGACGCCGCGCGCGGCTAAGACCGGCTCCAGATCGCGTGAAAAACCCGAGCCGATGCTGAAAACCGTCGCGCCAGGGCCAAGATGGAGCTTAAATTTCGGAGTAAAATTCGGGAACACCGCGCCCTCGCGGCAGTTGTCGTGCAGCCGGTCAGGGTAATCGCGGCGCGCAGCGTTGCCGCGCACGATGACCATGGTGTCAAGATAGGTTTGCATCCCTTGTTCGGGCGCTTTCCCTCCGGCCCTGGCACCGCCGGCGCCCTTGCGCATTTTCCCTGGCTTGATGGCTGGCTTTGCACCGGCCGGGCGCGCATTGGCGGCGACTTCCTGCGCGCGTTCGGCGCGCCGCTTCATCCGGGCCTGCTGGCGTTGCTCCTGCGTCTGCCCGTCTTGCTGCGCCCGCGCGGCGCGCCTGACCTGCCGCGCCTGCTTGTGTTCTTGCCGCTCCCGCCGATCCTGCCGCTCAGTCATTTTTTGCCTCGCCTCCGCGCCTTGGTCTAACAGCTTCCATTGTCCCATGGCTACGTTGTATGGTTATTTCACCATGCTCTTTTTCGATTGGGCTCGTTTTGGACGATAGAATGACAATTACGGCGAAAGCGGAGCGGCCGGCCTGGACGAGGCGCGCCGGAGAACCAAGCAAGGCTGGAAAGCCGGGTCGGGTTCGAAAGCCGCCCAAGACCCGAAAGCCAGGCGTCGAACGCGTCTCGATATTTGTGTGCGGCGTGCAAAAGGCCGGCACCACCACGCTCGATGCGTTTTTTTGCGAACATCCCGAATTGTCCGCCGCGGTCTATAAAGAGCTGAATTTTTTCAATGATGAGACTATCAACTGGAACAAACCGAACTATGCCAAGTTCGACCAATATTTTTCGCGCAGCGTCAACGGCAAGCGGTTCGACGTGACGCCGGTCTATGCCTACTGGTCCGGCTGCATCGAACGCATCAAGCTATATAATCCGCAGGCGAAACTTATTTATATTTTTCGGGACCCGTTCGATCGGGCGTGGTCGCATTGGTGTATGGTGTACGGGCGGAAAAAGGAAAAGCTGTTATTCGCCGAGGCGATCCGCCACGGACGCAAGCGCCTGGAGAGGCTGCCGCCGAAATCCAAGAAACGAGAAGTCTTCAGCTATATCGAACGTGGGCTGTACGCCGGTCAGGTCCGCCGGGCCCTGACTAATTTTCCCCGCGACCAGCTGCTGTTTTTACGTTTCGACGATTTGGTCACAGACCCTAAGGCGACGCTGGCTGTGATCGCCGAGTTTTTGCAAATCGAGCCGTTTCCCGATGTTGACCCGAAACGGGAAAACCCGCGTCCCGCCGTGACCGACGGCATGAAGCCGACCCAGGCGGACCGTGACCTGATCTATGATCTGGTGCGCGATGACGTGCTGGAATTTGCCGAGCTGACGGGGCTGGACGTTTCAAACTGGGCGAGCGTGCTGCGCACGCCGGCAAGCTAAAGCGAGGAAAAGTAAAGCAAGCAGCGCTTTTTTTCAAAAAAGCGCTACTTGCTTGCTTCCTTCACGCGCTGGCCCGCCGGCTACAACTTACTCGCAAAATACGTCGAAGCCGCGACCTGGTAGATCAGGCTCAGCACGTCCTGGGTGATCACGAAATCTTCGGTCTCCACGTAGGGCAGCACGATCAGTTCGTCGCCCGGCATCACCTTCGCGTTCGGGTCCAGCACCAGCCGGCCGCTGAGGCGCTTGATGATCGAGCGCGAAGCCTGGCCGCGCTCCGTGGCACCGCCGGCCAGCGCGATATAGTCCGCCCGCGTGGCGGCGGCATCGAATTTCAGGGCCTGCGGCGATTGCACTTCGCCCGCCACCATCACCGTATCGGTTTTTTGCGGGATCACGATGATGTCGCCGTTTTCCAGCAGCACGTCCGATTGCACGTTGTTGTCGTCGGCCACCGCCAGCACGCCGTCCGGCTGCACGGTACGGGCGTTGTTGATGTAGGTCTGGATCGACTGCGCCTCGGTCGCGCGGATCTGCGCCTCGCCGGTGGTGAGCGACGTGGCGTAGAACAGCGCCTGCTGCAACTGGTCCAGCGCCGACTGGATGGCCTGGTATTGCTGTGCGGCCAGGCCCGGCCGGATGATATAGACCGAGTCGGTCGCCGCTTCGGCCGGGTTGACGTGCACGTATTGCAGCACCGTCTTCAGCGTGGCGCCGGCATCGGCCACCAGCACCGAGGGGCCGATGCGGCTGCCCTGCACCTGCACGGTGATGGTGGTGGCCGCCGCGTCCGCCACGAAGGTGACTTCGTCCTGGTCCTGCAGCGCGGTGGTGGCCAGTTCCGCCAGCGTCACGTAATGCGAGAATGGCTCGCCGCCCCGCGTGCCGGTGATCAGCGCGTCGGTGGCGCTGGGCAATGGCTGCGCCAGTTGGATGAGCGATTCGCCAAAAGCCTGGGCGCCGGGCAGCTCGAAGAGATAGTTGTTACGCACCGCGCCTTGCGCGGCGATCATCGGCTCCTGCCGGCCGACCAGGATCGTGTCGCCGTCATGCAGCGTGCTGGGGATTTGCGCGCCGGACAGCAGAAAATCGTACAGGTCGATCTTTTGCAGCTCGCGCCCGCCGCGGAGCAAAAAGATGTCCCGGAAACTGCCGCGGACGGGATCGACGCCGCCGGCGCGGAGCAGAAAGTCCAGCGCGGAATCGCTGGCGCTGCCCTCGTACTGGCCGGGCGCCTTCACGTAGCCGGCGACATAGACGTTGATGGAACTCTGGCTTTCCAGCACGGCATAGACGCTGACATTGCCGGTGAAGGCGTGCGCCAGTTGCTGCTGCACGGCGGCCTGCAGGTTCGCCGCCATCACGCCGGCGACGTGCACGGGGCCGAAGCTGGGCAGGAAAATATTGCCCTGCGTATCGACCGGCGCGGTGGCCTGCGAGGTGATGCCGCCATAGACGTTGATGGCGACGTTGTCGCCGGGCTGGATGACGTAGTTGGGGTTGGGCGCGGCGCTGGAGGGCGGGTTGGTGTTGGTGAACAGGCTGGCGCCGAACGGGACCAGATTGTTGGTGCCCTGCTGCACGGCGTTCAGCGTGGGCAATGGCGGGCCGCCGGAGCCGATGGGCACGGGCGCGGTGACGCCGGAATAAATCGCCGGGTTCTGCCCCGGCGGCAGCGAGGATTGCGGCGTGAGAACGGCGTTATTGTTGGCGCCCTGCGACGCGGCGTTGCTCTGCTGCACGATGGAGGGCAGCGGCCCCGGCGAGACATTGCCGCTGCCCAGGCCGCCGGGCGGCGCAGGCTGCGCCACGGCGTTGTGGGCCAGGCCGAGGAGGAGACAAACCGCGGCGAGGCGGGCAAAAAGCCTCATGGCTGCGTCCCTGGGTTGGCGGCCGGCGCGAGCGGCGGAATGTCGCGCCAGGCCGTGCCGTCATTGCACGCCAATTTTTGCGCCGGCAACGCCCCGGCGGCGGCCAGGGTGTAGGCGCGGCATTCCTGGCCCTCGCCGGAAATATAGTCGGAAAGCACCGTTACGGTCTGCGTGCCTTGCGGGGTGGCGACCGCCAACGGGGTGTTGAGCGCGCCGGCGGCGAGCGCCTGCAGCACCGGGTTTTGCGCCGCCGCCTGGGGCGCCTGCGTGGTGCTGGCGGGGGTGGTCGCGCAGGCGGAGAGCAAGGCGCCCGCGCCAATGGCAAGGCTTTGTAAACCGCGCGCACGGCCCGGCCCGAAGAAATGCTGACTCATGTTTACCGACCACCCTGTCTCGCTGCGCTGGATTAGATTGCCAACCCATTAATGTTTTAATTGAGAATTGGCGAGCGGTAAATCTTCCTTAAGTTGTGGGGTGGGGGACAGATGCCGAATCAGCAAGTTAGAGCGGCGATGTTTTGAATTGGTAAAGAAGAAAGTTGGTTTTTGATAACTTGCCGTTTACCGGCCGCCGATAATCACACGGCTATCAAGTTTATAAAAGGTAGTTCGTGAAAATGTTAAAAAAGTTACTCGTGGCGGGCACTTGCCTCGCCGTGCCGCATCTCGCTTTGGCTGATTCACCTTGGTTTAAGATTCCGCAGATCACCGTCTGGTCCGGCGTCTCCACGCTCGGCGCCGGCGGCACCGTCGGCTTCCACGACCCGCATGACCTGCTCGGCCTGCGCTTCAACGCCAACTTCTTCCGGCTCGGCTTCAACTTCATCCAAAGCCAGGCGCATTCGCGTGCCCAGGCGACGTTCCAGAATGAAAGCGTCTATGCCGATTACTATCCGTTCCACGGCAATTTCCATCTCACCGGCGGCGTCGTGTTCAACCAGAACAACGCCAACTTTTCCAGCACGCCGGAAGTCACCGGCGCGCTGCTCGGCTTCATCACGCAGACGCATTACACCGGCGCGATCGGCAATGTGCATGGCCCGATCAGGTTCAACCCTGTCTCGCCGTATTTCGGCGTGGGCTACAACATCAACTCCGGCAAGCACTGGACGTTTACCGCCGATGCCGGCGCGATCTACCAGGGCAACGGGCATATCCAGATGAACACCACCGGGCTGCTGGCCACCTTCCCGCAGTTCAACCAGCAGATTTTGTCGAACGGCTACAAGGCCGACAAGATGATCGACAAAATGAGTTTCTATCCCGTCATCAGTTTTCAGATCGGCTACCGTTTCTGAAGTCTGTTGCGAAGCTGGTCTAAAAGACCGGCGATTCCGGCAGGGGCGAGCAGCATCATGAGGATGGCCAGCAGCCCAAGGCCGATGAGATACCAGGCGCCGTAATCCGCAAAGGCGGCACGGAGGCCGAAGAACACCAGGCAGCCGATGAGCGGGCCTTCCAGCCGGCCAATACCGCCAATCACCACGATGAATATGATGTTCGCGGTCCAGTCATTCACACTGAACGCGGCGTCCGGCGAAATGCGGACATTCTGTAAAAACAGCAGCGCGCCGGCCAGGCCTGTGACCGCGGCGACGATGATGTACACGACGCGCTTGAGCCACATCACGTCCACGCCGAGCGAGGCGGCGGCGGGCTCGGCGTCGCGGATCGCGGTGAGGCCGAGACCGAAACGGGACTTTAGCAGCGCAAAAACCAGCGCCGTCGTCGCCAGCGCCAGGGCGGCGGAAAAAACATAAAAGAGTAACAATCGCTCCGGCCGGCTATGGCTGATGGCGAGGATGGACATGATGGGCAGCGACATGCCGGAGCCGCCGCCGAGCGATGAGATCTGCGCGAAGGTGAGGCGGAAAACCTCCGCCAGCACCCAGGAGCCGATGGCGAAAAATGGCCCGCGCAGGCGGAATAGGAGACGCGCGGAGGGGACGGCGATGACGCCGCAGGCGAGTGCCGCGAGCGGCACCGCGGCGAGCGCCGGCACGCCGGCGAAGACGACCAGCGCAAACAGGAAATAGGCCCCCAGACCGACAAAGGCCTGCTGGCCGATGGAGACGACGCCGGCATAGCCGGCCAGGAGATTCCATAGGGTGGCGAGGGTGAGCGTGGCGGCGAATTCGAAGCCGAGCTGGCGGTCGGTGTTGTCGCCTAGGAGGGGTAGCAGAGCGCAGAGCAAAAGGAAGCAAGGGAAGAAGCGTTTTTTTGAAAAAAAGCGCGCAAAAAACTTTTGCTCCGCTTC
>PLFB01000134.1 GCA_003137135.1 Acetobacteraceae bacterium
CTTTTTTCAAAAAGCGCTTCTTGCTTTCTTAACCTAGCACTGCCGCGGCGTATTCGTAGTTGGCCAGGTTGTCGAGCCAGTTGGTGAGGTAGTCGGGGCGGCGGTTGCGGAAGTCCAGGTAGTAGGAGTGTTCCCAGACGTCCACGCCGAGCAGAACTTTGCCTTCGCCGGTGGCCAGCGGGTTGCTGCCGTTGGGGGTTTTGGTGACTTTGAGCTTGCCGTCGGCGGCCAGGACGAGCCAGGCCCAGCCGGAGCCGAATTGGCCGACGCCGGCGGCTTTGAAGGCGTCCTTAAAAGATTGGACGGAGCCGAAATCTTCGACGAGTTTGGCTTCGAGTTTGGACGGGATGGCGCCGCCGTCGGCGGCCATGTTTTGCCAGAAGAGGATGTGGTTCCAGTGCTGGCCGGCGTTGTTGAAGACCGGGGCGAGGTCTGGCTTGTTGTAGGAGAAGGCGACGATTTCCTCGAGGGTTTTGCCCTGGAGGTCGGCGTTTTTCTCGACGAAGCCGTTGAGCGCGGTGACGTAGGCCTGGTGGTGTTTGCCGTGGTGGAGTTCCAGGGTTTCCTGGCACATGCCGCGGCCGGCGAGGGCGGCGGTGGTGTAGGGCAGGGCGGGGAGTTCGAAGGCCATGATTCTGGGTGTCTCCTGTTGGGGGTTCGTTTCGGGACTTCGTTTAGCTATGGACTGGGCATGGGTCAGTCAAGCGTAATGGGGGATATGGTGCGGCGGGCGGATTATGACCGGTGGTTTTGTTCGTTGTTTGCGCCGGGGGGGAAACGGGAGGGATTGTGGCTGCTTTATGCGTTCAACCATGAGCTGGCGCGGGCGCGGGAGGTGGCGAGCGAGCCGATGATGGCGCTGGTGCGGCTGGCGTGGTGGCGGGAGGTGGTGGAGGGGGCGGAGCGGCGGCACGAGGTGGCGGGGCCGCTGGGAGCGGCGCTAAGGGAGGGGTGGTTTGAGCGGGGGGATCTTTTGGGGCTGGTGGAGGCGAGGGGTTTTGAAGTGGAGGAGGACGCGCCGGATTTTGATGGTTTTATGAATTATGTCCGTGGGACGGCGGGGAGGTTGGCGCGGGTGGCGGGGAAATATTTGGGAGTGGATTCGGCGGCGGTGGAGGATGTGGGGACGGGGTATGGGATTGTGGGGGCGTTAAGGGCGGCGCCGTTTTTGAGGGCGCGGGGTCGGCTTGTGGTGCCGGAGGGCAGTGAGGGGCGGTTGTTGGAGGTGGCGAAGGGGTTGTTGGCGCAGGAGGTGCCTCGGGAGGCGATGGCGGCGGCGCTGTTGGGGGTGTTGGCGCGGCGAAGGTTGGGGGATGTTTCTAGGGCGTTTTCCGTTGTGGACCGGGCGGCGGTGGCGCTGGCGGCGGTTCTAGGACGTTTGTAAAAGTCTGGCGGCGGTGACGGCGAAGTAGGTGAGGATGCCGGAGCAGCCGGCGCGTTTGAAGCTGAGGAGGGATTCTAGGACGGCGCGGTCGTGGTCCATCCAGCCGTTGTTTACTGCGGCCATGATCATGGAGTACTCGCCGCTAACCTGGTAGGCGAAAACAGGGACTTGGAAGCGTTGTTTCACGCGGTGGATGATGTCCAAATAGGGCATGCCGGGTTTGACCATGATCATGTCGGCACCTTCGTCGATGTCCATGGCGACTTCGTGCAGGGCTTCCTCGGCGTTGGCGGGGTTCATCTGGTAAGTTTTTTTGTCGCCTTTGAGGGCGCCGCCGGAGCCGATGGCGTCGCGGAAGGGGCCGTAGAAGGCGCTGGCGTATTTGGCGGCGTATGACATCAGGCGGGTGTGGATGTGGCCGGACGCGTCCAGGCCGGCGCGCAGGGCGGCGATGCGGCCGTCCATCATGTCTGACGGGGCGATGATGTCCACGCCGGCGTTGGCCTGGTTCACGGCCTGTTTGACGAGGATTTCGAGGGTTTCGTCATTGGCGACGTAGCCGTCCCGCAGCACGCCGTCATGGCCGTGGTTGGTGTAGGGGTCGAGGGCGACGTCGCCGACGATGGCGATGTGGGGAAATTCGCGTTTCAGGATTCTGGTGGCCTGGCAAAGGAGGTTTTCGGGGTTGAGGGCCTCTGTGCCTTCGGCGTTTTTGAGGTCCGGGGGGGTGGCGGGGAAGAGGGCGATGGCGGGGATTTTGAGGGTGGCGGCGAGTTCGACGTGGCGGGGGAGGTTTTCCAGGGTGGTGCGGGAGACACCGGGCATGGCGTTGATGGGTTCGGGGGCGCCGGTGCCGGATTTTATGAAGATGGGCCAGATGAGATCGTCGGTGGACAGTTTGTGCTCGGCGACGAGGCGGCGGGTGGCGTCGTCGTAGCGGTTGCGGCGGAGGCGGGTGGTGGGGAATTTTTGGACCATGAGGGGAGGATAGGGGGTTTTTGTTTTGGTGTCATGGTGGGGCTGATGAGGAATTGAGTTGAGGACGGGGAGCAATCATTATATCATTAATGGCATAATGATTGGAGATTTGTGATGGCAAATGTGGTGACGATCAACCGGCCCGACGTGGTGGGGATGATTGAGAGTGCTGCCGCCAAGCTGACGGGGGGAAATAAGACTGAGGCTGTGGCGATGGCGATGCGGGGGTTGTTGGAGAAGACGGAGAGAACGGGGACGTTGTTTGGGAGGTTTCCGGGGTCTGCGCGGTACGCCGATGGGGTGGACCCACTAGCGCCGGCGATGGATGAACCAAATGATGCGGAGACCGGGGCGGAAATTGACCGGTGAGCGATGCGCTTTTGTTGGACACGCATATCGCGGTTTGGCTGGAGATTGGAGATGTGAGGCTTAGACCGGGGACGTTACAGCTGATTGAAAATTGCTGGCGGGCGGGAGGAAAGATTTATTTTAGTGCTGTCTCCGCTTGGGAGATTGCGCAGCTGGTGAATGGGGCGCGGCTGAACCTGGATGTGGCGGCGGATGTTTGGGTTAGGCGTTTTTTGGAACGTCCGGGGTTTGAAGGGGTGGCTTTGACGGCGTCTGCGGCCTCTCGGAGTTATAGGCTTGTGGAGTTTTTGCGGCGTGATCCGGGGGACCGGATGTTGATGGCGACAGCGATTGAGTTGGGGTGCAGGATGGTGACGTATGATGAGGCGATGATTGCGTTTGCGGAGGGGTTTGGGGAGAGGTATGGGTTTGGGGTAGTTTTTTGAAATTTGCGGATGACTTTTTCGTTTCGGAACTGACCTGGCGTGAGATGGGTTGGGTGAAACGGATATTTTGCGGCTTTTTCGGCTCACAGACTCTTTTTTGGGGAGATTGGTGTTCCGTGTGTTGGCGTTTTGTTGGTTGTTTTTGGCTGGCTTTTGCTGACGTCCGGGATCGCGCTTTCGACTTTTGGAGAGGACGAATTGGTCGCCATGCTGCGGTATGAGACGAAAGCGGAAATTGAGACGGGCAGAGATGATTGACGTGGATGGCGAAATTGGTCAATGCATTTTTTGTTTTTTTATTAGAATGAATTCTGCGAGCAGAAGATTTGGGATCCAGCATAGCCAGGCGATGGTGCGGTAGGCGGGGACGAAGGGGATGTTTTGGGTTAGGATGATGAGGAGGTAGATGCGCAGGGTGATGGCGGCGGTGGTTAGGGCGTAGCTGCGGGTCATCCAGCGGCGGTGGGCTGGGATGTCGCTGTGTTTGATTTTCCAGATGGCAGTGGTGGTGGTGGCGATCCAGCATGCGCCCAGAGTGAGGAAGCCGGCGGAGGCGATGGGGCCGGTTTGGGCGTGTAGGGCGATGGGGAGGGAGGCGCACCAGCCGATGAGCACGGCGAGGGCGTAGCACCTGCCCAGGGCGCGATGTAGTTGGGGATGGCGGCTGCGGATGCTGGTGACGAACTGCCAAGGGCCGGCCAGCAGGGCTATGGCGGCGGAGACGGCGTGAATGGAGAGGGCGACGCGGCGTGTGGTGACGTTTGTAAGCCGGGCAGGCGCTGGGATGTGCGGCAGGGCGTAGCGCAGGGAGAACAAGGCTATGGCGGTAGCTGAAATTGTTAGAAGCAGCCAGGCAAAAGCTGGAAGGAGGCGGGACCGTGATGTGGTGCCTCTGTTGGAATCCAGTGGACGATTGCTCACTTTAGCGCATTCAGCAGACGCGCGTGGTCTTGTTCGGTTTGGGTGGCGTAGCGTTCGGCGAAGAGGGCTAGGGATTCGTCTAGGGCGTCGGAGGCGCCGCAGTAACCCGAGATGACGGCGGCGTCGCCGGCTCTTGCGTGGGCTCGGGCCAGCAAAGTTCCATAGGCGAAGGCGAAGAAGTTGAAGGGGCGGCCGCTTAGCCACTCGGTGGGGATCGCGGCTTTGAAATTTTTCATTTGGCGGACGTAATAGTCACGGTTTTCCATGGTGGTCCAGCCCAGGAGCGGGTCGCCGGCGGCTTGCAGGAGGCGCTGGCCGTACACCACGCGCTGGCCTTGGTGCTTGTAGGGCTTTGGGAGGATGGGAAGGTAGGGGGCGGCGGCGGGTTGCACGGCTTCTTTCAGCTGCAGGAAGAGACCGTCGTTTTCGCCGTTGCCGATGAGCAGGACCATGTAGGCGCGCAGGCCGACGCTGCCGACGCCGACGACGCGCTGCACCACATCCTCCACGTGGTAACGGCGGATCATGTATTGGCGCTCGGGGGCTAGGGTTTCGATGTAGCCATGCAGCGCGGTGATGATTTGTTTGCGTAATGACGACGAAATGGCGGTGGTGATGGGCGGGTCCAGTTTGATGCGCCAGTTTTCTGATCCGTCGCGGTGCGCGGCGGAGTCGAGCAGGGTGGCGTTGGTGCTGTCCTTGGCCTTGGCTACGGATTTTTGAATGATCGCGGCGGATTTTTTGTCCAGCTTCATCTGGCGGTTGTCGATGCGCTCGGGCACGGTGTGGCGGTTCCAGAGTTCGATGACGGGCAGGGATTGCAGGCGGTCCATCGCCCAGCGGTAGCCGTCCACCACTTCCTTGACGGCGCTAAAACGCTCTTTTTTGTCGAGACCGTTGGCGCGGCCGGCGAGGTTGACGCTGGCGCAGAGGCGTTTGAGGTCCCATTCCCAGGGGCCGATGGTGGTTTCGTCGAAATCGTTGAGGTCGAAAATGACCTGGCCGGTGGGCGTGCCGAACAGGCCGAAATTGTCGATGTGGCAGTCGCCGTCGATCACCACCGGAAGGCCGGTGTTGGGGGTCTTGGACAGGTCCCACGCCATGATGCAAGCAGCGCCGCGGTAAAACGCGAACGGGGAGGCGGACATGCGTTTGAGGCGCAGCTTGATGAGTTCCGGCACGCGGCCCTTGTTGCTGGCGTGGATGAGGTCGAGCGGGTCCGGGCGGGCAGGATCGGGCGACCAGTCGCCGTGGGATTCGCGCGGGCAGAATGCGCGGAGTTTTTTGCCGGTTTCGGCGCGCGCCTGCCAGGCCTCGCCGGGGGTGGTTAGCGGATCTACCTCGGTGTCACGCGGCTCGAAAACCTCGCCGTCCTCGAGGCGCTGGACCAGGATTTTGGGGGCGCCCTGGAGTTTGGCGGCCTGCGCGGCTGTCATGTTGCGATGGCCGGACTTGGGGCGGGGCATGGGAGGGAAGGAAGCGCTTCTTTTTTAAAAAAAAGAAGCAAAAAATTTTTACGAACTGCGGGCGCTGGT
>PLFB01000215.1:0-350 GCA_003137135.1 Acetobacteraceae bacterium
GGGCCGAATCGCGCAAACCTGCTAGTTGCGCTGGGCGCACCCGTTCAGGACTCCAAAGCCATGTCGCAGTTCATCAAAACCCAGCCCGGCCGCCCGCTGCCCTTCGGGCCGCGCAGCATCACCATCGCCGCCGCCCTGCTCGCCCTGCTGCTCGCCGGCTGGCTGCTGGACCCGTTCTACCAGGTCGAAGCCGGCTATATCGGCGTGCTCACCAATTTCGGCGCCCCCAGCCAGGACACGCTCGGCCCCGGCCTGCACTGGCGCACGCCCTTCATCTCCAACATCACCGAAATCGACATCACCCCCAACACCGCCACCACCACCGAATCCGCCGCCACGCACGACCAGCA
>PLFB01000215.1:358-8124 GCA_003137135.1 Acetobacteraceae bacterium
ATCACCCGCCGCGAACAGCTCGCCAGCGAAATCAAACAAAAAATCTCCGACGATTTGAGAACCTACGACGTCATCGTCGATGGCGTGAACATCACCAATTTCAATTTTTCGGACGCCTACGAACAGGCCATCGAAAACAAACAGATCGCCCAGCAAAACGCGCTGGAGGAACAATACAAACTCCAGCAGGTCCAGGTCTCCGCCCAGCAGCAGGTCGTGCAGGCCAACGCGCAGGCCGACGCCGCGGTTGCGATCGCGCAAGGCCAGGCCAAAGCCACCATCCTGCAAGCCCAGGCGGACGCGCAGGCCTACGCGCTGAAACAAAAATCCCTCACCCCCGAACTCATCGAACTCGCTTTGATCAGCAAATGGAACGGCGTCATGCCGACCTACGCCAACTCCGCCCTGCCCAACGCGCTCTTCAACGCCGCCCCCGCTCCGGCGCCATAGAAAGCAAGAAGGCAGTCACTTTTTTGAAAAAAGTAATCAAAAAACTTGCGATTTTCCCGCCTCTTGCTTGCCGCTATCGCCGCTCAGGCGACAACGCGGGTCCTTTGACGCGAAGCTTGCCTAGGTGCCGGCTCGTGGCCGTCATGGGCTGGTGCCGCGCCGGTCTGGAACTGCGCGACCAGCCTCGTCAGTTCCGCGGCCTCGCCAGCCAGGCTGTGGCTGGCGGCGGTTGACTCTTCCACCATCGCCGCATTCTGCTGCGTCACCTTATCCATCTGGTTCACGGCCGTGTTCACCTGGTGCAACCCGGTCGACTGCTCCTGCGCGGAGGCCGCGATTTCGGTAACAAGGCGATTCAATTGCTCCACCTGCTCAAGCGTCCGCGCCAGCGATTTGCCGGTCTCGCCGACCAGCGTCACGCCGCTGGCAACCTGCTCGCTCGAAGCCGAGATCAGGATTTTGATCTCCTTCGCCGCCTCGGCCGAGCGCTGCGCGAGGGCGCGCACTTCGGTGGCGACCACTGCAAAACCACGCCCGGCATCGCCGGCGCGGGCCGCTTCCACGCCGGCATTCAGCGCCAGCAGGTTGGTCTGGAAGGCGATTTCATCGATCACGCCGATGATGTTGCCGATCTGCTTGGACGAGGTCTCGATCCCGCTCATCGCCGCCACGGTGTCCTTCACGACGTCACTGGAACGCACCGCATCGGTCTTCGCGGCCGCCACCACCTGGCGCGCTTCCTTCGCCCCTTCGGCGGTATTGCGCACCGTCGCGGTGATCTCATCCAGCGCAGCCGCGGTTTCCTCCAGGCTCGCCGCCTGCTGCTCGGTCCGGCGGGCGAGGTCGTCGGATGCCTGGGTAATTTCCTCCGCCCCGGCGCGCACCGCATGGGCGTTCGCGCCGATCGCCAGCATCGTGGCCTGGATCGACTCAACCGCGGCATTAAGGTCCGAGATCAAGACCTGATGTTCGGCCGACCCGGCCTTGGCAGCCCGAACGGTCAGGTCGCCCTTTGCAAGCTCCGCCAGCGCCGCGCCCATCTCGCTGATCAAGGCCTTTGAACTGGCGCGGCTCGCTTCGAAAGCGGCTTCCATCTCTTTCAGCTTGGCATCCAGCTGACTTTGAAATTGCGTGGCGGCCGTTTCCAGCTTCTGCCGTTTCACGGCATCGTCCTTAAAAACCTGCACGGCGCGGGCGATCGCGCCAACCTCATCGCCGCGCGCAACGCCGGGAATGCTCACGTTCGCATCACCGGCCGCGATCCGGCCCATGATTTTCACAATATCCCTGAGCGAGCCGAGCGGACGCATCGACCACGATGCGATCACGACGCCGAGCACCAGCCCTAAGCCGCAGGCGGCAAAAATCAGCCAGAAAAAACCATCGGCGATCGCGGCCGTCTCGTCCCCGATGGCCTTGTTCTTGGCCTGCTCAAGATCGATGAACTGGTTGATCTGACCGAGCCATTGGATGAAGTCAGGCTTGGCCTGCGTCAGAAGCAAGTTTGTCGCGTCTTTGACGTCGCCGCTTTGGCGCAGCGCGATGACCTGCTGCATAACCGGCATCGTGAGCGCTTCCGTGGCCTTGATGCTGGCCAGAATGCTGACCTCGTCAGGCGTGACTTGCGCGCCAGACGCCATCAATGCGTCCATCGGGACCGCGGATTGGTCGTAGGCCGCGTTCAGAAGATCGATGGTGGCGATGGCGGCGTTGACGTCGTCCTGGTCGGGGACGAGGACGACGTCCCGGATCGCGATGGCCCGGTTATGCACCGAGCCGCGAAAATTGATCGCGTAGCGCTGCTTGACGCTGTTGACGTGATTGATGGTTTGCAGGTTCTGGGCAATTTCGTTGACACGCCAACCGGCGAACACGCTCAGACCGATCAGGATCGTCAGCATGATTCCAAAGCCCAACAGGAATCGCTGGCCGATCGAAATATTGTTCAGTGTCATGTGATGTCCTGGTGGTAAAAAATACGAAAACCGCCGCGATCGGCTCCGGCTAAGTGCCGCGCGGATGGTAGATCACTTGAAAGTTGCTAACTCGTTAAAGGCCGCTTTTGAATGGCCGGGGCACGGCCGGCTCGAAAGCCGGGGAATTCTAAAGATCCATCGCGTGCCCCGAAAAAACCTGCGCGATGACAATGGAAACCACAAACGCCACCAGAAACCCCGGATAAATCCGCAGCACCCGCTTGCCCAGATACGCCCCATATCCCGACCCCAGAAAACTCCCCGTGATCAAAAACCCGCTGACGATAAAAAACCCGTCAACCGCCAGTTCCCCGAACGTCACGGTGCCAAACAGCCGATACACCGGCTGCCGGTCCGGATTGCCATCGATCAGGTCGAACGAATGCGACAGGACCACCAGCGCCGCAAACGCCACCCGCAGCAAACTGCAATGATTCCCCCCCCTCCACGCCCCGCCCCAAAACGCTCCCCGGCCTCTGAGCGGCCAAACAACGGCCACTCAAAAACCGGGGTTAACAAAAGTTTTTTGCGCGCTTTCTTTCAAAAAAGCGCTGCTTACTTTCTTGCCTTAGACCGCGGCTTCCGCCGTCTCGCCGGTCCGAATCCGGATCACTTCTTCGATGGTCGAGATAAAAATCTTCCCATCGCCGATGCGCCCCGTCTTCGCCGCCGAAATGATCGCCTCCACCGCGCGCTCCACGACGCGGTCCTCGCAGACCACCTCGATCTTCATCTTCGGCAGAAAATCAACCACGTATTCCGGCCCGCGATGCTGCTCGGAATGGCCCTTCTGGCGGCCAAATCCCTTCGCTTCCATCACGGTAATCCCCTGCAGGCCAACCTCCTGCAAGGCTTCCTTCACTTCGTCTAGCTTGAACGGCTTGATGATCGCTTCAATTTTCTTCATGTGTGTGACTGACGCCCCTGAAACCGGTGCGTTCCCTTTTTTGTGTGTGACAAGCGCTCGCGCGCGCCGGCAGATTTGCCGGTAAAATTGTCCCTCGCACGCCACGCCCGCCCGCGCAACTGCGTTCACGGCAAGTCAGTCACGTTGTAAACAAGGCCCAAACAGCGAGTGCAGTGCAGCAAGAAACAAAGAAGTTACTTTTTTGAAAAAAAAGTAACCAAAAAAACTTTTGCTCCTGCGGGCGTTGGGTCCGGGAGTGCCTTTAATCACCAAAGGTGGCGATTAAAGGCACTCCCGGACCCAACGCCCGCAGGAGCAAAAGTTTTTGCGCGCTTTTTTTAAAAAGCGCTGCTTGCTTTCTTACGCCAAATCAAACCGATCCGCGTTCATCACCTTCGTCCAGGCCCGCACAAAGTCGTGCGCGAACGCCGCCCCGCCATCGGCGCAGGCAAACACCTCCGCCAGCGCGCGCAGTTGCGAATTGGAGCCGAACACCAGGTCCACCGTGGTCGCGGTCCACTTCACCGCCCCGGTTTTCTCATCCACGCCCTCGTACACGTCTGCCTCGGCGGTCGCCTTCCAGGTCGTTCCCATTTCCAGCAGGTTGACGAAGAAGTCGTTGGTCAGCGTGCCCGGCCGCTTGGTGAACACACCGTGCAGGGACTGGCCGTAATTCGCGCCCAGCACCCGCAGGCCGCCGATCAGCACCGTCATTTCCGGCGCCGTCAGCCGCATCATCTGCGCCTTGTCCACCAGCAGTTCCGCGGCCGGCCGGTCCGCTTCCGTGCTCAGGAAGTTGCGGAAGCCGTCCGCCTTCGGCTCCAGCGGCGCGAAGGAATCGGCGTCCGTCATCGCATCCGTGGCATCCGTCCGCCCCGGAGCGAACGGCACCTCCACCTCGTGCCCGGCATCCTTGGCGGCTTTTTCCACCGCCGCCACGCCGCCCAACACAATCACGTCCGCCAGCGAGATCTTCTTGCCGCCCGTCTGCGCGGCATTGAACGCGCTCTGGATGCCCTCAAGCGTCTTCAGCACCTCCGCCAGCTTGCCGGGCTCGTTCACCTCCCAGTCCTTCTGCGGCGCCAGGNNGGCGTCCGTGCGTCCGGGCGTAAACGGAACAATCACGGTCTGTCCGGCCTTTTGGGCGGCCGCTTCGATCGCGGCGCACCCGCCAAGGACGATCAAGTCCGCCAAAGAGACCTGCTTCCCGCCGGGCCGCGCATCGTTGAAGGCCTTCTGTATCCCTTCGAGGGCCGCGAGAACCTTCGCCAGCTGCGCCGGCTGGTTGACCTCCCAATCCTTCTGCGGCGCCAGGCGGATGCGGGCGCCATTGGCGCCGCCCCGCTTATCCGTGCCGCGGTAGCTCGCGGCCGAGGCCCACGCGGTGGTGACCAGTTGCGGCACCGAAAGTCCGGAGCCCAGAATCTTCGCCTTCAGCGCCGTCACATCGGCCGCATCGACCAGAGGATGATCAACCGCCGGCACCGGGTCCTGCCAGATTTGCGCCGGCGCCACTTCCGGCCCCAGCAGCCGCACCACCGGCCCCATGTCACGATGCGTCAGCTTGTACCAGGCCTTTGCGAACGCGTCGGCCAGTTCCTCCGGATGCTCATGAAAATGCTTCGAAATCGGCCCATAAATCGGGTCGAACCGCAGCGACAGATCGGTCGTCAGCATGGTCGGCGCATGGCGCTTGTTCGGGTCATGCGCATCCGGCACGGTCCCCGCCCCGGCGCCGTCCTTCGGCGTCCATTGATACGCGCCGGCCGGGCTTTTCGTCAGCTCCCACTCATATTTGAACATGTGGTCAAAGTAGTCGTTGGTCCATTCCACCGGCTTGGTGGTCCAAATGCCTTCCAGCCCGCTGGTGATCGCATCGCCGCCCTTGCCGGTGCCAAAGGTGTTCTTCCAGCCCAGCCCCTGCTCCTCGATACTCGCCCCTTCCGGCTCCGCCCCGACATATTCGCTCGGCGGCGCCGCGCCATGCGTCTTGCCAAACGTATGCCCGCCGGCGATCAGCGCCACGGTCTCATAGTCATTCATCGCCATGCGCGCGAAAGTCTCGCGGATGTCCTTGGCCGAAGCCAGCGGGTCCGGCTTGCCGTTCGGCCCTTCCGGATTGACGTAGATCAGCCCCATCTGCACAGCACCCAGCGGGTTTTCCAACTCGCGGTCGCCGGTATAGCGCTCATCGCCCAGCCAGGTCTTTTCCGGCCCCCAATAGACATCCTCCTCGGGCTCCCAGATATCCGCGCGCCCGCCGCCAAACCCGAACGTCTTCAGCCCCATCGATTCCAGCGCGCAATTGCCGGCCAGAATCATCAGATCCGCCCAGGATAATTTCTTCCCGTATTTCTGCTTGATCGGCCAGAGCAGCCGCCGCGCCTTGTCCAAGCTCGCATTGTCCGGCCAGCTGTTGAGCGGCGCGAAACGCTGCGTCCCCGCGCCGCCGCCGCCGCGCCCATCCGCGATCCGGTACGTCCCCGCGCTATGCCACGCCATGCGTATGAACAACGGCCCATAATGCCCAAAATCCGCCGGCCAAAACTCCTGGCTGTCCGTCATCAGCGCATAGAGATCCTGCTTCACCGCCGCCAGATCGAGGCTCTTGAACGCCTCGGCATAATCAAAATCTTCGCCCATCGGGTCGGAAAGTTTTGAATGCTGATGCAGCACTTTCAGGTCCAGCTGGTTCGGCCACCAGGTTCTGTTGGACATGGAAGCCAGCACCGTCCGATGTTTCGGGGCCGTATGCACAACCGGGCATTTATTGTCGCCGTCCATGAGTTTCTTGCTCCATTTTGGTGATTTGAAGTTCTGGCATCGTGTTGTGACGCGGCGGCATCCATAACTCAAATCGATTTTATAGTATAGAGAGATAGGGAAAACCTATTAGAGGAAGCAGTTACTTTTTTGAAAAAAAGTAACCAAAAAACTTTTACGAGCTGCGGGCTTGGGCGCCACCGCGCCGTTAATCGCCACCGCAGGCGGCGATTAACGGCGAGGTGGCGCCCAGGCCCGCAGCTCGCAAAAGTTTTTGCGCGCTTTTTTTAAAAAGCGCCTCTTTTCTATCGTATCTCCCCTTCAATCCGCAAACGTGACAATCCCGCCGTTCCAGGGCATGACTATGCCGGGCTTTGAAAAAAGATGGGAGCGGTTGATGGTTCACGGCAAACGGTTCGCGACGCGTCTGCCGGTGGCGGCGGCCCTGGTGGTGCTGCCCATGCTTTCCGGCTGCGCCACGCCAGGCGGCGGCGAGGGCTTCACCCAGGCCAGCCGCGTCGGCCCCGACGACGGCACCGATAGCTGCCACGCCCAGGCCGTCGCCCTCGACGAAACCGGCGACTTTTTCGGCCAGGACATTCTGGCCGGCGCCGCGATGGGTGCCGCCGGCGGCGCGCTCATCGGCGGCCTGGTCAGCGGCAATCTCAAGGGCGCGCTCATCGGCGCCGTCGCCGGCGGCGCCGCGGGTGCTGCCGGCGGCTATTGGGAAGCCCTGCAGCAGCAAAACGAAAACACCGCGCAGCTGGAATCCACCGTCGCCGGCAATCTCACCACCGAAAACGCCCAGATCGACAAAACCCAGCTCGCCTTCAACGAGGACATGGACTGCCGCTTCCAGCAGGCCGCCACCATCCGGGCCAACTACAAGGCCGGCACGATCACCGAGGATCAGGCCGTCACCCAGATGGCCCAGGTCAAAACCTGGGCGCAGCGCGACCTGCAGCTCGCGCAGACCATCAACGGCCAGATCCAGTCCCGCGGCCAGCAATTCGACACCGCCGCCACCAACCTCGGCGCCGCCCCCACCGCGGCGCCCGCCACCTCCCTCTCCAAGCCTGCAATCCTGCGCTATGCCGAACCCCTGCTGCTCCAGCCGGACCCGGATGCCCCGGTGGTCGGCCAGGTCGCCCGCCACCAGGACGTGACGATCACCTCGGTCGAGGCCGATTATGCCCTGGTGCAGACCGACGACGGCGCCAGCGGTTTCGTGCGCCTGGCGGATTTGCGCGAACCAAAAACCTACCGCACCATCTACGTCCCCCCGTACGAGCAGCTGCCGGCACCGCAGGCCGCGCCCGAGGCAGAATCGTCCTCCGCCACCGCCGCCTACGTCCCGCCGTCCTCGACGCCGTCCGCCACCACCAGCACCAGCAGCGCCGCCACCAGCTCGCCCCCCGCCTCCACCGCCACGGTCCAGCAGCTGGACGGCAGCAACGCCGCCAGCCGCGACGCCTTTGCCCAAAACGTCGCCACCACCCAAAGCGCCGTCTCCAACGGCTTCCAGCTCTCGACGTGAGACCCATGGCCCGTAGGCCGGACAAGCGCAGCGTCGTCCGCCGCTTCACCGCCCGCACCCCCCGCCGGACCCGCAAACCGTGTGCGTAGCGCCCCACCGGCCCCAATTAACAAGAGTTTTTTTTGCTGCTTTT